>CANONN010000026.1 GCA_947567625.1 uncultured Roseburia sp. | reverse complement strand
CAGCGCGCAGACACAAATCTCGCGATTGAAAATTTTAATTTTCAATCTTATCCTCTCCTCATATTCTGATTTCTTTTATACAAAAGCCTGAAATTCAGCTGTTTGTGCTGCTTTTGCCCTTCGTCTGTGCCTGCTTTAACCGGCTTAGATACGTCACTGCCGAGAGCGCAGCCACATTGCCCTGCCCCGCCGACTTGACATACTGATACGGTCTGCCTGCAATATCGCCGCAGGCAAACAAGCCCGGTATATCCGTCTCCATCATGGCATTCACATTCACATGGCGATCGGCTATCGTAAGCCCCGGCACCAGCTGGCCCGGCGAAACCGCATCGCGCAAAATAAAGATACCGTCCACCTGCCAGTCCTCCGTATCGGTGCGCAGTGTACCGGCTTTCAACGTGCCAAGTATCTCCTTTGGCGTTTGGCGTACCACCTCCACGGCATCCGTCACTTCAGGCTCCCGCTGGTACATGGGAAAATAATAGACTTTCCCCGTCACCTCCGCCAGATAATCTGCCTCTCTTTCGGACTCTTCGTCGTAGCCGACGACCGCGACAGTCTTTCCCTTATAAAACGGCGCATCACAGGTAGCACAATAACTGACGCCCCGCCCCAAAAACTCGTTTTCTCCGGGAAAAGTTTTATCCTGTACCACACCGGTAGCCAGGATTACTGTTTGGGCCTCCACCATATCGCCGCCCGCCTGAAGTCCGAAATATTGATCCATCGCATATACCGCCGTCACCTTTTTTTCCGTGATGGCAATCTCCATATGCTGCAAATGCTTTTTCAGGTTGAAAGCCAACGTCTCCCCTGAAATTTCCGGGAATCCCGGATAATTGAGTATCTCATGTGCCTTGCTGACTTTCTCACTCAGATTATTGCTGCCGAGCAAAATAATATCTTTGTTTCTGGCCTTCGCGGTGATGGCCGCAGAAATCCCGGCCGGTCCCGTCCCTATAATTGCAATCTCTGCCCGCTCCATACGAATCCTCCATGTCAGTGCAGTCTACTGCGATCCGGGCATAGTGAAGGTTCTGACTTATCCATGCCTTTCTATCGTCCCCGACAGTATCGTCCGTTCCGATCGCTACACAATATACATATCACTATTTCCATTGAAAAGCAATAGAAAAAGCTCTGATTTATTCTTTACCGTTTTTTTGCCGGATTAAACAAGCCTCTTTTGTTTGGATATATTTACCAGTTGAAAAGAAAAGCAGGGCAGACGCCGAATATTCGGCCCTGCCCCCTATTAACCCCTCTATAACTGATTTTCATCACAATCCGTCTACACTTCAATCGGCTCAATCACCGATGCAAAGACATTCGTAAGCTTCGCCATACCCTCTGCGGCCGGCTGCTGAGCCGCCCTCGCATAGATCTCATATTTTGCGGACTGGTCGCTGGTGCGCGTATTTTCAGAAGAAGCGGTGACTTTTCCGCTGATATTGGCACTGTAACCCCAGTAGGAAAAGCCGGTACCATAGGAACTCTCGGATTTGTTAATATCTTTTTGAGAAGTTACCTCCTTTACCTCCATCGTAAAACGCACCGTCGCCTCGTCCATAGTAAAAGCCGGTACCGGAACTAACGACAAGATCGGCGCTTCCACCTGAATCGGCTGTATTTTGCTGTCACCGTTCTCGTCGACGATCTGTCTGTTCAGCGTAAACTTCACAACGTTCACACCCTTATCGGGATCTCCCTCGATAAATGCAAGTTTAAATAAGTAATCCAGATACACTCTGCACAATTCCGCCTGCCCCTGCGCAACGGCGAGAATCGGCGAACAGATCAGCTGTCCGATCGGCAGCGATGCAAAACTTTTCCCTAAATCAGCCATATAAAACCCTCCCGATTTATATTGTTTTGGTTATGTTCTCTACCACTCTCGACAAACCTTCCGATTTTTCGGATACATTATATACAAGTTCCACCTCGTGCATCTGCGTCGTGGCGCCGCTGCACGCTTCGCCCGACGCGTCGGGCGAAGCGGACACATTTCTCGCCGGCACATTCATGTCCGCCATGATTTCATCTGTGTCATCCGTATACAGACAGACTTTCATTTTTACCGAAACCTGTTGCAGCGAAACCTGATTATGAGGAACCAGCGAGAGCAGCGGTATCTCCGTTACCACCGTGCCGGTGATATCATCGCTCTTTGGTACAGCCATTTTGGCCGTCTTCGGAGACAATACCTGGCCTCCCTCATCACGCTCCCCGTCTTCCGCCTCCTCCTCAAAGTAATTGAAAAAACGGTACAGGGAATGTAACTCGATATTCTGCTGTGCCTCCGATACGGCCTTGCCGATCGATTCTATTAACTCGTTAATGCCAAGCTTCACATTTCCATCCTTTCTTACGACAGGTAACAGACGCGCTCGTCGGGTATTTTATATTTTTCCATCAACATCTCAAGCCTGTCACTCACTTCCACCACCTGATGTCCGCTGCTGTTTTTGACCGGTGACCAGACCGCATACCGGCCCACAGCCGTCTCTTCGTCATCGATGATCGCCGTCTGATTTTCCCCGAGATCCGTGATAAAGGCTTTTCCGTTCATTAATTCCGTCCATTTTACCATATTGCTCCGTTTCCCTTCTGGCCTAAACCGCTAATATTTTTTCGTTGCTTAAAGGGGCCGTTTCACCGCATCACTCTTTCACTGCCCGGCGGTGCCGTTTCACCGCATCACTCTTTCACTGCCCGACGGCGCCGTTTCACCGCATCACTCTTTCACTGCTCGACGGTACCGTTTCACCGTATCATTCTTTCACTGCCCAACGGCGCTCCAAATCGCATTTATTTTCTCCCCAAAAGCTTACATTATCCGTATGTCCTGCCCGTCAGGTGTTCGTACTCATAAACGCCGCCCCTGTGCCGGCGACTGCCATGATAAGCCGAAGCAATCAGATACATATCGCATAGATATTCTTTTCCGCTTTTTACGATCCCCTCCTTATGATGCCATGTATATCCTTCCGGTGTCTGCCATAAACCCGCCCTGCGGTTTGCCTCGTCAAAGTCGTCCGCTCTGTTTCCCTGCATATGTATGGTATACGGCCCCGGATATATTGGATGTGTACATAAGATCGTGAGGACTTTCATATCGCTTCCTTCGTCCAATACAAATCGTTTAAATTTGTCGATCGAGGGAAATCGATGCATTCCGTTTCCCAAACACCAGTCAATAATCTGCGCGATCACTTCATTTCTCTGATAGCTGTATCCAAATGCCCTGCACAAAACGGGATCGTCGACCTCCTCTATGCGTTTTCCATGAATGACAAGCAACCGTTCACCCCCTCCCACTATCATGTCTATGCAATTTTAACATGTGATATGACCATCGAAATGTAAGAATCGAGTAAGGAAGATTATCCCCCCTACTCGCCGCACGGGGCGCACGTTGCGTGAGCAACAATTTCATCTGGGCACCCCTGTGCAAGAAAACAAGGGGCAAAAGTATTTGGCCCACAAACACTTTTGCCCCTTTAGACGAATTGCAAACAAATATTTTTCATTGTATCCTCATATATTTCTAACTTATCAGTCCATTTACCCTCGACCGTTAAAATATCTTTTATTCTCTTATAATTATCATCATCCAGCATATTAGCAGCCTTTATTGCAGCATAAGAACAATCAGGCATACATTCGCTCATAAGAACCTCCAAACGGCTTTTATATTTCTTATGATATCCTCTTTCTTCCAGATCTTCTAAAATATTAACCAATCTTTGACGAATAATTTCCCATTCAATCATTCTCGGAACCATTACCCTTTGAATATCATTTAGCTTGACTGAAATGATTGTGTTTTTCCCTATGCCCTTCTCATCAATCCCTCTCAAACGATATCTGCTTTTGGAATCTAATGCGATATAATCCTTTGGACTGTCCACACAAGGATTTACGATTATACCTTCATAATCTCCCTTCTCTCTGTTGCAACGCAAACAAGCAGGCAATAAATTCTCCCACTTGACCACCTCATTCGCGTGAGTCGATTTTGGCAAAAAATGATCTATCGTGACATCTTTTGACTCTATATTCAATATACATTCACAGTATACGCATTTACCTCGACTCATTTTAAGTAATGCTTCTTTTAAAGGCTTTTTTATCTTGGGACAATTCCAAACATCCCTATCACGATTTTCAGAGTATATTTTCGTCAACTCCTCACAAACTTCCAATGTCAACGCTTTCGGGCGCTCCCCTCGCTCAATCTTTATCATCTGCTTCGATCATCTCCATATCCAGATCTAATATCTTGCTCTCATGGCTTGTAGGATCTACCATTTTTTTCAATTGGCTATATAAAGCCTTTGCCTCATCATAATTTTCTTGATCCATTGCACGGGAAAAATCTTCCAGTTGTTTATTAAAAACAGAAGTTTTGGGTGATACTCCCATTTTCTGCTCTTGAATCGCATCAATGCTCCATCCATTATAACTACCATTTTCTACCGCATATTGCATTGTACTAATATCAAACAGTTCTTCCGCATTTAACGATTGAATAATAAACGGTGAATGTGTTGATATAATAAACTGACAATTTGGAAACGTTCTTTTCAAATCATCCACTATTGTTTTTTGCCATTTGGGATGAAGATGTAAATCTAATTCATCAATCAGAATCACTGCCTCCTCCTCCAGCGGATTCTCTGAATCAGGATTTGCAATAGACATTCTCTTTGCGATGTCTGCCATCACAGACAAAACCGCTTTATATCCACCGCTCAATTGATCTACCTGTAGATCGACCCCCTCCGCATTTGTCAGAATCATTCTGGAAGGAGCCAGTTCAATCCTCAAATTTGTGTAACCTTTAATCATTCGTTCTAAAGCAGTACGGACACAGTTTAATTTCGGATTTTTATAATTAATATTTTCTCTGAGACCTCGAAGTTCTATATCTTCTTCTGTTTTAAACCAATCATAAAAATCCCTGAAATAATTTATATTATCAAAACAATTTCGTAGTGCATCCGTTACATTAAAATCCTTAATATGACCACGTTTTGGAACTTCACGAATAATTCTGTCGGTGCCATAATATAACACTAACGGCAATTTCCGCTGTTCCACACAACTGACATATTTAGATTTTAATTTCTTTAAATCACTTTGTCCGGGACTTTTTTGCTCCGAATTATTTTCTAATGGCATCTGAGCCGATAACCTTCTTTTATTTGTCCATATATATTGCCCATCATCCAGCGAAATGCCTACTGTAATTGCCGTTCCAACTGCTCCTGACCGAATATCACTATTTGTCAAATCACATTTTTTTACTGCCTCGCCGTTGATTGCTCTCAATACCGGCACAAATGCCTTTGTAATAGCCTCCAAAATAGATGTCTTGCCGCTGCCATTGTCCCCAATCAATACAACAAATTTTCTATTATTGAAATCTATTTTTTGATGCTTTATATTTCTGAAATTAAGCAGTTCTAAAAAGTCTATTTTCATTTTATCACCTTCTTTTCCTTTCATACAATTATACTCTACACAATTTTCACCTGCAACCTATATTTGCCGTATTTCTACAGATACTGATCGCACACTTCCTGCACAAAAATCTTCTTACTTGTCGCACAGGACGTGTTCTACAACAGCAACTGCGCTTCTTCCCATACACAATCGGGTAGAGACGAGCCATCTTCCCCTACTCGCCGCGCGGGGCGCACGTTGCATGCGCAACAATTTCATCTGGGCACCCCTGTGCAATCGGGTAGGGAAGATTTCCCCCTACTCGCCGCGCGGGGCGCACGTTGCACGAGCAACAATTTCATTTGTGCGCCCCTGTGCATAAAAAGAGCCCTGCAATAGGTACGAAACTGCCCTATCGCAAGGCCCAATCTTCTTTTTAAACCTAATTATTTATAGTTCACAATCTTCCCAAAATCCGCCTTTAAGGACGCCCCGCCGACGAGTCCGCCGTCGATATCGGGCTTTCCAAACAATTCCGCCGCATTTGCCGCATTGACGGAACCGCCGTACTGGATGCGGACAGCTTCTGCGGTCGCATCGTCATAGATTTCGGCGATGCATGCACGGATTGCACCGCAGACTTCCTCTGCCTGATCGGAAGTGGCCGTTTTCCCGGTGCCGATCGCCCAAATCGGCTCGTATGCAATCACCATAGAAGCCACCTGCGCCGCAGACACGCCGACTAAATCCGACTTGATCTGCATGCGAATCCAGTCGAGGGTGATTCCCATCTCGCGCTGCTCTAAGGTCTCCCCGCAGCAAAGAATCGGTGTGAGCCCTGCCTCGAGAGCTTTCTTTACCTTTTTGTTGAGGAGCGCGTCGTCCTCCTTAAAGTAATCACGTCTCTCGGAGTGTCCGATAATTACATATTTCACGCCGGCGTCCACTAACATCTCCGCGGAAATCTCTCCCGTGTAGGCGCCTTTCTCCTCAAAATACATATTCTCGGCGCCGACTGCCACATTGGTCCCCTTTACGGCCTCGACGACCGGGACAATGTCGATGGCCGGCACACAATAGACTACCTCAACCTCATCGCTGGCCACTAACGGCTTTAACTCTTCTACCAGCTTTACTGCGGCGCTTGGCGTCATATTCATCTTCCAATTGCCCGCTACTATTTTCTTTCTTGCCATATCTTCCTCCCTATCAACGCTCATATAATTTGTGAATACTTATCGTCTGCGGCAGATCACTACGGCGTGATTGCCGATTCTCGTTTTGGCTTTTTTACTTATCGTCTGCGGCAATCACGCCGGGAAGCTCTTTGCCCTCGAGGAACTCAAGGGATGCTCCGCCGCCGGTGGAGATATGGCTCATCTTATCGCCAAATCCCAGCTGATTTACAGCCGCTGCGGAATCTCCGCCGCCGATAATCGTCGTTGCGTCGGTCTCGGCGAGCGCTTTTGCCACCGCAACCGTACCTGCTGCGAGCGTTGGATTCTCGAACACGCCCATCGGCCCGTTCCACACAACGGTCTTGGCCGCTTTCACAGCGTCCGCGTACATCTCTGCCGTCTTCGGTCCGATATCGCATCCCTCGCGGTCTGCCGGCATATTGGCCACGTCATAAACCTCAACGTCAACTTTGGCGTCGATCGGGTTCGGGAAGTCTGTGATTGTCACGGAATCCACCGGAAGCAGCAGCTTCTTGCCGAGCTTATTTGCCTTTTCCAGCATCTCCTTACAGTAATCGAGCTTGGTATCGTCCACCAGCGATTTGCCGATCTCATAGCCCTGCGCCTTTAAAAATGTATATGCCATACCGCCGCCGATGATTAAGGTATCGCATTTCTCCAGCAGATTGGAGATCACGTTTAACTTGTCCGCCACCTTAGCGCCGCCAAGGATTGCCACAAACGGACGAACCGGATTCTCCACGGCATTGCCAAGGAAATCAATCTCTTTCTGCATTAAGTATCCAACGACATTCTCGCCGCCCTTTGCGCTGATAAACTTTGTAACGCCCGCAACCGACGCGTGAGCCCTGTGGGAGGAACCAAAGGCGTCGCATACATAGACGTCAGCCAAATCCGCCAGCTCTTTGCTGAATTCCTCGCCGTTTTTTGTCTCCTCTGCCCCGCGGAAACGCGTATTCTGCAGCAGCACAACGTCGCCCTCGTTCATCGCTTCTACGGCTTTGGTCGCCGCCTCACCCGTCACATTGTAATCGGATACAAAATTGACATCTTTGCCGAGCTTCTCGGAGAGCCTTGCGGCAACCGGCGCTAAGGACTCGCCCTCGTTCGGACCGTTCTTCACCTTGCCAAGATGAGAGCAGAGAATCACCTTGCCGCCGTCATTTAATAATTTCTGAATCGTGGGCAGGGCCGCATTGATGCGCGTCTCGTCCGTGATTTTTCCCTCTTTTAAGGGCACATTAAAATCACATCTCACGAGCACGCGTTTTCCCTTTACGTTGATATCGTCCACAGACTTTTTGTTTAATGACATTGTTATATCCTCCTTTAATAAATATATCATTTTAGGCAAAAACAAGCAGTTTCTTATGACACAAACATACCGTTTCTCTCACCGAAAGAGGCCCGGTCCAAACGGGACCGGACCTCTGAAAAGTCACATATAAGCTTTGTGCACGAATTAGGATAACTCGCTGAAATATTTGATGGTACGAACCATCTGAGAGGTATAGCTGTTCTCATTGTCATACCAGGAAACAACCTGTACCAGATTGGAAGCGCCAACCATTGTCTGGGTTGCATCGAAGATAGAACCGTAAGTGCTTCCCACGATATCGGAAGATACGATCTCATCCTCATTGTATCCGAAAGACTCGGTAGCTGCGGCTTTCATTGCTGCGTTGATCTCCTCTTTTGTCACGGATTTCTCAACGGTCGCAACTAAAATCGTTGTAGAACCTGTCGGGGTCGGTACACGCTGTGCAGAACCGATCAGCTTACCGTTCAGCTCAGGAATAACCAGGCCGATCGCCTTTGCTGCACCTGTGCTGTTCGGCACGATATTCACAGCGCCCGCACGGCTTCTTCTCAGATCGCCTTTTCTCTGCGGTCCGTCAAGAATCATCTGGTCGCCGGTGTAAGCGTGGATTGTGCTCATGATACCGGATTTGATGCCTGCAAGGTCATTCAATGCTTTTGCCATCGGAGCCAGGCAGTTTGTCGTACAGGAAGCAGCGGAAATGATCGTGTCTTCCGGTGTCAGAGTGGTATGGTTTACATTATATACGATAGTAGGAAGATCATTTCCCGCCGGAGCAGAGATGACAACTTTTCTCGCGCCTGCATTGATATGCGCCTGCGCTTTCTCTTTGCTGGTATAGAAGCCGGAGCACTCTAATACTACATCGACTTTTAACTCGCCCCACGGGCAGTTGTTCGCATCCGGGAAAGCGTAGATTTTGATAGTCTGTCCATCTACCGTAATGGAATCTTCACTAGCAGACACAGTATCAGCTAATGCGTATTTGCCCTGAGATGAATCGTATTTTAATAAGTGCGCCAACATTTTCGGGCTGGTTAAATCATTGATTGCTACTACTTCATATCCTTCTGCTCCGAACATCTGTCTGAAAGCAAGACGACCGATACGGCCAAAACCATTAATTGCTACTCTTACTGCCATTTTTAATTCCTCCTAGAATTTGTAAATGATATACTCTGGAAACTGAGCTCCATGGAACCCCTTGTTCCGTACTTCCTATATTCTAACCAATTTTTTTCTAAAGTTCAACCCTTTTTCGATACTTTGTTAAATCTTTCACCATTTTTTTCCTTTTTTGATAATTTTCCATTATTTTCTACAAACCTCTAGGAAAACCGGGTTTGATGTCGTTTTCACCCGCTCAGTAAAGTGCTCGGGCCGCACTTTTCTGAGCGCTTGATTGTCCGCGAAGAAAAGGATGGACATTTTTGCAGCCGTAGAGTAAGATGGAAGCATCGTAAACCGCTTTTCAATCCGCGAGGAGTGATCGTTTGGCGGCGCAGAAACGGAGGATTTCTTATGATAAGACAGGCAGTGACAACGGATATTCCGCAAATCCTGGATTTACTGTACCAGGTGCAACAGATTCACGCCGACGGCAGGCCCGATTTATTCAAAGCGGGCGAAAAAAAGTATTCCCGCGAAGAACTGGAGCTTTTGTTTGACGACGCCGACCGGCCAATCTATGTCGCCGTGGACGGCGAACGGCTGCTGGGCTACGCTTTTTGTATCTTCCAGCAGACTAGCGGACATTCTATGCAAAACATTAAAACGCTCTACATCGACGATCTGTGCGTATCGGAGAACGTCAGGGGACAGGCCGTCGGCTCCCGTCTCTACGAACATGTGCTGCAAATCGCCCGATCGTCCGGGTGTTACAATGTAACGCTCAATGTCTGGGCCTTAAATGAACCGGCAAGGAAGTTTTATGAAAAGTGCGGTATGAACATACAAAAATACGGCATGGAAACGATTTTATAGGTCAGGTATCTTAAAAAAACATACCGCAGCAGGAAAGGAGCCCGCCTATGTTATGGGACACACACATGCACAGTCAGTACTCCGGCGACAGCGAAGCCACCCAGGAGTCGATGATTGAGGCAGCCATACAAAAAGACTTGTCCGGCATCTGTTTTACCGACCATCTGGACATTGATTACCCTGTAGAACCCGGGTTGTTTTTACTGGATTTGCCCAATTATACCGCTTCCGTGCTCGCCCACAGGGAACGCTTTCGCGGCAGGCTTCCCATATGCCTTGGCATCGAGCTCGGGATGCAGCCCCATCTCGCCGCTCTCCACGATGAGATTTTGCGGCAATATCCGTTTGATTTTGTGATCGGCTCCTCCCATCTCGTGCACGGCGTTGACCCCTATTATCCCGTGTTTTATGAGGGGCGCGACGAGCAAACCTGTTACCGGGAATACTTTGACTCGATTCTGGAAAATATCAGATCGTTTGACGGTTTTGACGTCTATGGGCACCTTGACTATGTGGTCCGCTACGGCCCTACAAAAAATCAACATTATCACTGGAGCCAGTATCAGGATACCATCGACGAAATTTTAAAGCATCTCATTGAGCACGGAAAGGGCATTGAAATCAATACCGCGGGTTTTAAATACGGACTGAACCACCCCAATCCGACGGAAGAGATCATCGCCCGCTACCGGGCGCTGGGGGGAGAAATTATCACCGTCGGCGCTGACGCCCACAAACCGGAGCATGTCGCCTACGATTTTCAAAAAGTTCCCGCTCTCTTAAAGCATGCCGGCTTTCAATACTACACCGTATTTCGGGAACGCAAACCCGAATTTATCCGGCTGCCGTAATCCGAGAGCAGTTCATCGAGTATCTTTAACCCTTTTTCCATCTGCCTGCCGTCAAGCCGCCCGTATCCCAGCAGCAGCGTGACGTCCTGCCCTCCCGGCCCCCCATTTTCATCCTCTCGGTCTCCCGGCCCCGCCGCCTGACGCGGCGGCAGGGCATACGCAGAGATACCCGTGATGCCAAGTCCCCTCTCTTTTGCGGCCAGACACAATTCCTGCTCGCTCATTTTCGTCTTAATCTTTACCAGGATGTGAAGCCCCGCATGATCGCCGCGAATCGCCTCCACCCAGTCATATTTTTTCAACTGATCGCGCAACTGATCGCGCTTGTTTTTGTAGATGCCGCGCATCTTATTCAAATGGCGCTCAAAATAGCCCTCCGTCAAAAATGTGCGCAGTATTTCCTGCTGCATTTTGGGCACGGTGGCCGAATAAAAGCCGCAGCAGTCGCGGTACTTCTCCATCAGCCGCGGCGGCAGCACCATATAGCTGACGCGCAGGGACGGCGCGATACTGCGCGAAAATGTCCCCAGGTAAACGACTTTTCCGCTGTGATCGATACTCTGCATGGAGGGAATCGGTTTGCCGCGGTAGCGGTATTCACTGTCATAGTCATCCTCGATCAGATAGCGGTTTTCTTCCTCCCCGGCCCACTTGATCAATTGCAGACGCAGGTTTAACGTCATCACATCGCCCAGCGGAAACTGGTGGGATGGCATCACATAGACAAGATCGGGGGCTTTTGCCGCCAGCTTTTCCATGAGCTTCTCCCTGTGGCCTCCGTCCACGGTGACCACATCATAACCCATGGCACAAAACGTATGGTATGCCTGCGGATACCCCGGATTTTCCATCAATATGCGTTTCCCGGCGCCAAACAGCTGCCCTAAAATCAGCTCAAGATACTCATTTCCGGCGCCCACAATGATCTCGTCGGGCCGGCAGTTGACGCCTCTGGCCTGATGCAGATAAACCGCGATCGCCTGCCTGAGTTCATACTCGCCCTGCCCGTCTTTGGCATATAAAAGCTCCTCCCGCTCCTGTTGCAGCATGGTTCTGCTCAATCTGCGCCAGACATCGAACGGAAAGCTTAACGCGTCGATCGCATACGGGGAAAATTCAATTTCCGGCCGCCGGCCCTCTCCTGCATCTCCGGCTCTGCCACAGACACTCTGCCGCTGTTTCAGCCGGTACAATTCTGTGATATCGCAGGCAAAATATCCCCGGCAGGGTTCCGCTTTTATATATCCCTCCGCCAAAAGCTGCTCATAAGCCAGCTCCACGGTACTGCGGCTTACCGACAAATTTTTGGACAGCATACGCGTAGACGGCAGTCTTTCCCCCTGGGAAATCCTGCCGTCTTCCATTTCACATTTGATATGCTCATATATCTTCTGATACAGGGGGATTTTGGAGTCCCCCTGTAAATTTACCATAAGATCAATCATCGCTACTTGCTCTGTTTCATCTGGGCAACAATGCGCTCCTTTAAATCAAACGCCTTGTCTTTCATACGCTTAGAAGCGGAAGGCGCGCTCTGGATGCGCGAGATACACTTGGAAGCGACGTCAAACTTCTTAAAATGAAATGACATCACTGCCAGCAAATAATCTACCGTGCATTGGTCCATGCCGCACATCGGGAACATTTCCTTGGAGATTGCCTTGGTAAATCCCTCATATGCCTGCTCGTAAAATGCCTCTTCCTGCTCCTTGCACTCTTTGAAGACTTCCGCGTACTTGGGGTCCGCCTTGTCTAACGTCTCCGCTTTCCCGCGGTAGAGCCAGGCAATTTTCAGGCAGGTATACGCCCGCTCACTCGTCTTGCCTCTCTTTACGATCGTATTAAACAATGCCAGCTTATAACGGTCTAACGCGGTATCGTAATCGTAGGTGGCTTTCTCCGCTCCCTCGGCTCCCGGCTTAAAATTCGCACAGACTCCCTCCTGCACCAACTTGATCTGTCCTGCCGTCAAATGTTCAAAATAGCGGTTCATTGCGGCATAACCGCACGACGGGCAGGATGCCACGTCATATTTGATCGTGTCAATATACTCAAAACGGGGACGCAGGTCGTCATCGGGCTCTAAACGCTTGGTCCTGCCGTTTTTGATCATCTTTGTCTTGAATACCTTATCACAGACCGGACAGCGAATGGCCTTGTCTAACAAAAAGCTCTCCTCCGTGGGCGCTTCCTCCGCAGCAGCCCCCGTCTCTTTCGCCTGCGCTTTCTTCTCCTCCTCAAACAAAGACTTGTTTTCCACTTTCAGACCAAATTTCTCTAATCCTGCAAAAATATTCATGATACAATAACCATACCTTTCTATATCCTGTGACCGACTAAGGCGTCGGCAGCTTAAATGAACTCTTCAATGATACAATTCTGTTAAATACAAGATGTTCCGGTCTGGAATCTCTCGCGTCCACGCAGAAAAATCCCTGGCGCACAAACTGAAAACTGTCATACGGCGCCGCATCTTTTAAATTTTCCTCCACGACACAGTCTGTCAAAACAGTCAGGGAATTGGGATTGAGGTTGAGGCTTCCGTCCTCGTTGTATACCCCTTTCTCCTCATCCACAATATTCTCGTATAACCGGACTTCCGCGCTTACGGCGTGCTGTGCGGACACCCAGTGAATCGTTCCCTTCACCTTTCTGCCGTCCGGGCTGTTGCCGCCCTTAGAGGCCGGGTCATAAGTACAGTGAATCTCTGTCACTCTGCCGCTTTCATCCTTCGTAAAACTGTTGCAGGTGACAAAATATGCGTTCATCAGGCGCACTTCGTTGCCCGGGAACATGCGGAAATATTTTTTCGGCGGCTCCTCCATGAAATCTTCGCGCTCAATATAGAGCTCTCGGGTAAACGGCACCGTGCGGCTGCCAAGCTCCTCATTTTCCAGATTGTTGGTAACGGTAAGCTCCTCGGTCTGCCCTTCCGGGTAATTGTCGATGACGACTTTCACCGGGTCTAACACCGCCATCATGCGGGGCCGTTTCATCTTCAAGTCCTCGCGGATACAGTACTCCAGCATAGCATAGTCCACCGAGCTGTTTGCTTTGGATATCCCGCAGAGCTCTACAAACAGCTTCAAAGACTCCGGCGTAAATCCCCTGCGGCGCAGTGCGGCGATGGAAACCAGCCGCGGGTCATCCCAGCCGTCCACAATCCCCTCGTCCACCAGGCGCTTGATATAGCGCTTGCCGGTCACCACGTTGGTCAGATACAGCTTCGCAAACTCAATCTGCTTGGGCGGCATCTCATACTCCAGCTCACGCACCACCCAGTCATAGAGCGGTCTGTGATCTTCAAACTCCAGCGTACAGATCGAGTGGGTGATACCTTCAATGGCGTCCTCGATCGGGTGCGCGAAATCGTACATCGGATAAATGCACCACTGATCGCCGGTGTTATGGTGATGCATGTGCGCCACCCGGTATATGACCGGGTCTCTCATATTGATATTGGACGAAGTCATATCTATCCTCGCGCGCAGCACTTTCTCGCCGTCCGCGTACTTTCCGTTTTTCATATCCAAAAACATGGCAAGATTTTCTTCCACGGTTCTGCCCGCACTCGGGTCATCCCTGCCAGGCTCCGTCAACGTACCGCGGTACTCCCTGATCTCGTCCGCAGACAGATCAGACACATACGCCTTCCCCTTTTTTATCAGCTTCACCGCGGCCTCATACATCTGGGGAAAATAGTCCGAGGCAAAAAACAGACGGTCCTCCCAGTCTGCCCCAAGCCAGGCGATATCTTCCTTGATGGCCTCGACAAACTCGGTTTTTTCTTTCGTCGGATTGGTATCGTCAAAACGCAGATGAAACTTGCCGCCGTACTTTTGCGCCAGCCCATAATTCAATAATATGGACTTGGCATGTCCGATATGAAGATATCCGTTCGGCTCCGGCGGAAAACGCGTGTGCACTTCCCTGCAGTGTCCCTCCTCTATATCTTTATCAATAATCAGCTCGATAAAATTCTTTGAGACATTTTCCATAATGTCTATCTCCTCCCTGCCAATAACGCGCCCCTGTGCCAAAAAATGAATCTCTTCGTGTTTTTTTAATACATCAGGCCACGCAGTTTCCGATAAGGAATCACTTCGTGATTCTTTGCCGGTTGCTCCGCAACTTGGGAATGTATGCGTCCGTACACATAGCACAGTCTCGTAATATACTATACCTAAAAAAGGCGTTTGGCGCAAGTAGAATATGGAAGGATTTTGTATTTTCTATAAACAATTCAGCGAAAACGGGACGGATTCCGTGACAGGGAAGCCGCAGCCCAAACTGCTCCTATTTTCTAGTTTTTGTACAGATGAATCACATTCTTCCGGTTCAGATAGTGGAGTACGGCGATAAACATCGGAAGCAAAAACAGCCCCCAGATTCCTAACAGACGGTAACCGATCAGCATGGCCGGCAGCGTCACGACAGGCGAGATGCCCATCTGACGTCCCACCAGCCTTGGTTCCACAAAATTGCGCACCACCGTGATAATCAGATACAAAAGCAGCAGACCAATCCCGAGCGTGCGGTTGCCGCAGACCAGCGTGATAAGCCCCCAGGGCAGCAGCACCGTACCTGTGCCCAGAATCGGCAGGATATCCAAAATCGCAATCACCAAAGCCAGAAACAGCGCTCCCTCCACTTTTAGAATCAGCAGGCCGACCGCGAGTTCGCCAAACGTCATGAGAAAGATCAGCGCGTACGCCCCCAGATATTTTCCCATGGCTCTTGCCACTTTTTTCTTCCCTGGCTGACAGAAACAGCGAAAACGCTCCGGTATATTTTTCCACAAAAATTGCCGTATCCCGGGCAATTCCATCTCAATAAAAAATGTGGCGATCACCACGATTAAGGTATTCATGCCGATTCCCGGCAGACAGGATGCCGCCCCGGAAATACAGTCGGTCACACAGGTTGATGCCTTAGATACCAGCTCCCCGGAAGGCGCGGCGCCTCTGCCGCCGAAAATACTGCCCCCAAGCACGTTATCGTAATCCCGCAGAAACGATTCGATGACGGGCAGCAGCTTTTCGGTGAGGACGCCTCCCATTCCCGAAAAGAAACTGACAGCCATACTACAGACGAGATAAATCAGTCCGCAGACGGCAGCGGCCAGCAGCACATAGAAAACGCCCACCACGAGCACGGACGACAAACCGCGCTTTAATTTTACTTTTTTCTGCAAAAATTCCACCGGATAATTCAAAAGATAGGCCAAAAAAAAGGCCGCCAGAAAGGGCAGCAGCACCGTGCCCAACAACTTAACCGCGACGTAGGCCGCTCCGGCCCACAGGCCATAATAGGCGGTCTTTATCAAAACTGTAATTTGTGCTTGGGTACGTTTTTCTTTTTCCATGGCATTTTCCTCATTCTCTGTAAACTCGTCTCTTGTTGTTATGATTATGTTTTCCATGGAAATCGGTCTTTTATGCGAAAGAACGTCAGGGAAAAAGAGGAATGTCGGATTCTGTAAAAACAGGGCGACACTCCTCTTAAAATTTAATCTTGATTTAATTTCATGATGTATATACAGTTTGGTTTATCCACCTGCACGGCAGGGCCTTTCTGCAACGAGTATTTTTTATCAAAATGAATCTGATAAAAATATATGTCATTGGAGTTGTTGTTTAAGGTCATATAATGTCTCTCATCCGGGAATACCGCCATCACCTTGGGATAGTCGCTGTTGACTTTTGAGCTGAAGACGCACTCCAACAGCCCCGTTATCTCGTCGATCTGATAACAGATGACAGAGTTTACCCCGGCGTTGCTGCAGAACAGATACTTGCCGCTCGGGGAAACCTCCATGCCCGAAGCCGCGCAGAGATCGTCGTAGGAACCCAGCGTCGTCGAAACCGACTGAATCTTCTCAAATACCGGCTCTTCGCCAATCACATCATAGCGGTAAACCTCCACCGTATTTAACAGTTCATACAAGATATAGGCATATTTACCGCTCTTAGAAAAGCGTATCATGCGCGGTGCCGACTCCAGCTGTCCGCGGATGATATCGATCACCTCCAGCTTTCCGCGCTCATAGTCAATCCGGTATACTTTTACCTGATCAAGACCGTTGTCGACGGCGCAGAGAAACTTCTCGTCCGGGGTCAACTTCACACAATCCACATGCGGGATAAAATTGCGCTGCGCGATGCTGCGCCCCATCCCAATATGAAATACGCCGTCCGCGATCTCACCGACACTGCCATCCTCGTTGAGACGCATCATGGTAACGCGCCCGTCATGATGCCCACCCACAAAAAGATACCGGTTGGCGTCATCCACCTCCACATAACAGCCGCGCATACCGCCAATCCACTTTTTATTGATCGGCTCTAAATCGCCGTCCGGCAATATCCGAAACGCCTCCACGCCCTCGTCCGCAATCGAATATAAAAACTGGCGGTTTTTTGACACAATCAAGTCGGAAGGATTGTTGATCGGCACTACCTTTCGCTCTCTCATCGTTCCGTTTGGCACATCCACATCATAGATGTGAATCCCAACACTGTTTTCATGGGTATAGGTGCCCACATAAGCAACATATCTGTCCTCTTTCATCGGTCAACTCTCCCTTTCTTTTTAAAATTATTCCTGCCTGCGCAGGATATCATATGTTTCCAACGGCTGCCCCAGATCAATGTAGAGCGTCTGCTTCGGATGCGGCGCGGATTGCATTTCCTGCCCCTTCTCGTCGACGATACGCCGCACGGTGACCTGACAGTCGGTGCCGTCGGGCTTCATCACCTCGATCGCCTCCCCGACCGAAAACTTATTGCGCTGCTCGATGCGGTACAGCCCCGCCTCATTTTGTTCCCCGACGATGCCCAGATAAGTGTATTCTTTGACATAGGTATTGTTGTCGTAGATCTGCGCCTCCTCTGTGGGCTTGCCAAAGAAAAACCCGGTTGTAAACTGCCGATAAGTGCAGCGGGAGATCTGTTCTAAATACCAGGGCATATGTTCGCGGTAAAGGTCTTTGGAGCGGCGGTAATCGTCGATCGCCAGGCGGTATGTCCTGGCCACCGTCGCGACATACAGCGCCGTCTTCATCCTGCCCTCGATCTTAAAGCTGTCGATGCCGGCCGCAATCAGCTCCGGTATGTGCTCGATCATACACAGGTCTTTGGAGTTAAAAATATAGGTGCCGCGCTCATTTTCGTAGACAGGCAAATACTCTCCCGGGCGCTTTTCTTCCACGACTGCGTATTTCCAACGGCAGGGATGCGTGCAGGCTCCCTGGTTGGCGTCTCTGCCCGTAAAGTAATTGGACAGCAGACATCTCCCGGAATAAGAAATGCACATCGCGCCGTGGATAAAAGTCTCGATCTCCAGATCGTTTGGGATATGGGCGCGAATCTCTTTGATCTCCGCCAGCGACAGCTCCCTCGCCGACACCACGCGCTTCGCCCCAAGGCCGTACCAAAATAAATAGGTGCCGTAATTGGTATTGTTCGCCTGCGTGCTGATATGACGCTCGATATCCGGGCACACCTCCTTGGCGATCGCATAGATTCCGGGGTCCGAGATAATGAGCGCGTCCGGGCCAAGCTCCCCAAGCTCTGTCAGATATTCCCGCACTCCCGCCAGGTCATCATTGTGCGCCAGTATGTTGACGGTCACAAAAACGCGCACGCCGCGGTCGTGGGCAAAGGCAATGCCCTCCCCCATCTCCTCCATGGAAAAATTCTTCGCTTTCGCGCGAAGCCCAAACACTTCCCCGCCGATATAGACGGCATCGGCACCGTATATTACCGCTATTTTTAATACCTCAAGACTGCTCGCCGGTATCAAAAGCTCCGGTCCGTCTCCCCGCATGGCCTCACCTTCCATCTGTAATTTCTGTTGCGGTACATTGACGCGTACTGACTGTCACCCCGTCGCCGATGGGCAGCACGGAAGTGACAAGCTCTTTGCTGTGGGTCAATTCGTACAGATAATCCCGCATACGTTTATGAATCGTCCGATTCCTCCTTGTCACCACAAAGCGCGACTCTATAATATCGCCGTCCTGCAATACATTGTCGGATACCAGGACTCCGCCGGCCTCCAACAGCCGCATCACATCCGGCAGAAAATGAATATACTGTCCCTTAGCGGCATCCATAAATATAAAATCAAACGGTCCCTGCAATGTTTTCAGCGCATCCGCCGCATCCTGCGCTAACAGCGTAATCTGCTGTTCACGGCCGGCACGGCGAAAATTTGCCTCTGCCACAGGAATTCGTTTTTCATAATTTTCTATGGTTGTGATATGGCAGGGAACGGGGTTGTACTCCGCCATCAGAATTGCGGAAAACCCGACTGCCGTCCCCACCTCAAGTATTCTGCCAGGCCGCTTTATGGCAAGCAGCGTTTTTAAAAATTGCTGCATCTCTTTGCGTATCACCGGCACGCAGGCAGCGATTGCTTCTCTCTCGATCGTCTCTAAAATCTCGGTATTGCCGGTACCGAGCGAATTGATGTAAGTCGAGAGACGCGTATCCACGATCACGGCTCATTCCCCTCTGCTTCCGGCGTATCGTTTCCTTGCCCGTCGCCTTCCTCTGCTGCCGGCGTATCGTTTCCTTGCCCGTCGCCTTCCTCTGCTCCCGGCGTATCGTTTCCTTGCCCGTCGCCTTCCTCTTCCTCACCGGAATCTTCGTTCGTACCGGCTCCGTCAAGGGTTCCCGGCGCTTCCGAAGCCCCGGTTCCTTCGGTCGAAAGCGGCTCTTCGGTCTCCTCCGTGCTCTCCGCCGTATCTGCTGCCATGACCGCCATCATTTCCTTGGCAGTCATAGAGGTGTTCAGCGTGTAGGTGCCGCTCTGCAGCTCTCCCGCATAAGCGGAAAGCATAAGCTGCGCGAAGAACAGGTTCTTGTCGCGAATCAGCCCCTTCTCCAAAAGCGCACCGCCGATGTCATACTCGGACATATCGCCTGTGAGCAGCACCACCACATCCGTTCCCGGCTCCTCTTCCATGGCCGGCTCGGTAAAAACGCGGTAACCGAAATGATAGCAATATTCCCCCAACCGAAGCAGACCTATGGCTACCAGCAAAGTAACCAAGATCGAAAAACTGATACTGACAAATTTTAATATGATTTTGTGAATGTTCATATCCTGCCGCTCCCTAATCTACCAGTCCTGCCTCGAAGTCCATTGCCTCGATCAATGTCCAGTTAATGTGCTGAAACATACGGCAAAAAGCGCTCTCTGCCGCAAGATACTCCGACACGAGCGGATTTGTGCGCCATTCGCGGTACTCCCGTTCCATGCGGTCCGTTTCTTCATAGATGTCAAGCGTGCCGTTGCTGTTCTGTACCCGGTAGTTTTCACTGCGAAACGCATTGATCTCCTGCTCGAGCTTGGGCATCGCATGTATCTTATCCTGTATCACACGGTAACGGATATACTCGTCGCTCTCTTTTATCCGGTCCACAAGATTCAAAAGCGCCTGCTCCACCTGATCTTCCTCTCTCATGTGTCTTCCCTTCTTTCTGTATCTGCCGCCGCTTTTCGGCTGTACCCCGGGCTCCCCGGCACACGCAAACCCGCTTTTATACTTCCATGATGATCGGCATAATCATCGGCCTGCGTTTCGTCTCCTTCCAGACGAACTCGCTGAGGGAATCCTTGATCTCGGTCTTGATACGGCCCCAATCGGTAATATTCTTGTTCATGCAGTAATCCATGCGGTCGATCAGAATGTGTTTTGCCTCCTCCATAAGGCTCTCGGCGCCGCGCACATAGACAAATCCGCGCGAAACGATATCCGGTCCCGCAAGCACCATGCCCGAACCGCTCTCCAGGGTCAGAACCACGATGATGATGCCGTCCTCCGCCAGATGCTGACGGTCGTGAAGTACGATATTGCCCACATCACCGACGCCAAGGCCATCCACCATGATCGCGCCCACCGGCACGTGTCCTTTAATGGCAGCGCCCTCTTCATCCAGCTCCAACACCTCTCCCGAAGAGAGGATGAAAATATTGTCTTTTTCTATTCCAAGCTCCTCCGCCAGTCTCGCCTGCGCGATCAGATGACGGTACTCGCCGTGCACCGGAATCGAATACTTTGGCCGCACGAGCGAATAGATGAGTTTGATCTCCTCCTGGCAGGCGTGCCCCGACACATGAACATCCTGAAAGATCACCTTTGCCCCTTTCATCGAGAGCTCATTGATGATCTTGGACACTGCCTTCTCATTTCCCGGAATCGGGTGCGAGCTGAGGACAATCGTATCCCGCGGCTTGATCGTCACCTTTTTGTGCATACCGCTTGCCATGCGGGAGAGCGCTGCCATGGCCTCGCCCTGGCTTCCCGTGGTGATCAAAACGGTCTGCTCATCGGGATAATGCCTGAGCTCTTCAATATCGATCAGGGTATTCTCGGGAATATTGATATACCCAAGCTCCGAAGCAATGCCGATAATATTTACCATACTGCGGCCTTCGACCACCACTTTCCTGCCGTTTTTGTGCGCCGTATTGATAATCTGCTGCACACGGTCCACATTTGACGCGAACGTGGCAATGATGATGCGGTGATTCTTATAGTCAGAAAATATCTCGTCAAACGTACGGCCCACCGTCTTCTCCGACATCGTAAAGCCCTGGCGTTCCGCATTGGTGCTGTCGCACATCAACGCCAGCACGCCCTTTTTGCCGATCTCGCCAAAGCGCTGTAAATCTATGGCGTCTCCAAATACCGGCGTGTAATCCACTTTAAAGTCTCCCGTGTGTATCACAGTCCCCGCCGGCGAGTAGATGGCAAGGGCCGCCGCATCCTGGATACTGTGGTTCGTCTTGATAAACTCCACGCGAAAGCATCCCAAATTGATATGCTGGCCGTAGCGCACCACCTTGCGCTTTACTTTTGTCAGCATATTGTGCTCTCTCAGCTTGTGCTCGATAATCCCGATCGTCAATTTGGTTGCATAGATCGGTACGTTGATCTCTTTGAGGACATATGGTATGGCGCCGATATGGTCCTCATGCCCATGGGTAATAAAAAATCCCTTCACACGCTCAATATTCTCTCTCAAATAGGTAATATCCGGGATTACCAGATCGATTCCGTACATATCATCTTCCGGAAAAGACAATCCGCAATCCACAACAATAATACTGTCTTTGTACTCAAAGGCAGTAATGTTCATTCCAATCTGTTCTAAGCCTCCCAAAGGAATGATTTTTAACTTTTCAGTTTTTGCTTTCTTCACTATAAACCTCCATTATTTTCCGTTCTCTTCTTTTTCGTCCACTCCCGATGTTTCCAGATATCCGGCAACCATAACGGATTTCTGAACACATCAGTATGTGATGTCCGTATCCTCCAAAAGCTCCGCAAATACTTTGCCGATCGCTTTTAGCTCTTCATCCTCATCCACCATCTCGTAAACGGCTTCCTCCGCCTCCTGCGTTACCTCTCTGAGTAGATAGGCATCCCCGTCGGCGTCCTCCTCCAAAGTGACCAAGAGATACTTACGACCGTTCACCTGCGTCTCCTCGAGCACAAAAAAATCCGTATTCTCCGCCGTCTTCGGATCTAAAAAACTAACCTTCTGCATAAATAATCCCTTCTAGCGCAAAGAATCCAGATATCCTTGCAGGATAAATACCGCCGCGATCTCATCGACATAATTGCGGCGCTCCTCTCTGCGGATACCGGATTCCATCATATGTCTGTCCGCCGCCACGGTAGTGAGCCGTTCGTCCCACAGCACAACGGGAAGTCCCGTTCTGCGCTCCAACATCTCTTTAAACTCTTTGGTCTTTTCGCAACGCTCTCCCTCGGTATTGTTCATGTTTTTCGGATACCCCAGAACAATACGCTCCACCTGATGCTCAGCAATTATGGCCTCAATCCGCGCCAGGGTCTGCCTGAGCTTGCCGGCAGACTGCCGCCTTATGATCTCCTTCCCCTGCGCCGTCAGTAAAAGCTCATCACTGACAGCCACACCCACTGTCTTTGAGCCAAAGTCCAAGCCCAATATACGCATATATCTCTACCATCCTAACATTTCAAAATCAAAAGCCTACGCATCCCAACGGTGATTGCGGATATAAAACCGCAGCACCTCCTCCACTAACTCATCACGCTCCACTTTCATAATCAGGCTTCTGGCATTATTATGACTGGTGATATAAGTGGGATCTCCCGACATAATGTATCCGACGATCTGATTGACCGGATTATAGCCCTTTTCTTTCAGCGCCTGATATACGATCTCCAACACGTCGCTGACTTTAAGCTCCGGCCCTTTCTCTACTTTAAAAAATTGTGTATTATTGATATTCTGCATAGTTTTCCTCACACCCGCACTACATGCTGTGCATCCCTTTTCACCATTCCATAAAAAGCATTGCTGTTATCTATTGTAATATAGTTTGTCCTAAAATTCAACCAAAAGATAGATATCGCCGACGAGCTGCCGCGCGATTTGACCGGTCACAAACCGATTTGCACCGCTCTCCTCCGTCCGTATCGCCACGCGGATATACTCGGGCGTATAACCCGTCATATAACGAACCCCCTCATAAAACATAGGCTCCTCCAAAAGCGCGGTCACACGCTGCCCAAGATACGCGTCGCGAAAGCTCTTTGACATCTGATCGGCCAATGCCAGCAGAGAGGCGCTGCGGGCGGCCTTCACGGGCTCCGGTATCTGTCCCTCCATAGCCGCCGCCCGGGTTCCATCCCGCGCGGAATATTTAAAAATGTGCATTTCATAGAAATGAATCCGCTCCAGGTATTCTTTCGTAACACGAAACTCCTCTTCCGTCTCCCCGGGAAATCCCACAATCACATCCGTCGTGATGGCCGGCTGCACAAAATATTTGCGCAAAAGCCCGCACCCCGCCGCATATTCTGCTGTACGATAACGCCGGTTCATCCGCTCTAACACGCTGTCGCACCCGCTCTGTAAGGACAGATGAAAATGGGGGCAGACTTTGGGCAGCGCAGCCAACTGACGCGCAAAGTCCTCGGTGACGATGCGCGGTTCTATGCTGCCCAGACGAATCCTTGAGATGCCATCGATCTCGTGCACCTTTTGTATCAGGCCAAGCAGGCTCTCTCCGTTATCTTTCCCGTAAGAGCTTAGATGAATACCTGTCAGCACAATCTCCTGATAACCGGACGCGGCGAGTGTTTCCACCTCCCCTAGCACCTGGGACAATGCCCGGCTTCGGACCCGGCCCCTGGCAAATGGAATAATACAGTAACTGCAGAACTGGTCGCAGCCGTCCTGTACCTTGATAAAAGCTCTCGTATGCTCTGCCGTGCGCACAAGGGACAACGGTTCATATTCCTGTTTTTCACGGTTGATATCGCAAACCTCCACCGTTTTGCGTCCGGTCTTTTCATACTGTTCGATCAGCCTTATCAGTTCGTGTTTTTTATTATTCCCGATCACGATATCGGCCATACGGTCCACCAGGCCCGCAGCCTCTTTTGTCTGCACATAACAGCCCGCGGCCACCACGATCGCGTTTGGATTTAACTTTTTGGCCCGGTGAATCATCTGCCTGGACTTGCGATCCGCCATATTGGTGACCGCACAGGTATTGATGACATAGATATCCGCATTTTGATTGAACGGAACGATCTCGTAACCCGCATTTTCCAACAACTGCTGCATCGCCTCCGTCTCGTAGGCATTGACCTTACAGCCCAGGTTATGAAGCGCCGCTTTTTTCATATATCCTCTCATTCCGCCGCGTATGCGGCATTATAATAACCGTTCCGTCTTCGGCTTTCCTGTTACGCAGAAAGTTTTCACAACAAGTTTTATGTTGACTTTTTTACCAAAAACCTTTACTATAAAAGCAACCATAAAGACCCATTAAAGGAGGTTATTTGTATGAAAACAGTTCAGATTTCTTTAAATTCCATCGACAAAGTAAAAGCGTTCGTCAATGCAATCGCTCAGTTTGAGTATGACTTTGATTTGATCTCTGGCAGATATGTCATCGACGCAAAATCAATCATGGGTATCTTCAGTCTGGATTTATCCAAGCCCATCGACCTTGCAATCCATGCGGAGAGCAACATCGACGAGATCATGGAGACATTAAAGCCCTACTTAGTTTAATCATCCACAGAATGTTCCCAAGAGCCACTGGATTTCTCCAGTGGTTTTTTTCTTATACCAAATTCTCTGATTCACCCATACCAGAATTGGTCTTCTCCGGTAGTTGTTCCCTTTCCCGCAGCGCTCTAATCGGGCAGCACCAGTATCTTCTCGGCCGTCTCGATTGCCTGCGCGACCAGCGCATCGATTTTTTCGGACAATTTTTTCTCGTCGTTTTGAATCACCTGCAAACTTGGCTTGGTGACCGGGTGCTTGGCGACAAAGATCGTACAGCAGTCCTCATACGGCAGAATAGAAGTCTCGTATGTCTTGATCTTCTCGGAAATCTCCACGATCTCCTGCTTGTCAAACCCGATCAGCGGACGGTAGACCGGCATCGTGCAGACCTCGTTGGTCGCCGCCAGCGACTGCATCGTCTGGCTCGCCACCTGCCCGATACTCTCCCCAGTGATCAGTCCCAGGCAGCCGCTCTCTTTCGCAAAATGTTCCGCCAGCCTCATCATATAGCGGCGCATAATGATGGTCAGCTCCTCGTGCGGACATTGTTCGTAGATGTAGAGCTGTATATCGGTGAAGTTTACCACATGCAGGCGAATCGGCCCGGTATAGCGGGAAATGATCTTCGCCAAATCCACTACCTTCTGTTTCGCGCGCTCCGAAGTGTAGGGCGGCGCATGAAAATAAGTGGCGTCAATGGCCACGCCCCGCTTGGCGATCATATAGCCGGCCACCGGACTGTCGATACCGCCGGAAAGCAATAACATCGCTTTTCCGTTGGTACCGACCGGCATACCGCCCGGACCCGCAATCACCTGAAAATAGACATTGATCTGATTGCGAATCTCGACGCACACCGTCACCTGCGGCTTGTGCACATCCACGCGGGTATCGGGAAATGCCTCCAATATGCGCTCGCCCAGGCTCGCGTTGATCTCCATCGACTCCATCGGATAGTTCTTGCGCGCACGCCGCGCGTTGACCTTAAAGGTGAATTTCTTATCCGCAAACTCTCTGTCTATGCAGTCGATCACCGCACGCGCGAGCAGATCAAACCCCTCGTCCTCCAAAAGGACCACAGGACAGATGCCAACAATGCCGAACACATGCCCTAAGGCATCTACCGTCCCGTCAAAATCATACTCGCCCTGGGCGTCCACATAGATTCGCCCCTGCTGCTTGCGCACCAAAAAACTGCCGTCCACAGATTTTAGGGCCTGATGGATACGTCCCACCAGCGCATCCTCAAACAGATAGCGGTTTTTTCCTTTCACCGCAATCTCCGCATATTTGATTAAAAATGATTGATATTGATTCTCACTCATGATACCGTTCTTTCCTTTTTACCTACTTGGATGTATACTTTTGCAATCTTGGCGCCGTCTCACGCAGAACCTCTACCGCATAGTCGATCTCCTCACATGTCGTATGCGCGCATAGACTAAAACGAACCGTCGCATCCAGCAATTCCGGCCTTAACCCGATACTTTTTAAGGTCCGGCTGACGGCCGGTTTGTTCGAGGAGCAGGCGCTGCCGGCGGAGACAAAGACGCCTTTTTCTTCGAGCGCGTGCAGCATCACCTCGGCGCGCACTCCCTCGATGCTGACACTGACGATATGAGGCGCCGCCCCGTCCTGGCGCGCCCCGTTGACGCTTGCGCCAGGCACAGCGGTAATGCCTTCGATCAATCGCTCTCTTTGCGCGCGCATATGCGCTGCCTTGCTCTCAAAATCCTCATAGCTCTCTGCGGCCGCTTCGCCGAGCGCTACAATGCCCGGCACATTCTCCGTGCCGCTTCGCATCCCTCTCTGCTGTCCGCCGCCGTAGAGCACGGGTTTGATTTTGGCCTTATCCCTGATATAGAGAAAACCGGTCCCTTTGGGCGCATGAACCTTGTGTCCGCTGACAGACATAAGATCTATCCCCATGCGCCTTGGATAAATGCGGTATTTTCCGTATGCCTGAATCGCATCGACATGAAACAGCGTGTCCGGGTTGTTGGCCTTTATCACCGCCGCGGCTTCCTCCACCGGCTGGAGTGTCCCGATCTCATTGTTGACCATCATAATCGAGACCAGTATCGTGTCGGGCCGCAAAGCTTTTTTCAGCTCTTCTATCGAAATCCTGCCGCAGGTATCCACGGAGAGATACGTCACCAAAAACCCCTGCTTTGCAAGAAATTCCACCGGCGCGGATACGGAGGCATGTTCAATAGACGTGGTAATGATATGTTTGCCGGCCCGCATATTGGCAAAAGCCCCGCCAAAAAGGGCCAGGTTGTTCGATTCTGTTCCGCCGGAGGTAAAAAGAATCTCTTTCTCCTCCGCTTTGATCGTTTTGGCAATCTTTTTCGCCGCCTCCCGGACTGCGTCCTCGGCCTCCTTTCCCATCCGATGCAGAGAGGAAGGGTTGCCGTACTCTTCCGTCATATACCGCAGCAGCAGCTCTTTTGCCCTGTCGCTGCACCTTGTCGTCGCCGCATTATCGAGATATACCTGCATCTTCTCTCTCCTCTTCCAATTCCAAATAATACATCAGTATGGACAGCGCCGCAAGCCCCGCCGTCTCCGTGCGCAAAATCCGCCTGCCAAGGGAAATGCGCTGCACCCCCTCACCGGCCGCCGCAATCTCCTCCGGCGCAAAACCGCCCTCCGGGCCGATAAAAAGACCGATGGACTGCCCGGGACGAAGCTGTTCTAACGCCCGCTTTGTACCTTGCATACCACTCTCATTTTCGTAGGGAAGCAAGACCACATCCAATGTTTTTGCATAACCCACCGCTTCCGCAAAAGACAGCGGCAGCGACACGCCCGGTATCACACTGCGCTTGGCCTGTCTGGCCGCGCTCTCTGCGATACTCTGCCAGCGCGCCGTCCTAACGGCCGCCTTCTTCTCGTCAAGCTTTACGACACAATGCTTCATCGCCACCGGAACGATCTCCGCGGCCCCAAGCTCCACCGCCTTTTGTATCACGAGCTCCATCTTATCGCCCTTTGGCAGGCCCTGAAACAGCACAATGCGGCTCTTTAACTCCGTGCCCGCGATACCGCGCTTGGCAATCGCGGCCCGCACAAAATCCGCGCCAATCTCCTCCACCACACACAGATAATTGGCCGATGCGGTGCTCACGCGGACCGTCTCGCCCGCGCGCAGGCGGATGACATCTCGGATATAATGCACATCACTGCCCGAAATGTACACGAAGCCCTCGCTCACCGCGCCATCCTCTACAAAAAACTGGTACATTAGAATCCACTCCTGCAATATTACATTGTTTTCCCGCCCTGCAAAGTGACCGGGAAACATGCGTTTTCTTTATTTGCGGGCGGTAATGCCTACCCACTCTCCCTGATGATTGACTTCCACCACGGTAAGCCCGGCCGCCTCGATCGCGGCCCGCACGTCCGCTTCCTTAAAGTCGATGATGCCGGACGTGATAAAATAGCCGCCCTCCTTCAGGCATCCCGGAATTACCGGCGCCATGGGGATGATGACATCCGCCAGTATGTTGGCAACCACAATGTCGTATCCGGTTCCCACTTTCTGCTGCAAGGCAGTATCGTCGATCAGATTGCCGATATAAAAGGTTCCCGACTGCTCGTCCAGATGGTTGACCGCCATATTATCCCGCGTGGAGATCAGGCAGTCCGCGTCCAGGTCCGTTCCCACGACTTCGCGCGCGCCGAGCTTTCGCGCGACGATTGACAAAATACCGCTGCCGCATCCCACATCCAATACCCTCTGGAACGGCGCACCGCTCTTCTTAAGCTTTAACAGCTGGCGGATGCACAGCTGCGTGGTCTCATGCTTGCCCGTGCCAAAGGAAATGCCCGGATCGATCTCGATGACAAACTTGTCCGCATCCTCCGGTTTTAATTGCTCCCAGGTGGGCTTGATTAAAATATCCTCGATATAGAACGAACGGAAATATTTTTTCCAATTGTTAATCCAATCCAAATCCTCGGTCTGGCTCGAAGTGATCAGGCCGCTGCCAACCTCCACCGTGCCGCGCAGCTCCTCCAGCGCAGTTTTTACCTGTTTTAGTAATTCCCGCTTATCCGCGCCATCATCCTCCAGATAAAAGCTCACATGGCTCACACCGTCGTCCGGCGGCAGTTCGGGCAGAAAGTCGATAAACATATCCGCCTGCTCTTCTTTTGTCAGAGGCACGTTGTCCTCGATCTCCACACCCATAATCCCCAAATCCATCAGCATGGCGCTCATATAATCTTCCGCCGCCGTTGTGGTCTCAATGGTATATTTATTCCACCGCATTTTTCCAGTTTCCTCTCTTCTCTCTTGAGATTCTTTCCTATATTACCACAGTTTGACGGCCTTTTTCAACACTTTCCGGGATTCCTCTTGACGATTTTTGATTTCTGCTATAATGTTATTTTAAAAGAAGCCACAGGCCGCACGCGGGTGCAGGTACTGGCCGTATAAATGAGGAGGATTCCAATGGAAAAAATCACTAGTTTTACAATTGATCATATCAAATTACAGCCGGGCGTCTACGTCTCCCGCAAAGACACGGTCGGCTCCGAGACTGTCACCACGTTTGACCTGCGCATGACCTCGCCGAACGAGGAGCCCGTCATGAATACCGCGGAAATGCACACGATCGAGCATCTGGCCGCGACATTTCTTAGAAACCATCCGGTCTATGGCAGCAAAACGATCTATTTTGGACCGATGGGCTGTAGAACCGGTTTTTATCTGCTGCTCGCCGGAGACTACGCCTCCAGGGACATTGTGCCGCTGATGATTGAACTGTTTGAATTTATCCGCGATTTTGCCGAGGATGTGCCCGGCGCGAGCGCCAAGGACTGCGGCAACTATCTCGATATGAATCTGCCCATGGCCAATTATCTTGCGAACCGTTTTCTCGACCAGGTTCTCTATCACCTCGACGATGCGCGGCTGATTTATCCCTAATAAACGAAACGGCGCGGCCGCAACCGGGGATGTCGTAATCAGTACGACATCCCCGTGATTATGTCAAATATTTTCTTTTTTGTCCCCGTACCGCTGTTTTAAGATATCGTACTCCCTGTTGATTTCCTGCAATGCGCCGGTATCGCCGGAGAGATTGTCCGGGTGGTAGATTTTGAGCAGATCTTTATACCGTTTCCTCAAAGACCGGACGTTCTTCACCCCCACAAAAAACATGTCTCCGTGTATGACACGGCCGCTCTCCTGGCTCTCCGTCTGATCGAAAGAGCTCACCCGCTTATAAAAGTCCCGCTGTTTTTCTACGCGCTCCCTCTCGCTCGCCAGCTTCTTGACCTCGTCCTCCAATATCTTCCACTTCATCTCGAACAGATGACGCTCCGATTCGATTCGCCTGTCCTCCATACTTTTGTGTATAGAAAAAGCTTTCTTCTCCTGCTCGAACTCACGGCGCTCCTCCTCAAATCTCCGGCGCTCTTCCATAAGCTTCTGCCAATTACCATCCTCTTCTACTGTTTCGCCAAAATTCCACTTTCCAAATATAAGCTCTGTCCTATCTGTCTGTACTGCCGACTGATCCATGACAATTCTCACTATCCCTTCCACCAGATGCCCTTGCCTCTCCTAAGAAAGACGAACGCATCATCCAATCATTGCTGTTTGCCTGCGATAAAGTATCAAAACCGTTTACAAAACGAACGGTCTGCCTGATATAATCAGCGCTAATTTATAAAACACATATCGGTATCTTACTATATTTCCCCGCATCATGCAAGGCTTTTTTTGTCATTTCTTATGCATTGATGGGAACCGTTCGTAACAGTTCAGCTCAGGACTTTGCACTCGCTGCAAAGTCCGTATGAACGCGTATATCTAACCAAGCGGGCTGTGCGCAAAAGCTCCCCCGGCGCAGTCCACTATGCGCCGGGGGAGCTTTTCTCACATTTTGACTATTTGTTCGTATCAGGCCCGTTCCCATATCCCGATGTTTAGATATCCTCAAACGTTTCTTTTAACTTTTCTTTGAAGCCCTTTTTCTTCTTGCCTCTCTCTTTGTCGCCGCTCTCTTTCGTGAATCCCCGATTCAACGAGTTGCCGCTCAATTCGTCAAACCTGCGCAAAGCCTCTTTGGCATCCCCGCTCAGATTGGTCGGCACCTGCACCACCAGCGTCACATACTGATCGCCGCGCACCGCCTTGTTGCGCAATGACGGAACGCCTTTTCCTTTGAGGCGGATTCTGGTATCCGTCTGGGTGCCCGGCTTGACGTCATACAAAACATCGCCGTCCACCGTACTGATGCGAATTTCCCCGCCCAGAGCGGCCTGTGCATAAGTAATCGGGGCGGTAGAATAAATATTCATATCCTGCCGCTGGAAGACCGGATGGCGGGATACCACCACCTCAACCAGCAAGTCGCCCCTGGGGCCGCCGTTTATACCAGGTTCGCCTTTCTCGCGGATGCGCACGCTCTGTCCGTTGTCGATACCTGCCGGAATCGACACCTGAATCTTTTTCTTGCTGGCGATATAGCCGGTTCCACGGCAATCGGGACATTTCTCTTTTACGATTTTGCCGGTTCCGTTACATTCGGGACAGGTCTGTACATTCTGTACCGTGCCAAAAAACGACTGCTGACTGTAAACGACCTTGCCCTTTCCCCCGCACTTCGTACAGGTCTCCGGTGAGGTTCCCGGCTTTGCGCCGTTCCCGTGGCAGGTCTTACACTCATCCTTAAGTACCATCTCAATTTCTTTCTCGCAGCCGAACACCGCCTCCTCAAAGGTAATGCGAACGCTCGTTCTGAGATTGGCGCCCTTCATGGGACCGTCGTTGGCTCTTCTGCGCGAACCGCCTCCAAAGAGATCTCCAAAGATATCTCCAAAGATATCTCCCATATCCATGCCGGAGAAATCAAAACCGCCGGCTCCTCCCCCGCCGCCTTCAAACGCAGCATGCCCAAACTGGTCATACTGACGCCTCTTGTCAGGATCGCTCAAGACGGCATACGCTTCCTGCGCCTCTTTAAACTTTTTCTCCGCTTCGGCATCACCCGGATTCATATCCGGGTGATACTTCTTGGCCAATACACGGAACGCTTTTTTGATCTCCGCGTCGCCGGCGTTCTTCTGCACTCCTAGAACATCATAATAATCTCTCTTATCTGCCATAGCCATCTCTCATTTTAATCTCTAATTTACGCTCAAGTTTCCCTCAGCTTACCGGCGCATTTTTCATACTAATCTTTCAAGTCAGAGTCTCAAATTGCCGGTTGACAAAATCAACGATCAAGCTGATTTTTCAACCTAGACCTCTTTAAAATCTGCATCCACAACGTCGTCCTCCGGCGCGCCGCCTGCCGCACCGGCCGCTCCCATATCGGGGCCTGCGCCTGCCGCACCCTGCGCCGCCTGCGCCTGCTCATACATCTTGGCGAAAACAGTCTGCGCGCTCTGCGTCAATTTTTCGTGCAGCGACTTAAGCTCCACGACGTCTGCCTCCGACATCTCTTCGGGATTTTGATGCGCCTCGAGGAAAGATTTCACTGCATTCATATCGGCCTCCACGGCAGACTTATCTGCGTCGCTAAGTCCCGCACCGACCTGATCGAGCGCCTGCTGTGTCTGGAATACAAAGGAATCGGCGTCGTTTCTCGTATCGATCGCTTCCTTGCGCTTCTTATCCTGCGCCTCGTACTCCGCCGCCTCGCGGACCGCCTTGTCGATCTCGTCATCGGACATGTTGGAGCCCGCCGTGATCGTGATATGCTGCTCTTTTCCCGTGCCCAAGTCTTTCGCGGACACATTAACGATACCGTTGGCGTCGATATCAAACGTCACTTCAATCTGCGGAACGCCGCGTCTTGCCGGCGGAATACCGTCCAGACGGAACTGGCCCAGTGACTTATTATCCCTTGCGAACTGCCTCTCGCCCTGTACGACATTGATATCGACTGCGGTCTGATTATCCGCCGCGGTGGAGAAAATCTGGCTCTTTTTCGTGGGGATGGTCGTGTTTCTCTCAATTAACCTGGTCGCGATACCGCCCATCGTCTCGATCGAGAGGGAAAGCGGTGTAACGTCAAGCAGAAGAATCTCACCCGCACCGGCGTCCCCGGCAAGCTTACCGCCCTGAATGGAAGCGCCGATCGCCACGCACTCGTCAGGATTTAAAGACTTGCTCGGCTCCTTGCCTGTCAACTGTCTTACTTTGTCCTGCACGGCCGGAATACGGGTAGAACCGCCGACCAGCAATACCTGACCCAGATCGGAGTTGTTCAGTCCCGCGTCTTTCATCGCGTTCTGAACCGGAATTGCCGTCTTCTCCACGAGGTCATGTGTCAGCTCATCGAACTTTGCCCTTGTCAGGTTCATGTCAAAATGCTTCGGACCCTCGGCCGTCGCTGTGATAAACGGCAGATTGATGTTGGTTGTGGTGGCGGACGACAGCTCTTTCTTTGCCTTCTCCGCCGCTTCCTTTAATCTCTGTAACGCCATCTTATCCGCCGACAGATCCACGCCCTCGGCTTTCTTGAACTCGTCGATCATCCACTGTGTGATCTTATTGTCAAAATCATCGCCGCCGAGACGCGTATCGCCGTTTGTGGCGAGAACCTCGATAACGCCGTCTCCGATCTCAATGATCGAGACGTCAAACGTACCGCCTCCAAGATCATAGACCATGATCTTCTGCTCTTTCTCGTTGTCGAGTCCGTAAGCCAAAGCGGCCGCTGTCGGCTCGTTGATGATACGCTTCACGTCAAGCCCGGCAATCTTGCCGGCATCTTTGGTCGCCTGGCGCTGTGCGTCGTTGAAATACGCGGGCACGGTGATGACAGCCTCCGTCACTTTCTCGCCGAGATACCCTTCCGCGTCCGCTTTTAATTTCTGTAATACCATCGCCGAAATCTGCTGCGGCGAATAAGGTTTGTCATCAATGCTCACTTTATAGTCGGTGCCCATGTGGCGCTTGATCGATGCGATCGTCTTCTCTGCGTTCGTCACAGCCTGACGTTTCGCGGGCTCACCTACCAGCCTCTCCCCGGTCTTTGTGAAAGCCACGATCGACGGTGTCGTCCTTGCGCCTTCCTGGTTCGCGATAACGGTCGGTTTACCGCCCTCCATCACTGCCACACAACTGTTTGTCGTTCCTAAATCAATACCGATAATCTTTCCCATGATCTATTCCTCCTAATCATTCTATAGATTGTACCCATAAGTTATATAATATGATAGACTGTCTCCGTAAACATATGCCTGGCGCTGTAAACGCGCGCCGTGCGATTCATCCGGTTCACGCAGCAATCTTGGTGCCTTATTTATGATATGGCTGCCGCCATACGTTTCGCGGTGCCTGCCCTGACATATGTTGTCTGATCAGGACACCACCGCCACCATACTGTGACGCACTACCGTTTCCTTGTAGGTGTAGCCTTTCTGAAGCTCCTGCGCGATCACACCGGATTCATACTCCTCGCTCTCAACCTGCATAACGGCATTGTGATACTCGGGGTCAAACTCCTTACCCACCGCCTCGATCGGCTTAACACCGATCGCCTCGAACTCTGTCATCAACTGCTTATAGATCTTATCCATCCCCATGACAAACGCGTCTTCTTTCTGTTCTTCGGGGACGGCGGCAAGACCTCGCTCAAAATTATCCACCACCGGAAGCATCTTTTCGATGATCGTCTTAGCGCCCATATCGTACATCTGCGACTTTTCTTTGTCGGTGCGCTTCCTGAAATTATCAAACTCTGCCATCTGGCGCTTGAGCCTGTCGTTCAATTCTTCGATCTGCTCGTCGCGCTTATCTTTCTTTTTTTTGAAAAAACTCTTTTTCGCCGAACCCGCGGCGCCATCACCGTCCTGCTCCTCCTCTGCGGCCGTAACTTCCTCCGCGTCAGTCTCGTCGGACTCTGTTTCATCCTGCGAAATGCCCTCACCGGTCTCCTCTGTCGTCTCTGTCACTTCCTCTGCCTCTTTCCCGGCGGCCTCCTCCACAGTCTCCTCTACCTCTAATATGTCTTCATTATTTTCTATCATATCCACTATTCTCCTATATATTATGTGCTGCCTCTTGATTTATCTAAAATTCCGTCCAGGGAATTTTTCAACATTTTTAAATTGTCCATCACTTTCTCATAATCCATGCGTTTTGGTCCCACAATCCCGATCGTGCCTCTGACCCCTTCGCCCAATTCGTAAGTGGCAGTCACGACGCTGCAATCTTTCATCGTCTGTATCGGGCTCTCATTGCCGATATAGACCTGTATGCCGGTATTCTCTTCGCCGAGAAGATTTTCCGTCACCAGGGTCGCCAACTGCTGTTTTTCCTCAAAGGTCGAGATCAGCTCGCTCGCTTTCTCGGAATCGCTGAGCTCTGGATATTTGAAAAAGTTGGTGGTTCCGCTGGTGTATACGCGGATATCCTCCTCCTGGCTCATCGTCTCCGCCAGAGTGTCCAAAACGTTGCTCACGATGTCGCTGTGTATGCCCGCCTGCGCTTTCAGCTTGGCGATCGTGCCAAGATTGATCTCCTGCAGCGCCAGTCCGTTCAGATTGGAATTGAGCAAAATATTCAGCTTCAGCATGGTCTCATTGTCGATCGGCTCGCTCACCGGAATGATCTTGTTTTTGACCAGGTTTCCCTCCGTGACGATCACCGCCAGTATCTGCTCCGCGTCCACATTGGAAAGCTGAATAAACTTTACTTTGTTCCTGTGGTAGGAGGGGGCCGTCACCATCGTGGCATAGTTCGTCGTGTTTGCAAGCACTTTTGCCACCTGCTGCAGCACCGTATCCATCTTCTCGGTGTGCTCGATGACAAACTGCTTCATCTCCTTTACTTCCTGCTCCTTCTCCTCCAGCAAATGGTCCACATAGAATCGATAGCCTTTGTCGGAAGGAATCCGCCCGGCCGAGGTGTGTGGCTGCAAGATATAGCCCAGCTCCTCGAGATCGGCCATCTCGTTGCGGATTGTCGCAGAACTGAGATTTAAGTCCGTATATTTGGAAATCGTTCTCGACCCCACCGGTTCTCCTGTCTCCAGATAATTGCGGATGACAGCATGTAAAATTTTGGTTTTGCGATCATCTAATTCAAATTCTTCCATCCACTTCTCCAGCTATCTTTGATCTCGCTTTCGCGGGTGTTTTGTTAGCACTCGTTTGTATAGAGTGCTAATATCTTTATGTACTTAAGATAGCACCAATATTTTTCTTTGTCAACCTTATTTTTTATATTCTGGCAAAGTTTATATTTTTTTCATTTTTTATGATAAGGAACGATGCCCCGCACGTCGCTTAAAATCCGGCACCGTCAGCCCGAAACAGACAAATCCCCTGCCGCAGAAGACTCCGTCCGGGTGCCAAACTTTCCTGTGCACCGTGTAGTCTTCCCCGATCGGGGATTTTATATCATAGCCCTATGAAACTATTTGAAACTGCCTCATATAATGGATACGAAGCGGTTCGGGTCTTACCCCTGATACGCGTCTAGCAGCCGCTCATATTCCTCCTGTGTCAGAGAGACAACAGAGCCGTGGCGCTTTTTAAAGCCTCCCATATCATAGCTCCCCTCTTCTTTGACAGAAAAGTCTCCCGTGGCAAGATCTTTGCACACCAGCGGCAGATATCCTTTGTGCGTCGCAAACTGATCGACGATCAAACACCACTGCGCCTCCTCCTGCAAATAGTAGATCTCCGGCCCCTCCACGCCGTAGAGAGCCGCAAGCGCTTCCGAGGAAATCTCCTGAAACTCCCCCTGTAAATCAAAACCGCAGTCCATGCGTATCAATTTTGTCGTCTCATCTTTGGAAAAACGGTAATACTTGCCGTTATCCTCCACGATCGTGGTATCAATGACATGATTCTCCCGCTCGATATAAACCTTCGGCTCGGTAAACTCTTTGAAATCTCTGGTATAGACGCTGTAAATCCGCTGCTTTGGTTCCGCGTCTTTCGCAAGCTTCACCATCGAAGCATAAAATACCAGGTAAGCGTCGCGCTTCCTGTCATAGATGGCTTCCGGCGCCCAGACGCAGCCGGCGCCCTCCACGCCGAGCGTCACACTCCGCTCCTCGCTCCAATGTATGAGATCGTCGGATTCCCAGATGAGCAAGTCTCTGCTGCCCGCATACTGCGCCGCATCCCAGCCCTTCCCGTTCGCGATGCGCAAATCCGTGGCGATGAGATAAAAATGACTGCCGTCTACAGAGCGCAGCAAAAACGGATCTCTGGCCCCTTTTTCGCCGATTGACGAAGTGAGCACCGGATTGCCGCCATTTAAATCCTGCCAGTGCAGCCCGTCCCGGCTGATGGCAAAATAGATCTGCTCGCCGTCCTCCCTCCCATCCGTAAATGTCACAAAAAGATATCCAGCCTGCCGCATATCAATCCTCTCCTTCCACAATAAGCTTTGTTTTCACCAGACGGAATCGCTCCGGCAGTTCCTGCTCCCTGGTCAAGTGCAGCACCGGCAGTCCGTCCGCCGCAAAATTGACTCCCTTCGCCCGCGCATGACGGCAAGGGTCGCTCAATGCCTCTTTTCCCGGCTCCACATAAGAACACCTGCCATAGTGCCCGGCCGCGTCCTGTGCGTTGGAACAAGCAAATGGCCTCGCATGGTAAACCAGCACCACATTGCCGTTCTCGTCCGTCGTAAATGAATTGTGACCCGGCCCGCACTGATCTTCAAAATCGTCGCTGGTCAAAAACGGATACTCGTATTTTTTCCAGGCGCCTGGTGCCAGCAAATCCGCCTCGCAGGAGGCTTCCAAAAAACCGATACAATAGTTGTAGTCAACTGCCGACGCTGAAAATGCAAGATAGAGTTTATCGGCATTTTTCAAAAGAATCGGTCCCTCGTTTACTTTTACATTGCCCTGCATTTCCCAAGGATACTCCGGTCTCGTCAAAAGCACACAGGGACTCGTCAGCTTCCAGGGCTCGTTTGCACCGATCTCAGCCAGATAGATATCGGAAAATTCGCTCTCTTTCTGCGCCCACGCCACATAATGTCTCCCGCGGTTCTCAAAATATGTCATATCCAGCGAAAAATCCTGGAACGGCAAACAATCTCCCCCACATCCCTCGACACGGTAAAGGTTGGACTCGTCCGCGGTATGCCAGCTTGCGGGGTCCATGAGATCTTCCCCGACACACTTTAACATATGGGGGCGTATTCCCCAGACGTTATTCTCCTCCACGCTGGCTGTAAATAATATATAGTAGCTGCCGCCAATCCGATGCAGCTCCGGTGCCCATACATAGCGGTGCACACGCGCGGAATCTTTCTGATGCCAGATCGTCACCTCACTGGCCTGCCGCAGCCCGGCGATCGTCTTTGCGCGCCGCAACACAATGCGGTCATACCCCACTTTCTTCCTGTTTTCCTCACTGCCGCATACCGGATAGGAAGCCGTAAAATAATAATAGCCGTCATCGGCCCGCAATACATAAGGATCTGCCCGCTGTTCCACCAAAACGTCTCCGTATTGGGGAAATACCACCGTCCCCTCTATTTCATATGTCCCCGTCCGCGCCGTGTCTATAGCCGCAAGGTCGCCCTCATTCCATTTTACAGCAAAATCCTTCTCACTGCCGTCACTGTATATGACAGTTTGCCGTCTCTGCATCAGCTTTTCTGCAAGTTTGCCATCTTTTTCCACATGAAGCTCCTCGATCGGCTTCACGTCAACTGCTTTTGGCTCCATTCTCATATAAACGCTTTTTCCCCTTTCGCAAGCTGCACTGTGTCAGCGCATGAAATACAGATTGCAAAACCGGAAGGACAGACTTCTTCCTATCCTTCCGGTTTCACATTGTCTTTTTCCCTTCCCCTGGTTAATCCAAATGGAATAACGGTTTTAAGTCGATGGACACAGGACTGTTGTCCGGGTTCGTCTCCATAATATCCGCCATAAAATCCCACCATTTGCGGTTGATTGCAGTATCCGCGCCTTTTGCCCAGAGCTCTTCATCCTCAATTTCAATATAGCCAAATAACGTCAACGTCTCTTTGTCAAGAAAAATGGTATAATTCTTTCCGCCGTGCTCATGAATCATATCTTTCATTTCCTGCCACAATTCGTTGTGGCGTTTCTCATACTCCGCTTCCTGTCCCGGATAGAGCTTCATTTTAAAACCTTTTACCATTGCTTCCTCTCCTTTTCCAATTTCATTCCGGTTCTCCGGCCCTTTGGCCTGTTATCGGCTCACCGGCTCTCTTTTACAATCTGTCAGCTGTTCTCCAGCTTTCTTTTACAATCTGTCAGCTGTTTAATGGCTCTCTTTTTCAATCTGTCAGCGATGCACGGCCTCCTACAGGTCTACAATCTGCGTCTCAAACGCGTCGAGCACAAAGTTCTTGGTTCCCTTCTCGGTCTTAACGCCGGTGCTGATCTTCTCACCGCTGTTGTTGATCACAACGAGCTTGCCGCTCGCCGGATAATAAGCACACTCCGCTTTTGCATTATCCGTCAGATAGTTCTGGTCAAGGTCGAGCCCCAGTCCGTACAGCATAAGATTGAGCAGCAGGCGCGTGTTGGCATTATTGACTTCAAAGCCGCCAAGATAGATACCCTTGCCCTTGCCAAAATCGTGTACGGCTGCCGTGGGAATACCGTTTGCATCGGAGAGCACATCCGCCTTGCCGTCAGTTAAATACAGATAATCTCTCGCCGGAACGCTTGCCCCCTCCGGGAACACTTTCCCGGCAAGCTCACTGTTTACCTCATACTGCCATTTGCCGTGGCACACTCTGGCGCCGGTATCCTCATCGACGCCGAGCACGGACGCCATGCGGAAATACGTCTGATAACCTTCCGTCGCCGAGGGCTCGCCCACGCCGATCAGCACGCCGCCTTCATATACCCACTTCTGCAACGTCTCCACAAGAGCCGCATCCTTCCAGGCATCGCCGCCGCTCCACGCAGTACCCGCGCGGCCCGCATTGATGACGATATTGACATCCGCAAGGGCTCCCGCTTTCACATCCTCAAAGTCAATAAATTTGACATCAACCGGAAGTCCCGAAAGCGCCTCATTGACATGAATCAGATCGTGCATATAGGTCTCATGGAAATGTCCCGACAAGGTCCAGGAACGCAGGCTGCCCCAGCTGTGCAGTACGGCTACCTTGCAGGGCAGCGTATACACGCCGCCGTCACCGTGCATGGACTTAATTCTGCGGAACTCTTTTCCGACTGTCTCGATATAATCACAGAAATCTGGATACGGCTCAACCAGATGCAGGTAACCGCCAAGACCGATGCGGTCTACCGGCTGGCGCAGCAGCGCGCGCCGAATACTGTTCCAGTACTTCTTTGCCTCAAGCGTGGGATTGCCGCCCTCGGTGAAAGTGGGCGCCCCGCCGAGGCCGACCGGGAACAGATACGGATGCAGGCGCAGCTCGTGCGTCTCCACCTTAGCGCCGGCACAGAGCCTTGCCTCGTATCCAGAGAACACACATTTGATTAACCCGTCAAAGCCAAACTCCTCAAAATGCTCACTGTAAGGCTCCACGCCTACCCAGCTGTCGTCATAGAATACATACGCTTTCTTGCCGTACTTGTGCACCAAATCCACCAGCTGCTTGCCGAACTCTACGACAAAGCGATTCGTAAACTCCATATAATCGCGCTGTTTCTTGCCGGCAGGCATATGGGTCACATGCAGCTTGCCCTGATTGATGAAATCCTCCGCACAGAGCGCGTAGCCATATTCTTTCTCAAAATCATCCAGCGCTTCGGGACTCACGGTAAAATCATAAGATCCCCAGTCGGAAAACAGGCTTCTGTTTCTCTCGTCGCTGCCCCAAATCCATACAAAATTATAGAACATGGACGTAAAACGCACTACGGTTGTCGTGGGATGCGTCTTGCACCAGTTTTCCATCCACTGATACATGTAGTCTTTTGCTTCCTGGGTTCTCGGGTCGATGGGCATCAGATGCTCTTTGTCCCAGTTATTGGTCACATGATTGTACATGGAAATCTCTTCCCAGATACGGTATGCCAGAAAACTTACCGTATAGGCATGAAACGGCGTAATATTATGAATGGTAACACTGCCGCTCGCTTTGTCATAACTCCAGTTGGAGGCATCGACCTTCTCTTCCGCTGTGCGGTCATATACCTCCCAATATTTGAGAGAAGCATCACTGTCGTTGACGACAAACTGCTCCTCAAAAAATCCATCCATCAAACGTATGGTCAAGGCGCTTTCTGCGGCGATCTGCGGCTCCGTCATCAAAAAGCTCTGCTGCAACTTATCCATATGCGCTCTCGCCCACTCGTTATGGTCGCGGATAATACAGATCGTGGAATAAATACCGTACCCGGCATTGACAATCTCATCCGACAAAACGGTTCCGTCACTGTCACGGATGACATCCGCTCCCCATTTATCCGCCATCTTTAACGTTAAAGCTTCATATCCAGACTCACCCGGCAGGGTAAATCCTCCCTTATCAAATTCTGACATGCTATTCTCCTTTAAATATGTAATTTTTTACAAATCTCCGCCGCCACGCCGCGCGCAATCGGCGCCTTCTCGTCGAAGCCTTCCGGTGTAATCGCGGCTACGTCCACAGCGTCGCTCTTCCTGCTCTGGTAGCCATTTCGCAGAATCTCGATAAATTCCCCTCCGGTCACCGGCCAATCCGGGTGAAGCTTACCGTCTTTGACCATTTCATCCGGTATCAGACCGTTCTGGTAAGCACATTCCACCGTTCCGGCATACAACTCATGGCCGATCACATCCTCAAACATATCGTTGTACACATTGGTGGGGAAGAAATGCATAGCGGTGATTACAAACTCCAGCGCGTCCGTGCGCGTCGCATGTTCCTGCGGCCGCTCCAGACCTTCAAATAAATGCTCCGCATTCGGATTCTCCATGCTGGCATATTCTTCCGGGATACTTAACACCGGAAGCTCTGCCGGCGGCATCCATGCAGGCAGCATTTCACCGTTCACCAGACCGTTGGCCGCCAGCTCCCCGTACACATATCCTGCAAACAGATAGGCGCCGTAATCGTTGCTGTGCGTATAGTCGGACGGGAAGAAAAAGCGCTTTGCCGACTCCCTGCCCTGTGCGGCGACAAAATCCATGCTCTTTTGATGCAGGTGAAGCACCGGTATGTCGGAATCTTTGGCCAAACGGATACACGCTCTGTCAAACGGTTCCAAAAGGTCGTTGTAAGAACCGTCGTTGCCCTTCCAGCTATTGCGTGCCAGCGGCGTAACCAGCACCGGCCTAGCTCCCTTTTCTTTGATCTCTCTGATATAGTCCGCCAGTCTGTCCCGATAGCCGCCGTCCGCCATCAAATGCATTAATTTCTGATCGTTATGGCCGAATTGAAACAGACAGATATCTCCTTCCTTGATTCGGTTAATTAAAATATCATAATGTCCCTCTGTGCGGAAACTCTCTGTGGTGAGACCTGAGTGGGAGTGATTGGACACTGCCATCTGTGTCCCCAGGAAAGCAGAGATCATCTGCCCCCAGCCGCAGTAACTGCTGCCCGGCAGATAGGGATAATCCGCGCTCTGGTCCGTCACCGTAGAGTCTCCCGCTATGTAAAGGGTCGGCCCCTGCCATGGCGAGACCTCTGCGGCCGTCAGATGGAGCCCGCGCCCGATCACGGTGATATCCAACGTTAAATCCTCCATGGCATCACTGTAAGTCCTAGGAACGATCGGACAGATATTGGTGAGAAATGTTCCCTCAAAACGCTCGCCCGCCGCAAGGCTGCCGCGCCAGGCCAAGCGCCTGCGCCCCAAATATATCATCGCATCGGAGACGGCCCCTTGCGCCGTCACCGCCACTTTTACCTGATAGTTCCCCTCCGCGGGCACATCCGTCACAAAAGTAACCGGTATCTCACCTTCACTGTCCCATGACGCGAAACAGCCTTTGTCATCCGACACCAGTCTGGTAACCTCCTGCCCGCACAGCCAGTATACCGCATCCATTCCGCTGTTAAGCTCCGGTATCTGCAAACGCTTCGCCTGCTTACGGTTTTCTTCGGTCAAAAAGCCGTACCTGATTCCGTCAGCAATCTGATACAGACAATCTGCATCGACATAACCATCCCTTGTGGGACAATTAAATTGATACTTTATCACGCTCATTCTATCTCCTTGTTACGAACCTTTCACCGTCGCCTGTGACTCCGGCAATGATTTTTCAAATTACAGTGCACCGTCGTTTCTGGAATTATCGTAATTTAACACGCCTGCAAAAAATGCGAGCGCCATGCCCTGTCCCCAGCCCTGAATCCATTTTTTGGAGATATTGCGATAACCGTCTCTGTCTTTCATCACTGCCGTGCCGCCGGATACGTTCATGACACGTCCATCCTCCGTCACATTGTCGATGATGCCCTTGATCGCCTTGTTGATATACTCGATATGTAACGGATTTCCCTTTGCGATCATGGCTGCCGCAATACCTGCGGAAGCGGACACCTCCTCGTAAGATTCCGGGTCGTCCAATATGGTTCTCCACAGACCGTTCTCTGTCTGCAATACCTTTAGCGCTGCCAGCTGTTCATTGATGGAGCCGACAATCTCCAGGAATTTGGGATACAGATAGCTCTCCGGCAGTATAATGCCCACCTGTGACATGGTGTACGCACCCCAGCAGTTCGCTCTGCCCCAGTAAAAGCCTGACATATGATCACCGGCAATATTGTCATAACCGTGATACCAGAGACCGGTATTCTCATTTTGCAGATACTGAATATGCCAGTAATACTGGTTCAATGCATCCTCAATGATCTCCTCATCTTTGAGTTTCACGCCCACGCGCAGCAGGAAAAATGCCGCCATAAATAACGTATCTGCCCAGCACTGCTCCGGGAAATCATTGTTGGCTGATACCGTGTGCTGCAACACAGAATCACCGAAACGAAGCGCTTCGTTTCTCAGATAATTGACCTTACTCATAATGATATCCCAGTATTTCTGATCATTCGTCGCATCATATATTGTCAACAGGCAATGTCCCATCGCACAGGTATTTACCGTCCACACCTGCGGCAGACCGATCTCGATATATTTATCCACCCTCTCTTTCAGCAGATTGAAGTATTTCTCATTTTTTGTCACTTCATAGGCGCAGCTAATCCCGTAGTAGGCTACCCCGCATGGCCAGTCCCATGTCATATCCATGCGCATGGTGCGCTCCACAATTTTGTCTACTATCTCTTCGACCTGTGCCTTGTCAAATTCTAATCCTGCCATATTATTATTCTCCATTTCTGCGCCGCTCTCGCGCATAGAAAAATTGTGTCAAGCAGCGCGCAGACACAAAGTACAAGTGTGACAGTTTACCACACTCCACCTTTTTCCTATGCAATCCTGGTTGTCAGTTCCATATAAAATGATAAGTCTATTTTACACTATTTTTCCTAAGAAATAAATGCTTTTTTATCATCTTCTACCAAAATTTATGAAAAGGCCGACGGTTAAAATGGCAAAAAAGAGGGTTGCTGCAAATAGCAGCAACCCCCTTAAAAGGTCTCTGTATGAAATTACACAACAAAGAATTAGTCAGCGATATAGCTTCCCTCATCCCAAAGAGCCTGTTTCTCATCTAAGATAGCCTGGTAACCGCCATCTAAGTACTGCTGGCAGTAATCAGCATATTTCGCATCAAACTCTTCCGGTTTGCAGGTTACACAGTCTACATAGAACTGCTGCCACATAGCATTTAAGTCTGCGGAGTACTCCTGAGTAGATGCAACAGCCTTTGTGAAGATCGGTGTTACAATACCGTAAGGCTCCTCTGCCTTAGCCATATCGTATGCGCTCTTAATCAGATCTTCGTAACCAGCCGGAGCTAAGTTAAGAAGGTTTGCCTGGTAAGTAAGGTCGTCATCGCCGTAGTCAATGATCTCCTGTACTAAGCACCAGTAGTCTTTGTTGTTGTTCTGAGAACGTTTTGCTTCGCCAGCGTAGTCAGCAACTGCGATCGGAAGACCGTTCTCCATGTTGTAAGCTTCGCCTTCCGGACCGTTCTGTAAGAACATCAGGTTATCAGAATCGCTCATCCACTCAAGGAACATAAATACTGCTGCTCTCTGCTCGTCGGTAGACTTAGAGTTGATACCCATAATCATACCGTAAGGCGGATACTGATAGTAATAGCCGTTACCTGTCGGAGAACCAGCGCCAAGATCCATAACTGCAACCTTTGCATCCGGCTGGTTAGCAAGGAGTGAGCTGATTACATCCGTAGAGCTGTTGATGTAGAATGCGTAAGTACCAGTCTTACCAGCTACAAAGTCAGCTTTGATTGCTGCATCATCCTCTTTCATGTAGAACTCAGGATCAATGATGCCTGCATTGTACTCTGCGTTTAATGCTCTTAAATAATCCTCAGTCGGTTTCCATGTGAACGGAGCCACATTTAAGTCAAGATATTTAGCATACTCTTCTGTAGCGATGCTGTCTGTAAAGAACGGATACTCCATCGTAAATGCGTTCTTCTTCAGGGACTCGCCTAAAGTACCAAGACCAGCCTCTTTCCAAGCCTCGCCTACTGCAACAAGCTCTTCACGATTGGTCGGCATAGCCAATCCAACCTGATCCAGCCAATCCTGACGGATTAAGGTTACCCAGTTGTAGTAAATTGCTTTACGCTCTGCAAAGATGAACTTTGTCTCGCCGTTTAATGTGCCGTATTTTGCAATGGTATCACCCATCTTAGCATAGTAGTTCGGTGCGTAGAAAGCAAGCTCGTCAAGATCGATTGCCTGCATAGCGCCCTCACCGTCATAGTTTACAGCCTGCGGCATATCATAGTGCATGATGATGTCCGGTGCATTGCCTGCAGCGATTAACTGCATGTAATCCTGAACCTCGTCGCCACGGTTGATTGCAACGTATTTCACGTCTACGTTGTACTTATCGCCGAACTCAGTCTGTACCCACTTGGTATAGTAGTTATCTGTTACATTCCATCCCTCGAAAGAACGGTCATAAACCGGAATCTGGATGGTAACACGCTCCGGGAAACCTGCAGAGTAATCTGTGTAATCAGCGGAAGGAGTGTTCTCTTCCGGCGCATCTGCAGTCGTAGTATCATCCGGTGTGTCATTCACATCGTCAGCCGGTGTGTTAGCATCATCAGCTGGCGGCGTTGTTGTTTCGGCATCCTTGTCACCACAGCCAGCTAACATAGTAGCTGCCATAGCTGCTGTGAGAAGCACTGACATGCCTTTTTTCATAGTACTTTTTCTCATAAAATACCCTCCTGTTTTGGTATATATATCTGGAACCCACGCCAGGACTATCCTGGCGTTAGGGGACCATTCAAAATAAATCAGCGGGTCATTAACCCTTTACGGCACCGATCATAGTACCCTGCACAAAGTACTTCTGAATGAACGGATAAATACAAATAATCGGAACCGTTGCAAAGATAACACAGCTTGCTTTTAAGACCTCGGGGTTTGTCAATACGCCGACAACACCACCCTCTGCCTGAAACGACTCCGTCGCAGATACAATCAAATAGTATAATTTTAACTGTAACGGTCTTAAATCAGTGCGCTGCTTGATATAATACAATGCATCCTGATATGCGTTCCAGCGGCCTACCGCGTAGAACAGTGCGATCGTCGCCAGAATTGGTTTGGAAAGCGGCAATACAATACTCCACAAAATACGGAAGTGTCCCGCTCCGTCGATTACGGCTGATTCTACCAAACTGTCGTTGATGTTGCCCTGGAAGTTGTTCTTCATAATTAACAGGTTGTAAGGTGCAAAGCAAAGCGGAAGAATCATACACCACCATGTCTCCAACATATGAAGACTGTTCATCAG
>CANONN010000025.1 GCA_947567625.1 uncultured Roseburia sp. | reverse complement strand
CAAACTTTAAATGAGCCGGATTCCGTAACTATGAAGCCGAAGGCGGAATAGTTACATGCGGCGGTATGGTTTTGCAATTGCCTATTGTTTGTTGTTACAAAAAGAGTTATAATTATAGAAAATAACGGTTATGGGAAATAAGCACTATATCGTATGGAAGTATAGAACGGAGGAATTGGACTATGGAGACAATGGACGATTACAAGGCAGAGCTGGAGGCGTCATTTCGCCGGATTCATGAGGGCGATATCATTTCCGGCACCGTGATAGCGGTGGACGAGGAGGAAGTGACGCTCGATTTAAAATATTATGCACCCGGGATTATCAAGGCGGAGGATATCAGCAACGACCCGGATTTTTCACCGGTGCGCGATGTCGCGGTGGGCGATATCATAGAGGCCACGGTCATAAAATGTGACGACGGCGCCGGCAATATCCTGTTATCCAAGAAAGAGGCCAATGAGGTGCTGGCCTGGGATAAGTTAAAAGAGCTAAAAGAGCAGGAGACGATCGTACCCGTCCGCGTCAAAGAGAGCGTTAAGGGCGGTGTTGTCGCGTTTCTTGAGGGAATACGCGGATTTATCCCCGCGTCCCAGATCTCGCTTGACTATGTGGAAAACCTTGACGAGTGGATTGGAAAAGAGCTTCGCGTGCGTGTCATCACCGTGGACGCAGAGCATGACAAGCTCGTGCTTTCCGCTAAGAGCGTGGCCAGGGAGGAAGCGGAGACGGAGCGCAACCACAAGATTTCGATGATCGTGCCGGGCACCGTGCTCGAGGGTACCGTGGAGTCTCTGATGCCATACGGCGCATTCGTAAGCCTTGGGGACGGGTTAAGCGGCCTGGTACACATTTCGCAGATCAGTGAGCGCAGAATCAAAAAGCCGTCGGAAGTCCTCAAAGAAGGACAGAAGGTAAAGGCAAAGGTGCTAAATACCAATGATAACAAGATCAGCCTGAGTATGAAAGCGTTGGAAGAAGAGATGGTGGATACGGAGACGGTGGAGGATTTGTCGGCATATACCAGTGACGAGACGACAGGCACCAGTCTCGGTTCTCTGCTGGCAGGATTTAAGTTCGATTAAGAGGGTATCAATGAAAGATATGCATGAAGCCGAGTATAAGAAAATTGCGCTGATTATCAATGCGGCTAACTTTGAACGCCACAAGAATGTGATTAAGGCCGTTCACAGTGAGTTGACGAGATTGGGCAGCTATGCGCTCTATGTATTTACCAATTATGCGATGTGCAATGTCATGTCCCCCTATGATGAGGGCGAGGTGTCGATCTACCAGCTTTTAGACGAGATACCGTTTGACGGCTGCATCTTAGAGGGCAATACCATCGCCAATCAGCAGATGCTCAAAGCTTTGGTGGCGCAGATTGAAGACCGAAATATCCCGCTGGTCTGTTTAAACTATCATACAGAGAAAGCGCCCTTTTTCCTCATAGATTCTTATGAGGCCGCATGTCTTTTGTTGGAGCATTTGATCGAGGAGCACGATTGCAGGAAGATCAATCTGGTAACGGACGGCAACAACGAGATCGGGGAGCAGAGTGTCCGGGGCTACGAGGACACATTAAAAAAATATCATATCCCGCTCGAGGAAAAGCGGCACATCAGTGTCAACGTTTCAATACCCGACGGCCGCAAAATCTATCAAAAGTTTGCGGAGCGCGGCGCCATGGACGCCGATGCAGTGCTCTGTACGCATGACATCAGTGCGATCGGGCTCTACCTGGAGCTCAAGGAGCGCGGTGTGCTGGTGCCAAAAGGGATAAAGCTCTGTTCGCTCAACCGCAGTGTCAACAGCATCGCGTTTCGCCCGGATATCACCGGCGCGAACCGCAGGGACCGCACGATGGCGGAGCGCGCGGTGCAGGCGCTGCACGATATGTTAAACGGCAAGCGTGTGCCGCACGAAAACTATGTGCGGGCCAAGATTTATATCGGGGAGAGCTGCGGCTGCGTGCAGTGCCAGAGCCGTCAGATCGAGGAGCGCTATCAGGAGATTATATTGGCCAAGGTGGAGGCCGGCGGCCAGATCAGCCGCATGATGCACTACAACGATACGCTCGAGGAAGTGGACTCTTTAGATAAGCTGGGCGAAAATATCTGCGAACTTTTGCAGGGGGTAGGATGTGACGAGTTTGTATGCTGCCTGAATGAGAGCGACTTGAACTATATCATCGGTGCGGGTGACAGACATAAAGTTTTGGATGACGGCAGGGCCTACGATACAACGATGGTGGCCTTGTGCGGCAATACATACCGCGGCGGCGCGATACGCGATCAAAAGTTTTCCCTGCGCCGGCTTGTGCCGGTGGAGCCTATGGCCGGGGATATGTTTATCTTTTATCCGATTCACCACAAAGAGTTTGTATTTGGCTACATTGTGATCATCAATGCGAGCCTGCCGATCGACGTGTATAATTACCGCATCTGCCATGAGAGTATATGCAGCAGCATCGAAAATTTGCATCGGCAGATGATATTGCAGAGCACGATCGTGCAGCTTGATGAGCTGCATATGCGGGACGCGATGACGGGGTTATATAACCGGTTCGCGCTGGAGCGCTTTTCCGCGGATTTCTCTGCGGGAGGAGAGTATTCGATCGCCATGGTGGATATGGACGGCCTCAAAAAGATCAACGACAATTACGGTCATCTGGCCGGCAATCACGCGATCTGCATCGTGGCCGACACCTTGAAAGAGGCGGTCGGCAGGGATGATATTGTGATTCGCTACGGCGGTGATGAGTTTATTATTTTGGCGCATGAAAATGAGTTGGCGTTCTGGGAGGAGCGCAAGAAGCACATTGCGGATACGCTGTCTATGTATACCGTGATGGAGTCGCTTCCCTATGAGCTGGGCGCAAGCATTGGTTACACGGTCTCCACAAAGGAGGCGCCGTTGGCCATCGACGTGTGCCTGGAGACTGCGGACAGAGCGATGTATGAAGAGAAGCGTCTGCGCAGGGTAACGCGCCAGTGAAATGGAGAAATATAATGTTTGATGTTTTTTTAGATAGCCTGATCGACAGCGTAAAGCTGCTGCCGTTTCTGTTTCTGACGTATCTTGTCATGGAGCTGTTAGAACATAACACGGGCGATCAGGTGCGCAGGCGCATTAAATCAGCCGGCGCGTTCGGCCCTCTGTGGGGAGGGCTGCTCGGCGTATTGCCCCAGTGTGGGTTCTCTGCGGCGGCGTCCAGTCTCTATGCCGGCCGGGTGATTACGGTTGGCACGCTGCTCGCGGTATACCTTTCCACCTCCGATGAGATGCTGCCGGTTTTGATTGCACAATCGGCGGGGGCGGACATGATCATAAAGATTCTGGCGATGAAAGTTCTGATTGCCGTTTTCTCGGGTTTTCTGGCGGAGATCGTCTATACCAGATGTTTAAAACGAAAAGAAAAAGAGATGGATATTCATACCGTATGCGAGGAGGAGCACTGCCGCTGTGAGGAGGGGGTTTTTCTCTCTGCCGTCAAGCACACGGGAAAGATTTTTTTGTATCTTTTCTTGATCTCATTGGCGCTCAATGCCCTGATTGCGCAAATCGGTGAGGATGCGATCAGCGCGTTTTTCTTTACCGTGCCCGTGCTGGGAGAGGCGGTGGCCGCCCTTGTGGGGCTGATCCCCAACTGTGCCTCCTCCGTGGTGATCACCGAGCTTTATATGGGCGGGATGATCGGAGCGGGAGCCATGATGGCCGGGCTATTGGTCAATGCGGGCGTCGGCGTGTTAGTACTCTTTCGGTTAAACCGCGACTGGAAACAGAACCTGGGAATCCTGGCCGTGCTGTATGCGTTCGGCGTGTTCTGGGGATGTCTGATACGGCTGGCCGGCATCGCCTTTTAAAGCAGGGAATTGGATTAGAAACTGCCGTTATAAAATGAGCAACCATTCGACCGGGATGAAAGTGGGTGATTCCGGTTAGAATAGCGAAAAAGGAGTGAATGACGGAATGACAGAAAAACAGGAGAATCCTCTGGGAAATGCGGCCGTCTCCAAATTGATGGTCAAATTTGCCGTTCCCAGTATTGTGGCAATGCTGGTGGGGGCGCTTTACAATATTGTAGACCAGCTGTTCATCGGACAGGCTGTAGGGACGCTGGGGAATGCGGCGACAAATATCGCGTTTCCCCTGTCAACCTCCTGCCTGTCCCTTGCTTTGCTCTTCGGTATCGGCGGGGCGTCCTGCTTTAATCTGCATATGGGACGGGGAGACCGGGAAAAGGCGGCTTACTATGTCGGAAACGCGGTGTTTATGCTGGTGTTTTCGGGCACGGTGCTGATGATTGTCACACAGTTATTTTTGAGGCCGCTGCTGCTGGCGTTCGGGTCGCCGCAGGATGTACTGCCTTACGCGGAAGAATACGTGAGAATTACCGCGGTCGGTTTTCCGTTTATGCTGTTGACGACCGGCGGCGGGCATTTGATACGCGCGGACGGCAGCCCGAAGATGACGATGATCTGCAACCTGTCCGGCGCAGTGATCAATACGGCGCTTGACGCTTTGTTTGTCATTGTGCTTGACATGGGGATGAGAGGCGCGGCCGTCGCGACGGTGATCGGACAGATTTTTTCAGGGGTCCTTGTGATACGATATCTGTACCGCTACAAGACGGTATCTCTGCGGCGTCAGCATTTTCGGGTGCGGTTTGTCTATGTCCGCGAGGTGGCCGCCATCGGCATGGCATCCTTTTTTAATCAGATTGCCATGATGGTGGTGCAGATTGTGCTGAATAACTCGCTGAAACACTACGGCGCGCTGTCGGTCTATGGGGAAGCGATTCCCCTGGCCTGCGCGGGGATTGTCATGAAAGTCAATCAGGTATTTTTCTCGATCGTAATCGGCATCGGTCAGGGCAGCCAGCCCATCGAGAGCTTTAATTACGGAGCGAAGAAGTATGAGCGCGTGCGGGAAGCTTACCGTCTGGCGCTTTTTGCGGGCGGAAGTGTCTCCGCGTTTTCCTTTTTGCTGTTTCAACTGTTTCCAAGGCAGATTATGTCTCTGTTTGGAAGCGGCAGCGAGAGTTACTATCAGTTTGGCATCAGTTATTTCCGGGTATTTTTGATGTTTACCTGCCTGAACTTTTTGCAGCCGATTACCGCCACCTTTTTTACCTCGATCGGCAAAGCCATCAAAGGCGTATTTCTGTCGCTGACGAGACAGATATTGTTTTTATTGCCGCTCATTGTAGCCCTGCCGTTTGTTTGGGGCATTGACGGTATTCTTTATGCCGGCCCGATTGCCGATTTTCTTGCGGCGGTGGCTACGATTGTGATGGCCGGCGTCGAATTTCATGAAATGCGTAAGCTGTCGGCTTCTATTCTTTCCTGAAATAAAAACAGGTATGGCGTTTTCTGCCATACCTGTTTTTGGTCGGATATATTTTTTCTGGACGCGCGCCTGTTTTTGCGACTGAGAATCATTTCGGATTCCCGGCTATTGGCACGATCGGCTGCTAACTGCGCAGCTGCAGGCTGAACCATTGCCTTATTTTTTCATATTGGCGCGCTTGCGCAGCGTCGGGTCGAGGATTCTCTTGCGGATGCGCAGGCTTTCCGGCGTCACCTCCAACAGCTCGTCCACGTCGATAAAGTCGAGCGCCTGCTCTAAAGAGAGTATCTTTGGCGGAACCAGCGTTAAAGCCTCATCCGCGGAGGAGGAGCGCGTATTGGTCAGGTGCTTTTTCTTGCACACATTCAGCTCGATATCTTCGGCCCTTGAACAGGAGCCGATCACCATGCCGGCGTACACTTTTTCGCCGGGACCGATAAACAAGGTTCCGCGGTCCTGAGCCGAAAACAGGCCGTAGGTGACGGATTCCCCGGACTCAAAGGCAATCAGGGAACCGAGCTTGCGGTAGGCGATTTCGCCGCGGTAAGGCTCGTAACCGTTAAAAATCGTGTTGATAATGCCGTTTCCCCTGGTGTCCGTCATAAATTCGCCGCGGTAGCCGATTAAGCCGCGGGACGGAATCGAAAATTCCAGACGGGTGTATCCGCCGGTGATCGGTTTCATGTTTGTCATCTCGCCTTTGCGCTGGCTGAGCTTTTCGATGACTGCGCCGGTGTACTCGTCGGGCACGTCGACATAGGCGAGCTCCATCGGCTCTAATTTTTGGCCGTTTTCGTCGGTGTGATAGAGGACCTCGGCTTTGCTGACCGCAAATTCGTAGCCCTCGCGGCGCATGTTTTCGATCAGCACGGACAGATGCAGTTCCCCGCGGCCGGAGACCTTGTAGGAGTCCGGGCTGTCAGTTTCCTCCACGCGCAGAGAGACGTCGGTATTGAGCTCGCGAAACAGCCGGTCGCGCAGATGGCGGGAGGTGACATATTTGCCCTCGAGCCCGGCCAGAGGGCTGTCGTTGACGATAAAATTCATGGCGAGCGTCGGCTCGGAAATCTTCTGGAACGGGATGGCCACCGGGTTTTCCGGCGCGCAGATCGTGTCGCCGATGTGGATATCACCGATGCCGGAGATCGCGACGATGGAGCCGATGCCGGCCTCTGCGACGTCTACTTTGTTTAAGCCGTCAAATTCATATAATTTGCTGATGCGCACCTTCTGGCATTTGTCAGGCTCATGATGGTTGACGACGACGGCCTCCTGGTTGACTTTTAACGTGCCGTTGTCCACTTTTCCGATGCCGATGCGGCCGACATATTCGTTGTAATCAATGGTGCTGATGAGTACCTGGGTATTTTCCTCCGGGTCGCCCTCGGGAGCGGGGATATACTCTAAGATTGTCTCGAACAGCGGAACCATATCTTTACGGTTGTTGATCAGTTCATGAATTTCACGGACGGCGTAGCCGTCTCTCGCCGATGCGAAGAGGAACGGGCAGTCTAACTGCTCGTCCGACGCGTCGAGGTCCATAAAGAGTTCGAGCACCTCGTCTACGACTTCGTTTGGCCGGGCCTCGGGGCGGTCTATTTTATTGACACAGACGATGACAGGAAGCGCAAGCTCTAAAGCTTTCATCAGGACGAACTTTGTCTGCGGCATAACGCCCTCGAACGCGTCGACGACAAGGATCACGCCGTTTACCATTTTGAGCACGCGCTCCACTTCACCGCCGAAATCCGCGTGGCCCGGGGTGTCGATGATGTTGATTTTTGTCCCTTTATAAGTGATCGCAGTATTTTTGGAAAGAATCGTGATACCGCGCTCGCGTTCGATCTCGTTGGAGTCCATCACGCGCTCCTTAACATCCTGATTTTCGCGGAATACACCGCTTTGCTTTAATAATTCATCCACAAGCGTAGTTTTGCCGTGGTCTACATGGGCGATAATCGCGATGTTGCGAATATCTTCTCGCTTCATTTTCATTTCCGAATCCTCCATCTATCCATGATATCTATAATCCGTTATTCCGGGAACGTTTTCGTTCGAGAAACCGCAAGAGAAACCTGCGAAGGAAGTTTTTCTTGTCGGATTACAGTATTACCTTATTATAAAGTATACCTGCATTATTTTATCATATTTTATAAAATGTGCAAGAAAAAAATCGATGTGCCCCATTCATGCTACGGTTGAAGAAACTATAAAGATAGTATTGTTCTTTATTAAACTTTCATTAAGTCTATTACATTTAAAAATAATAGTGGTATAATATGGCAAATAATAGAAGGAGATTTCGACAAGAGGAATGAAAATGCTCTATAATGCGATTTTCTTTATCGACAGGAAGCATGAAAATTTGAGACAGCGAATATGTTACAACTAGTTATGTCAGACGGCTGCACCAAAAGTAAGAGAAGCAGATGTAACGATTGAAAGCTTTAAAACCGCGCGGGTGATTTACATGGATCAATGCATTGCAAAAATACAGAACAAGCATGTGCAGCTATAAGAAGGGAGAAAATTCATGGCAGATAAAATGTTTGAAAACAACCAGGTATCAATTGTGGGAGAAATCGTGTCGGAATTCCGCTTTACTCACGAGGTATACGGAGAGGGATTTTATGTGGTGGACGTCGCCGTAAACCGTCTCAGCAACTATATGGACTACATACCGCTTATGGTTTCCGAGCGGCTGATTGATGTGAAGGAGGATTACACGGGCAGATTTATCTATGTGACAGGTCAATTCCGCTCTTTTAACCGGCATGAGGAAAAGAAAAACCGCCTGGTGCTGTCCGTATTTGTCAGGGAACTGGAGTTTATCGAGGAGATCGAAGAGGATGTAAAGAGCAATCAGATTTTTCTCGACGGCTACATCTGCAAGGAGCCCATTTACCGCAAAACGCCGCTTGGGCGTGAGATCGCAGATTTGCTGATCGCCGTAAACCGCTCCTACGGCAAATCCGACTATATACCCTGTATCTGCTGGGGAAGAAATGCCAGATTTGTCTCCGGCTTTGAGGTAGGTACGCATGTACAAATCTGGGGACGTATTCAGAGCAGGGAGTATGTCAAGAAGCTTTCTGAGACGGAGACGGAAAAACGCGTGGCCTATGAGGTTTCGGTCAGCAAGATTGATTTTTTGGAAGATAAAGAAAACATGTAAGACGTTGACAATAGAAAACGATAGTGTTATGATTTTAAATATAGAAATAATACATATTGCTTGATAGAGGTTGCACGCTTTATGAGTAGACTTTCGGATGTGGCAGGCACAGGGGAAGAGAGAGAAAAGGAAAGCGTGCCGAAAGGATATCTGCCTGTTGCGGATATTCCTTGGGCATGAGGTGAACAACTTCATGACTGTCATCACAATTGCAGCCAGCGCGCAGATATGCTGGAGATTTTGGATGGGGCGCTATCGGATTTCTACAGAAGCTGCGGCAGCACTGCGGCAGCAGAGAAGAAGAGATGAGATCGGCTCACCATAGGTGAGCCGTTTTTTTCGCTTGAAACGAAAAATAAGGAGGTTCATATGGCTATTTTTAAGGGAGCAGGTGTCGCCATCGTGACACCGATGAAAGACAACGAGGAAGTAAACTATGACAAGCTGGAGGAACTGATCAACTGGCAGATTGACGAGGGGACCGACAGCATTATCATAGCCGGTACGACAGGCGAGAGCTCCACGCTCACGACCGAGGAGCATGCAAAAGTGATCGGGGCCGCCGTCGAGTTTGCAAAGCACCGCGTGCCGGTGATCGCGGGAACCGGGTCGAACTGCACAAGAGAGGCCGTGCATCTGTCGAAGGAGGCGCAGGAGGCCGGAGTGGATGGCCTTTTGGCTGTGACGCCGTACTACAATAAGGCGACGCAGGGAGGCTTAATCGACTATTATACCAGAATCGCGCAGGCGGTGGACATACCGATCATCATGTATAACATACCGGGCAGAACCGGCTGTAATATTTTGCCGGAGACAGCGGCATACTTATATCATAATGTGAAGCATATCACCGGCATCAAGGAGGCGACCGGCAATGTCGCACAGGCGGCCAAGGTGCTCTCGCTCACGGACGGCGGCATAGACCTGTACTCCGGTGAGGATGCGATCGTAGTTCCGCTTCTGGCGCTCGGAGGCCGCGGTGTGATTTCCGTCTGGTCCAACGTTGCGCCGCGGGATGTGCATCAGATGTGCGTGGATTTCTGGAACGGCGACACAGAGAAAGCCGCTAAGATGCAGTTGAAAGCGCAGCCGTTGATCGACGCGCTCTTTAGCGAGGTCAATCCGATTCCGGTCAAGAAGGCGCTCAACCTTATGGGCAAAGGGGCGGGGCCGCTTCGCTCGCCGCTCACCGAGATGACGGAGGCAAACACAGCAAAGCTTGAGGCGGCGATGAAAGAGTACGGTATTTTATAGAGATAGAAGATGTGCTTCTACACAGGAGGATAACATGATAAGAGCGATCATGAGCGGCTGCAACGGTAAGATGGGGCAGGTCATTACCGGAATCTGTGCAGCGGATGAAGAGATAGAAATTGTTGCGGGCATAGACCTGTATGACGGGATTGAAAATACCTATCCGGTGTTTTCCAACATCTCGCTCTGCAATGTGGCGGCGGACGTCATCATTGATTTTTCCAATGCCAGGGCAGTGGACGATATATTGGTGTACAGCGTGGAAAAACAGGTGCCCGTCGTGCTTTGTACGACCGGGCTGTCGGAGGAACAGTTAAAAAAAGTGCAGGATGCCTCCGCCGATGTGGCAGTACTAAAATCTGCCAATATGTCTCTCGGCATCAATATGCTGCTGGAACTGTTAAAGCAGGCGGCGGCGATACTGGCCCCTGCCGGGTTTGACATGGAGATTGTGGAGAAGCATCACAATCAAAAGTTGGACGCGCCGAGCGGTACGGCGCTTGCGCTCGCGGATTCCCTCAATGAGGCGGTAGGCGGCGCCTACGCGTACAAATATGACAGAAGTAACGAGCGCAAAAAGCGTGAACGGGCGCAGATTGGTATCTCGGCGGTGCGCGGCGGCAATATTGTGGGGCAGCATGAGGTGATTTTTGCCGGACTGGATGAGGTAATTACATTTGAGCACACCGCATATTCGAGAAGCGTCTTTGGCAAGGGCGCCGTGGAGGCTGCAAAGTTTCTGGCGGGCAAGCCGTCTGGCATGTATGATATGCGGGATGTGATCAAGGAGACCATCGGGACATAGAAAGAGCAGGGGGAAGTCTATGGAGGAATTGGATTTACGGTATTTAAAGAGTCTGTCAAAGCAGTATCCCACCGTGGCGGCGGCAGCGACGGAGATTATTAATTTGCAGGCGATACTCAGTCTGCCCAAGGGGACCGAGCATTTTATCACGGATATTCACGGCGAATATGACCAGTTTCAGCATGTGATGCGCAACGGTTCCGGCGCGATCAAGCGCAAGATCGAGGATGAGTTTGGCAATACGATCAGCGCGAGTGAGAAAAAAGCGATTGCCACGCTGATCTATTATCCCGAACAGAAGATGGAGCAGATACTGAAGACCGAGGAAAATATGGTGGACTGGTATAAAGTGACCTTATACCGGCTGATTCGCATCTGCAAATGCGCTTCCTCCAAATATACGCGCTCCAAAGTGCGCAAAGCGCTGCCGAAAGATTTTTCTTATGTGATCGAAGAGCTTTTGACCGGAAGGCCGGATGTGTCAGACCAGGAGGCGTACTATAACGAGATCATCAATTCTGTTATCGCGACCAGAAGGGCGGCCGAGCTGGTGATTGCGATCTGCGACCTGATTCGCCGCCTGGTTGTCGATCATCTGCATGTGGTCGGCGATATTTTTGACAGGGGACCGTACCCGAATCTTGTCATGGACACGCTGATGCATCACCATTCAGTTGATATTCAGTGGGGCAACCATGACGTGTACTGGATGGGGGCGGCGGCAGGCAGCCAGGCATGTATCTGCAATGTGATACGCATTTCCGCAAAATATGGAAATCTAAACCTGTTGGAGGACAGCTATGGCATCAATCTGGTGCCGCTGGCGCGCTTTGCCATGAAGTGGTATGAAAAAGACCCCTGCACCTGTTTTAAGCTGGATTACAGGGAGGATGAGTATGATGTCCGCGATGCCATGCTCGACGAGAAGATGCACAAGGCAATCACAGTCATGCAGTTTAAGATGGAAGGCCAGCTGATTCGCAGACACCCGGAGTTTGATATGGTGCCGCGCCTTCTGTTAGACAAGATCGATATGGAGAAGGGGACCGTAAAGATTGAGGGCAGCGAGTACCCGCTGCGGGATAGCAATTTTCCGACGATCGACTGGAATGACCCCTACGCGCTCTCCTTAGAGGAGGAAGAAGTGATGGACCGCCTGACGCAGGCGTTTATCAACTGTGAGAAATTGCAGAAGCATGTGCGTTTCCTGTTTACGCAGGGCAGCCTCTATAAAGTACATAACGGAAACCTGCTCTACCACGGCTGTGTGCCGATGAATCCAGACGGCAGTTTTAAGAAGGTGACCGTTTATGGAAAAGACTATGCCGGAAAAGAACTCTACGACGTGCTCGAAAATTATGCGCGCAAGGGATATTACGCCATTGATCAGGAGGAGAAAAAGAAAGGACAGGACATTCTCTGGTTTATCTGGGAAAATCAAAATTCCCCGGTGTTTGGCAAAGCCAAGATGACGACGTTTGAGCGCTATTTTGTGGCCGACAAAAAGACGCACGAGGAACCGAAGAATCCGTATTACCGCCTGATGGAAAAGGAGGAGATCGTCAACAGCATCTTGCGCGAGTTCGGTCTCGACGAGGCCACAGCCCACATCATCAACGGCCATATCCCGGTCGAGGTCAAACGCGGGGAATCCCCGGTCAAATGCAACGGCAAGCTGCTGATCATTGACGGCGGTTTTTCCAAGGCATACCAGGGGAAAACCGGTATCGCCGGGTACACGTTAATTTATAACTCCTACGGGCTGCTGCTCGCGGCACACGAGCCGTTTGAGTCCGTGGAAAAGGCCGTAAAGGACGGAAGCGATATCATCTCCCACACCACGCTCGTCGAACAGGTCGGCAAGCGGCAGACGGTGGAGAATACGGACAACGGCAAGGGAATCAAAGAGTATATCAAAGACCTGTCCGCGCTTTTGCATGCATACCGGGAGGGCGTTTTGGTAGAGCGGATTCACGGAGAAGATAATTTAATGTAAAAATTCAAAAAGAGGTTTATTATGTTTATTGGAAATCATTTATCGGCTTCAAAGGGGTATGCCGCAATGGGAAAAGCCGCGGCCGCACTCGACGCCAACACATTTGCATTTTTTACCCGCAACCCGCGCGGCGGCAGGGCAAAAGAGATCGATGAAAAAGATGTAGAAGCATATCTGGCGTTTGCGAAGGAGCGGCAGTTTGGCAAGCTGGTGGCGCACGCGCCTTACACCATGAATCTTTGCGCCGCAAAGGAAGATATCCGCGCGTTTTCCAGGGAAATGATCGCCGACGATTTAAGGCGCATGGAGTATACGCCGGGCAATTACTACAATTTTCATCCCGGTTCCCATGTGGGACAGGGAGCAGAGGCCGGTATTGATCTGGTGGCAGGGACATTAAACGATATCCTGCGGCCGGAACAGACGACGACGGTGCTTTTAGAGACGATGGCGGGAAAAGGCAGCGAAGTGGGGCGCAATTTTGAGGAGCTTCGCGCCATTCTCGATAAAGTGGAACAGAAAGACAAAGTCGGGGTCTGCTTCGATACCTGTCATGTGTGGGACGGCGGCTATGACATTGTGGGGCATTTGGATGAAGTGCTCGAGGAGTTCGACCGGGTGATCGGCCTTGATCTTCTCTATGCCGTGCACTTTAACGACAGTATGAATGAGCGCGGCTCGCACAAAGACCGCCATGCAAAGATCGGAGAAGGGTGTATTGGCTTAGAGGCGATGCGAAGGGTTGCCACACATCCGCTGCTCTCCGGCAGACCGTTTATCTTGGAGACGCCCAACGATGACGCGGGATATCAGCGAGAGATTGCACTGGTGAGAGAGTGGACCGAGTAAGGGTATCACTGTTTGCGCATCACATAATCAGGGTTGGATTCCCGGCAGGGGGGTTCGGCCCTGTTTTAAAATTTACCAAAATTTTTTTATTTTTAGAGCGCATTTTTGTTGAAAAATAAATGTGGGCATGTTAGAATTGCCGAAAGGGGTGCCTGAGGTTATGAAACGTATTTTGTAGGCTTTTGTATCAGTACAGAGAGGAATACGGTGGGGAAAATGACAAAACGAAATGTACAGATCACGCTGGGGCAGAAGATTATCGCATGCATTTTGGTCATGCAGATTGTTGTTATGATCATTTTGTCCACTTTTGTAATCAGCAGGACGACACAGGGCACTAAGGAAAACACCATCAATAGTATGGAGACCATTACGCAGGAGCGCGCCCAGATTGTAAGAAACTATGTAAAAGAGACGGAGAATACGCTGACGGCCTACAGCAGGGCGGGGGAGATTACCGATCTGTTAAAGAACCCGGAGGACGAAAAGCTTGCCGCGAAAGCGCAGAGCTACACGGAGAAGTTTTCGGCTGATGTGTCCAATCTGGAGGGGCTGTATACCAGTGAGTGGAATACGCATGTGCTGGCTCACACCAACGCCGCCGTGGTCGGCATCACCACGCGGGAGGGGGATTCCCTCAAAGCCTTGCAGGATGCCATGCTGGCGGCTGACGGCGTCTATAATACAGGGATTATCATATCGCCTGCGAGCAAACAGCAGATTGTGTCTTTGTACCGGGCGGTATACGACGAGACGGGAAGCCCGATCGGTCTGGTGGGCGGCGGGGTTTTTACCAGCGGCTTGATTCAGATTCTGGACAGCCTTGTGATCAACGGAATGGAACATGCCGCCTACTGTATGGTAAATATCAGGGACGGACAATATATTTTTACCGAGGACAGTGAGAAAGTAGCGACTGTCGCGGAAGAAGAATACATACAGGCGGTATGCGAAAGGCTCGCGGGCAGCACGGAGGATACGACCGGATATATCCAGTACAGCGAGGGCAGCCAGGACTTTATTGCGACCTACTATTATATGGCGGATTTTGGCTGGATTTTCTTCGTCAACAACGACGAAGTGGAGATTTTTGCCTCGACCAACAGCTTAAAAGTGGTACTGATTGTTTTTTGTATCGGCGCCTTGCTGCTGCTCAGTTTGATATCATTCCTGATTATCCGCAAGATGACGCAGCCGATGCGCATTATCGAGGACAGCATTGTGGCACTGGAGAGGCTGGATATCACCGAAAAGGCGGAGAGCAACCGGTTTGCCGGCAGAAAGGATGAGCTTGGCAGTATCACACAGGCTACGAACAGTCTGGTGCAGTCTTTGCGCAGGATTACGGGAACATTGCAGGATTGCTGCGGCAAGCTGGAGGGAAAGGCGGACGGGCTATTATATTCTGCGCGTGAGCTGTCTGACAGTGTGGCGGATAATATTGCGACGACCGAAGAGTTTTCGGCCTCCATGGAGAATACCAACGCGATTGTCTCGAACGCAAACGAGGAGATTTCCAAGATTAATTCAGCGGTTGAGGAAGTGCGGCAGAATATTTCCACCTCGGTTCACGCGAGCGGGGAGATTATCGTCAGCGCACAGTCCATGCGACAGGAGGCGGAATATGCGTACAAGAACGGCCAGGATACGTTAGACCGCACAAGAAGCTCTGTGCGCGAAGCGCTGCTTAGCCTTAAGAGCCTGACAAGAATCAATGAGCTGGCATCCGAAATATTAAATATTGCAGGGCAGACCAATCTTTTGTCGCTCAATGCTTCGATTGAGGCAGCGCGGGCCGGGGAGGCGGGACGCGGATTTGCCGTCGTGGCCGGGGAGATCGCCAATCTTGCCGATACCTCAAAAAATACGGCCTCCGCTATTCAAACCTTGTGCAAAGAGGCCGACGAAAGCATTGTCACGGTAAATTCCTGTTTCGATTCTGTGATCGGGTTTATCGAGAAGGACGTAGTGAGACAGTTTGAGGATTTCGTCAAGAAGGCTGCGCTATACAGCCAGGAGGTCGATTTTATCAAGGAAAAACTCGACGTGTCGGATCGCGAGGTCAAAGAGCTTTACCAGTCTGTGATGCAGATTTCCGACAACATGGGAGATGTGAAAGTGATCACCGATGAAAACAGGACGGCGATTGACGCCATCGTACAAAAAACAGAGGTAATCTCTAATATTGCGAATCTGATACAAGAGCAGTCGGACGAAAACAGAGAGCTAGCCAAGCAGTTAGAAGAATTGCTGGAAAAATTCGAGCGATAAGGGAAAGAACAAATTGGGTGTTGCGTTACACCGGATGTTTCATATGCAGGAAGACAGGCATACAAAATAAATTGTTTGCAATTCTGTCTCCACTATGTTATACTACCAATTACATGAATAGGAATTGTTTTCATGCAAATATTTGCCCACCAAGCGATTGGTTAAGCCCATACGGACAGGCGGGGCAGCTGCCGATTGCGGTGATACGCCGCGTTATTGATGGAGTTAAGAGCTCAAATTTTATAAGTATTGATAAAGATCACTTGTGAAACGGTCAATAAGAGTAGTAATAGCAAATATTTGCTGAGAATAGTTTTTGCAGCATGTAACGGAAGATACATAAAGTATGACTATGATAATTTGACAGATAGGGCAGGTGTTGCAGACACCTGCCTTTTTCGCTGTAAGCCGGTAAGAGATAATATTTCAGTAACAGTTCCCGTAAGAACGCGTGTATCTAGCCAAGCGGGAATCCGGCTCTTTGTCGAAGACAAACTTTAAATGAGCCGGATTCCGCTTGCACTGCGGTTTTCTAAGAAAGGTATGGTTATTCAGATAGATGGAACGTAATCCACAGATGCATGCCCCGCTGTATGAGGCATTGGAAGATTTAAAAAGACGGCGTGTGGTACCGTTTGACGTGCCGGGACATAAGCGCGGGAGAGGAAACCCGGAGCTTGTGGAGCTGCTGGGGGAAAAGTGCGTCAGCTTAGATGTCAACTCTATGAAGCCTTTGGACAATCTCTGCCATCCGGTGTCAGTGATCAAGGAGGCGGAGGATTTGGCGGCAGAGGCATTTCGCGCGGAGCATGCCTTTTTTATGGTCGGGGGAACGACCTCCGCCGTTCAGAGCATGGTGCTGTCCGTCTGCCGGGTGGGTTCTAAGATTATTTTGCCGCGCAATGTGCACAAAAGCGTGATAAACGCACTGGTGCTCTGCGGCGCGGTACCGGTGTATGTCAACCCCGAAGTCGATACAAGGCTTGGCATATCGCTGGGCATGAAAATATCCGAGGTCGAGCGGGCGATTGTGGAGAATCCGGGTGCGGTGGCGGTGTTAGTCAATAATCCAACCTACTATGGCGTGTGCTCGGATTTGCGCGCCATCGTCAAACTGGCACATCAGCACAATATGCTGGTGCTGGTGGATGAGGCGCACGGGACACATCTGTATTTTGGAGAGCAGCTTCCGGTGTGTGCGATGGATGCGGGGGCGGATATGGCCTCTGTCTCCATGCACAAGTCGGGGGGGAGCCTGACGCAGAGCTCTCTGCTGCTGACCGGAAAAAATGTCAACTGGGAGTATGTGAGCCAGATCATCAACCTGACGCAGACGACGAGCGCCTCCTATCTGCTGATGTCAAGCCTTGATATCAGCAGGCGCAATCTGGTACTGCGCGGAAAAGAATCTTTCAAGCGTGTGAGCCAGATGGCCGAATACGCCAGAAAGGAAATCAACGATATCGGCGGCTATTACGCTTACGGCAAAGAGATGATAAACGGCGGCAGCGTCTACGACTTTGACGTGACAAAGCTTGCGGTATATACCAGGGATATCGGTCTTGCAGGGATTGAGGTGTATGATCTGCTGCGGGATGAATACGATATTCAGATCGAGCTTGGAGATATCGCCAATATTTTGGCATACATCTCGATCGGCGACCGGATACAGGATATCGAACGGCTGGTGGGGGCGCTGTCCGATATCAAGCGCCTCTATTCTAAGGACCCGACGGCAATGTTGAACACCGAGTATATCAATCCTACCGTTTTGGTCTCTCCACAGACCGCCTTCTATTCTGAGAAGCAAAAGCTGCCGCTGCAGGAGACGGCCGGGCGGGTTTGCGGCGAATTTGTGATGTGCTATCCGCCGGGTATCCCGATTTTGGCGCCGGGTGAGATGATCACAAAGGAAATCATCGAATATATTAACTATGCAAAAGAAAAGGGGTGTTCGATGCAGGGCACCGAGGATTTGAATGTAGAGTACTTGAATGTGCTCGTCGAGGATAAGAGCGTCTGGAAATAAAACAGGCAGAGGAAAATAGGAGAGCAAATGTGGAATTATGGTTTTCGGATTATCACACGGAAAATGTGAAAGTGTCCGTGAAAGTGGAAAAGCAGCTGTTCGGGGAGCAGACGGAGTTTCAGCGGATTGACGTATTTGAATCAAAGGAATTTGGCAGATTCTTAAGCTCTGACGGCAGTATCGTATTTTCGGAGGCGGACGAGTTTATCTATGATGAAATGATTGTTCATGTGCCGATGGCGGTACATCCACATGTAAAAAAAGTGCTTGTGATCGGAGGAGGCGACGGCGGCGTTGCCAGGGAGCTAGCCCATTACGAAGAGATTGAGGAGATCGATGTGGTGGAGCCTGACCATGTGTTTGTGGACGTCTGCAAAGAGTTTTTCCCCGACAATGCCTGCGGCCTGGAGGATGAGCGGGTGCGGGTGTTCTATGAGGACGGCCTGCGCTATCTGCGGAACAAGCACGATCAGTACGATTTGATTATCAATGATGCCATCGACCCGCTGGGGCACACGGCCGGGCTGTTTACCAAGGAATTTTACGGAAACTGTTACCGCGCCTTAAATGAGGACGGCATTATGGTATACCAGCACGGGAGCCCGTTTTACGACGGCGATGAGGAGTCGTGCAGGTTTATGCATCGGAAAGCCAGTCATAGCTTTCCGATCAGCCGCGTCTATCAGGCCCACATTCCCACCTGCTCTTCGGGATACTGGCTGTTTGGGTTTGCATCCAGAAAATATCATCCGCTGGCGGATTTGGACGTCGACCGCTGGAAACAGCGGGGGATTTTGACCTGGTATTATACGACCAACCTGCATAAAGGGGCATTCATGCTGCCAAAATATGTGGAGGACATGCTCGAGGAGGAAGAGGGCAGAAAGAGCGGCAAACATTAGACGCCCGACGGTTGGGGCGCGTGCCGCCGACACAATAGCAGAGGGAATCCTTTGTCTAGTAATAAATGTTAAGCCGCGGTAGCGGCAGAATGAGAGGGGAAAATGGGAAGATTACTAATCATCGGCTGCGGCGGGGTTGCCGGCGTGGCAATCCACAAATGCTGTCAGAACAGCAAAACTTTTTCGGAAATCTGCATTGCCAGCAGGACAAAGTCAAAATGTGACGCGTTAAAGGAAAAACTGGCGGGGACGACCGACACACAGATCACAACGGCGCAGGTCGATGCCGACAACGTGGACGAACTGATCAAACTGATCGATTCGTATCAGCCGGATGCCGTGCTCAATGTCGCGCTCCCCTATCAGGATTTGACGATCATGGACGCCTGTCTTGCGTGCAAGGTGGACTATATCGACACTGCAAATTATGAGCCGGAGAATACCGATGACCCTGTCTGGAGGGAAATTTACGAGAAACGCTGCAAAGAGGCGGGATTTACCGCGTATTTCGACTATTCCTGGCAGTGGGCCTATCAGGAACGTTTTCGGCAGGCGGGGATTACCGCTCTGTGCGGCAGCGGCTTTGACCCCGGCGTCACGAGCGTATTCTCGGCATATGCGCTTAAACATTACTTTGATGAGATCGAGTATATTGATATCTTAGACTGTAACGGCGGCGACCACGGCTACCCGTTTGCGACAAATTTTAACCCGGAGATTAATCTTCGCGAGGTTTCGGCCAACGGCTCCTACTGGGAGGACGGCCATTGGGTGGAAACGGAGCCGATGGAGATAAAAAGAGTCTATGATTTCCCGGAAGTCGGCGAGAAGGACATGTATCTGCTTCACCATGAAGAGATCGAATCGCTGGCGAAAAACATACCCGGCGTAAAGAGGATTCGTTTCTTTATGACGTTCGGACAGAGTTATCTGACCCATATGAAGTGTTTGGAGAACGTGGGCATGTTGTCCACTTCGCCGATTTCGTATGAGGGAAGAGAGATCGTGCCGATTCAGTTTTTGCGCGCGCTCCTGCCGGACCCCGCTTCCCTGGGGCCTAGAACGGTCGGCAAGACCAATATCGGCTGTATTTTTACCGGTAAAAAGGACGGAAAAGAGAAAACCATCTATATCTACAATGTCTGTGATCATCAGGAATGTTACCGTGAGGTCGGCTCACAGGCCATTTCCTATACGACCGGGGTGCCGGCCATGATCGGCGCGGCGCTGATTGTCGACAAGGTGTGGGATAAGGATGGGGTCTTTAATATTGAAGAATTCGATCCAGACCCGTTTATGGATATGTTAAACCAGTATGGACTGCCGTGGGTTGTCGAAGAGAACCCACAGCTGGTAGATTAGTTAAACCACAATAATATTTTATAGATTTTTTGAGTCTGGATTGGCGCAGGAGACTTCTCTTTGATGAAGATTCCTGCGCCTGTTATAAAAGAGGGCATGATGTTAAAGTGGAATGAACTGCCCACCCCGTGTTATGTGGTGGACGAGAAAAAATTAAAAGACAACTTAAAAATATTGCAACAGTTGGAGCGCGATGCCGGCTGTCATATCCTTTTGGCGCAGAAGGCATTTTCTATGTATTCGCTGTATCCGTTGATCGGAGCATACTTAAGCGGCACGACGGCCAGCGGCCTCTATGAAGCGCGTCTCGGCGCACAGGAGATGGGCAAAGAGAATCATGTGTTTGCGCCCGCGTACAAAGAGGAGGACATGAGAGAGCTGGTGAAGCTCTGCGATCACATCATTTTCAACTCCTACGCACAGTATCAAAAGCACAGAGAGCTTGTAACGGGGCATGAAAACGTGAGCATCGGGATTCGTGTCAACCCGGAATACTCCACACAGGAGGGCCATGCGATTTATGACCCCTGCGCGCCCGGTTCCCGCCTGGGCATGATATATGAAAAATTTTTCGGTCAGTTTGGCGAAACGCTGCCGGAGGATATCGAGGGGATTCACTTTCACACGCTCTGTGAGCAGGATGCGGGTGATCTTGCGGCCACATTTTATGCGCTGGAGGAAAAGTTTGCTCCCTATTTGCGTCAGGTCAGATGGCTCAATATGGGCGGAGGACATCATATCACCCGTGATGGCTACCAGATCGAAAAGTTAAAAGAACTGATAAGATATATCAAACAGACATACGATTTGCAGGTATATCTGGAGCCCGGCGAGGCCGTCGCGCTTGGCGCCGGGTATCTGGTGACGACCGTCGAGGATATTGTAGAAAATGAAATGCAGATTTTAATTTTAGACGCCTCGGCTGCCTGCCATATGCCGGACGTGCTTGAGATGCCCTATCGGCCTCCACTGCGCGACGCTTATCCGGCGGGGGAGAAGCCTTTCACATACCGCCTGTCCTCACTCACCTGCCTGGCCGGGGATGTGATCGGCGACTACAGCTTTGCGCGCAAAATTAACGTCGGGGACCGGCTGGTATTTGAGGATATGGCCATTTATTCTATGGTGAAAAATAACACGTTTAACGGGATACCGCTGCCCTCGATCGCATTGCTGCATGAAAACGGGGAGGTGCAGATGATCCGGCAGTTTGGATACGAAGATTTCAAGGGGCGATTGTCGTAAGCGGCTGTGCAATCTGCTGTATGGCCACTATTATGGCATATGGCACCATTTTGGAGGCAAACATGGCAGTTTTTTAGAGAGACAAACATATCAGCTATTTAGGAAGCGAACATGCCAGTTTTTTGGGAGGCGTCGATGGATGAGAGAGTGATAAAAGGCAGTACGCCGGCAGCAGACGGGTACTATATGCCAGCGGAGTTTGAGCGGCACAGCGGGTGTATCTTGATCTGGCCGGCGCGCCCGGGGTCGTGGCCGTATGGGGCCCGGGCCGCGCGGGAAGCTTTTGCCAATGTAATAGCCGCGATCGCGGGGAGCGAGCGCGTATATGTGGCGGCGGGAAAGGAGTGTATCGCTTCGGCGGTCGCTATGCTGCTAAACGATCACGCCGAGAGGCTGCCGCACGGTACAGAGCGCTACGTTCTGGCGCGCGGGATGTGCGCCGTATATCAAAAATCAGACAAAGAGCGTTGGCGCGCGAACGTGGAGATTTTTCTGGCGGAGACGGACGACGCCTGGGCCAGGGACGTAGCGCCGACTTTCGTGGTAAAGAGAAAAAAAGGAGCCGCAGGAAATCTGGAGGCGGCTGAGCCAGAGGATTTCACGATAAAGAGAAAAAAAGGAGGCGTGGGCAATCCGGGGGCGGCTGCGTCACTGGGCGCGGTCGATGAGCAGAAAAAGCAGGAGCGGCAGGTCTGCGCGGTCAACTGGGAGTTTAACGCGTGGGGCGGCGATTATGACGGATTATATGCATCATGGGAAAAAGATAACGCTTTCGCGTCTTTTTTTGCAAAAAATTACGGCTACCACATCTATGACGCGTCGCCGTTTGTATTAGAGGGCGGCTCGATACACAGCGACGGCGAGGGCACGCTCTTAGTGACAGAGCGTTGCCTGCTCAGCAAAGGCAGGAATCCGGGACTGACAAAAGCAGAAATAGAATCAAGATTAAAGAAGCATACTGGGGCCCGGAAAGTATTGTGGTTGCCTTTTGGCATATACGGGGATGAGACCAACGAGCATGTGGATAATGTGTGTGCGTTCATACGGCCGGCGGAAGTGGTTCTCGCGTGGACGGACGATGCGGATGACCCGCAATATCCGATGTCGGCGGCCGACCTGTCCTATCTGGAGCGTGAGACGGATGCCAGAGGAAGAAAGATCACGGTTCATAAGCTGCCGATTCCCAGACACCCGGTCTGTGTACAGGAAAAAGATCTGGGCGGATATTCGTTTGCGCCGGGAGAGGATATGCGCGAAGCGGGGGAGCGGCTGGCGGCTTCCTATGTCAATTTCTATTTTTCCAATAATGCGGTGGTGATGCCCGTTTTTGGAGGAGAAAACACAGAGAGCGACCGGCTGGCGGTCGCAATCATGGAGCGCTTAAATCCCGGCCGCAGGGTCGTGCCCGTTTCTGCCAGAGATATTCTGGTAGGCGGCGGAAATATTCATTGCATCACACAGCAGATACCTGTGTGAGTGATTGTTTGACAGAGAGGAGCAAGAGGATGAGAAATGTGAAGCTGGCAGTCGTTCAGATGCGCTGCAGTACAAAGATCAGAGAAAACCTGGAGAACGCCGAACAAAAGATTCGGCTCGCGGCGGCGGAGGGGGCAGAGATTGTCTTGCTGCCCGAACTGTTTGAGCGGCAGTATTTTTGCCAGGAGCGCTGTTATGACTATTATCATTTTGCTAAGCCGGTGAGTGAAAACGACGCGGTGCAGATGGGAGTGAGACTGGCAAAAGAGTTAGGGATTGTGCTGCCGATCAGTTTTTATGAGCGGGAGGCCAACCAGCTTTATAATTCCGTTGCCTGCATCGACGCGGACGGGAGCGTGCTTGGCGTCTACCGTAAGACGCACATTCCCGACGATCATTATTACCAGGAAAAATTTTATTTTACGCCCGGGGATACGGGATTTCGTGTGTTTGAGACGAGATATGCCAGAATCGGCGTTGGAATCTGCTGGGATCAGTGGTTCCCGGAGACGGCGCGCGCGATGGCGCTTAAGGGAGCCGAGCTCTTACTGTACCCGACTGCGATCGGTTCCGAGCCGATCTTAGCGTGCGACAGTATGCCTCATTGGAGACGCTGTATGCAGGGACATGCCGCCTGCAATCTGATGCCGGTTGCTGCGGCGAACCGGATTGGAGAGGAGTGCGTAAAACCTTCCGAAGAAAACGGCGGGCAGAGCTCTTCGCTGGTATTTTATGGCTCCTCGTTTCTCACCGACGCGACGGGGGAGCTGATAAAGAGCGCCTCCAGAGATCAGGAAGAAATTCTGATACACGAATATGATCTGTGCGACCTGGACGCAAAACGGCTGGAATGGGGCCTGTTTCGCGACAGGCGGCCGGGAGCATATCGGTTATTAGCCGGGATGGAGTGCGATTTAAAATAATTCTGTTTTTTCTATTTTTATCAATGCTATTTACAAAGCAGTATCGTTGTCGATTCCCTGCGAGACCGTGACTTCAAACTGCTTTTGGCCTGCGGTGTCCTGGGTCAGGGCCTCGGCTGATGCCGTATCCTGGGGCTCGCCGTCTTCCTCTGCACGGATTGCTAAAATCAGCTTCTGCAGTTTGGCGAGACTGATATTCTGCGATGCGAAATAGCTTTCGATCGCGGCGTTTGCCCGGTCGCGGTCCTCACCGGTCAGGGCGGACAGCGCGTCTAGGCTCGCTGTATCTGCCGCAGCGTCGCTGTACGGATTGGCCGAAGTGCCGGCGGAGGCATTGCCGGAAGGGGTAGAGGCGGTCGTGTCATAAGCGCCGCCGGTGTAGGCGGGAACGGTGATCTCCGTGTCCATATAGCCGAGTATTTTTTGCACATAGGACTGCGTCTCCGCGTAGGGCGGGATGCCGCCGTACTGGTCGACTGCGCCGCTGCCCGCGTTGTATGCTGCGAGAGCCAAAGAGACGTTACCCTGGTATTTTTGAAGATGCTGCGCCATTAAGCATGCGCCGCCCATGATGTTTTCGCGCGCGTCAAAAGCGTTGGCGACGCCTAAGGCGGAGGCGGTGGCCGGCATCAGCTGCATGATGCCCATAGCGCCCGCGCTGCTGACCGCAGCCGGATTAAAATTGGACTCTGCTTTGGCCATGCAGATCAGTAATTTCTCGGAGACGCCGTATGTGTTTGATGCTTCCGTGAAAACCTCGGCCAGATTTTCGGGGCAGACGACGGGGGACGACGTGCTGCCCGTCTCGGAAGCGGCATTTTCCAGCACGGACGCAAAATCATTGCTCTGCGCCTCCGCCGCCTCCTTCGCTGCCTGTTCGGCGGCGATGCGTGCGGCTTCGGCGCGCGCGGCCGCCCTGGCTTCGGCATGCTGGTTGACACGATCGACAAAATCCTGATTCAGATAGTTTAAAATCGTAACGTCCATCAAAGACACCTTCCGTTCTACTAATTTGTAATTCGTGAAAAAACAGGGTAGCATTCTCGATGCATTTGCGTTAAAATAGTAGCGTGTCCAAAAAAGAACACAACATATAGATAAATTATAACATATGTAAAGGGACTAGAAAAGAGAAAAATGAAAACTTATGCAAAAGTTTTTGCCAGGGCGTTTCCCTATACCATACCGGTTTTATCGGGATATCTGTTTATCGGCATGGCCTTTGGGGTGATGATTCAGGAAAAGGGATACAATTTTTTGTGGGCGATGCTCATGAGCCTTTTGTGTTATGCGGGGAGCGGCCAGTATCTGGCGGTCAATTTTTTTGTGCCGGGCATCAGTTTGTTACATGTGATCTTTCTGGAATTTATGATCAATATACGCCATATTTTTTACGGCCTGTCTCTGCTCGAGCGCTTTGCGGACATGGGGAAGAAGAAGCTCTATATGATCTTTTCCCTGACCGATGAGACGTATTCTTTATTTTTTATCACAAAAGTGCCCGAAGGCGTGAAAGAAGAACAGTTTCTTTTTGCGATCGCCCTGCTCGACCAGGCGTATTGGATTATCGGCTCAGGCATCGGGGCGTTTCTGGGGGCTGCGATTCCGTTTGACGCCAAGGGAATTGATTTCGCGATGACGGCCTTGTTCCTGGTTATCATGGTGGAACAGTTTTTTGAGAAAAAGAACCGTCCCAGCCTTTTTATCGGCCTGGCCTGCGGGCTTGTATGCCTGCTGCTGTTCGGTCCTGAAAATTTTATACTTCCCACCATGATAGCGATTATGTTATTATTGATTCCGGGCAGAAAAATACTTGATCAGAAAGAGGAGGAGACAGAAAATGCCGGTTAGTGCCTTACGCTCCATCGTGATTATTTTAACGGTGGCGGGAACGATATTTTTAACCAGGGCCATTCCGTTTGTATTTTTCCCGAAAGGGAAGGAGATACCGCCGTTAATCTCTTATCTGGGCAGGATGCTGCCGCCGGCGGTCATCGGCATGTTGATTGTCTACTGTTTCCGGTCCGTTGCGCTCACGGAGTTTCCGTTTGGAATCCCGGAGGCCGTCTCGGCTGCGGTGGTCGTCCTATTGCATGTCTGGAAGCGGAACAATCTGCTCAGCATCGGCGCGGGCACCGTTTTGTATATGTTTTTAATACAGGCAGTATTTTAAAGGGTTATAGAAATGAATTATGTTGTAATTGAGCCCAGGACTTTGCACCCGCTGCAAAGTAAGTAAGAACGCGTAACGGTTACATCATTTTTGATTATGATATTGCCGGATGAGGGCGCATGCGATTTTTCTTTCATCGGTCAGACGGGCAATGATAAATGATACAAAATCAGAGAAAGGTATGGTTATCCTATGAAAAAGACACCATTTGTGACAAAGGAACAGTTAGAAGAGATTGTGAGCGCATATCCGACGCCGTTTCATCTCTATGATGAAAAGGGAATCCGCGAGAATGCGAAGGCTGTGCGGGAGGCATTCGCCTGGAACAAGGGATTCCGCGAGTATTTTGCGGTTAAGGCGACGCCGAATCCGTTTCTGTTGGATATCTTAAAGGAGTATGACTGCGGCTGCGACTGCTCGTCTTTGACCGAGCTTATGCTGGCGGACGCGCTGCACTTTGACGGTGCGCATATCATGTTTTCCTCCAACGATACGCCGGCGGAGGAGTTTGCGTTTGCCAACGAGCTGGGGGCGATCATCAACCTGGACGATTTTACGCACATTGATTTTTTGGAGCAGGTCATCGGAGGGATTCCCGAGACGATCAGCTGCCGTTACAATCCCGGCGGCGTTTTTCAGATGAGCAACGGCATCATGGACAATCCCGGCGATGCCAAGTACGGTTTCACACACGATCAGCTGGTGGAGGGATTTCGGATTCTAAAGGAAAAGGGCGCCAAATATTTTGGCATCCACGCATTTCTGGCCAGCAATACGGTCACCAATGAGTATTACCCCAAGCTGGCAAGACAGTTGTTTGAACTGGTGGTGGAGCTAAAGGAAAAGACCGGGTGTGACATTCGCTTTATCAATCTTTCGGGCGGCGTGGGCGTCGCCTATTCGCCGGAGCAGACGCCGAATGATATCTATGCCATCGGCGCCGGGGTCAAGGAAGCGTTTGACGAGATTTTAGTGCCGGCGGGGCTGGGCGATGTGGCGATCTACACCGAAATGGGACGGTTTATGATGGCTCCCTACGGTGCGCTGGTGACGAGGGCGATTCACGAAAAGCACACCTATAAAGAATATATCGGCGTCGACGCCTGCGCGGTCAATCTGATGCGCCCGGCGATTTACGGCGCCTACCACCACATTACGGTGATGGGCAAAGAGGACGCGCCCTGCGACCACACCTATGACGTGGTTGGTTCTCTGTGTGAAAACTGTGATAAATTTGCGGTCGACCGCATGCTGCCGGAGATTGACAGGGGTGATCTCTTATTTATCCACGATACCGGCGCACATGGGTTTTCCATGGGCTACAATTATAATGGAAAGCTTCGCTCGGCGGAGATCTTGTTACAGGAGGACGGCAGTGCGCGCCTGATTCGCCGTGCGGAGACGCCGGACGATTATTTTCGCACGTTCGACTGTTTTGACATCTTAAAAGATATGAGGCATCCGGGCAAATGAAAGGATGTTTTAAGATGATAATTTTGTAGCCTTCGGGGCGGAAATGGACAGGTTATGAGTGTCGACGAGGTGAAATTTGAACAGGCGAAAGCGCGTATCATCGGAAAAAACCGTGAGAGGCAGGGCATCGGGACGCTGTCGGAGAAGACGGTGCACGCCGTGTTAAAGCACTATTACGCTCCTGATACCGATATGCATGAGATTCCGATTGCGGGATATGTGGCGGATATATACACCGGGTCTGAAATTATTGAGATTCAGACCCGGTCTTTTCACGCGATGCGAAAAAAACTGGAGGTGTTTTTGCCGCTGTACCCCGTGACGGTGGTCTATCCGATACCGCACATCAAGTGGCTTAGCTGGATTGACGAGACGTCCGGCGAGGCTTCCGCAAAGCGCAAATCGCCGAAGCGGGGCAGTCCCTACCACGCGTTTGCAGAATTGTATAAGATACGGCCTTTTTTGAATCATCCCAATATGAAGTTCCGTTTTGCGCTGATTGATATGGAAGAATACCGCCTGTTAAACGGGTGGAGCCGCGATAAAAAGAGGGGGAGCGAGCGCTACGACCGCATCCCGCTCTCCTTTGTGGAGGAGGTTGCCATCGACCGCAGAGAGGACTATATGCAGTTTATACCCTATGACCTGCCGGAACCGTTTACCGCCAAAGAGTTCGCGAAATATGCCAAAATAACGGCAGATTTGGCGCGGACGGTGCTGCTGCTTTTGTATGAGCTAAAGATCGTGGACCGCCCCGGCAAGCTGGGGCGGCAGTATCTCTACCGGATTCGGGAATCGTAAGAATAGCCGCCAAAATATAACTTCCGCTTGCAGGCGGGCTCCATGGTATCAATGGTGCGTCTCGCCTGGCTGTAGCGGTTGCGGTTGGTGCGGATGACATAAAATTTTCGCGCACCCCGGTACTTTTCTCTCTGGAAAAAGGGTATTTTTACCCAGTCCCTGGAAAAGGGAATCTGATTTTCTATTAATAATTCTGCCGCCCGCTTACTGATCATCTGATTGGTGGTGCGGCAGACTTCTACGTCTTTGTCTATTTTTTTGATATCACCCAATATTTTTGCTGTTGCCATTGTGTTCTCCAACAAATTTGTCTGTGAAAAACCGGCGGTCAGGAAGATTTTTCACAGTATGAAACCTTTCTATGGTACAGATACTAAAGCTACTGTCATCCTAAAATACGTTTTCAACTGTATAGCGGCAACGGATTTGCTTTAGCGGATGCTGATATGGAGCTGTTTCCCGAGCCCTTCCGCCAGCTTCACAAGAAAATCGAGGCTGGGGTTATAGTTTCCGCGTTCAAAACGTGAAATATTTGACTTCTTTGTGCCAATGCGGGTCGCAAGGACTTCCTGCGTCACATTGGCGTCCTGGCGCGCCGCTTTTAGCTGCTTTGCGACGTCCTTCCTGGCGGCGGCAGAGGCGGCGGTACGCGTATCGTTGTCTGCGGCAGCCGGATTGTGCCCTGTTGCATGTGTCATATTTTTCCTCACTCAAAAAGTCAATATAATGCAAATTGCACTCTTAAAGTTATCATATATGATAACTAAGGTCAAGAGAATTTTGCAAAGATACGTTGCAGGATGAGAAAAATAGTGATATAGTTAATGAAATTATGACAATAGGAGGCAGATGGATATGACATATTTTGAATTGGTGGACGCAGTGAGAGCTGCTTATGCGGGCGCCGATGCGGGCAATATCAAAGAGCACGTTGCGTTTCAGTTCAATGTGACGGGAGAAGCGGAGGGTATTTTTTACCTGGAGATCAAGGACGGCGAAGTGATTGTCGAGCCCTACGATTATCATGACAGGGATGTATTGTTTACGACAACTGCAGAGACGCTGTTAAAGATCGGCAGGGGAGAACTGGACCCGATGTGGGCATACACGACGAGAAAGCTGCGCGCGGAGGGAAACCTTGGCAAGGCGCTGCTGCTCAAAGAGATCAAGCCCAAGCGTGTATCCGGGCTGACAGAAAGCGGGGAAGTGAGTGAAGCCGCAAAGACTGACAAGATGCAGGAGGCGTCAGGGAGCGCAAAGACTGACAAGATGCAGGAGGCATGTGGGAAAGCCGAGGCTTGCGAAATGCAGGAGGCATGTGGGAAAGCCGAGGCTTGCGAAATGCAGGAGACAGACGGGATTATGGCGGAACAGGAGACGGCAGAGGCAGTTGAGAATTCCCGGGAGCAGGGGGGAGAAGAGGACATAGATGAGCAGGCGCTCACAGAGGAGGATGCAGCGGCAGGGGACGAGGGCGTGCCTGCGGCTATGGCCACCGGCGACGCCAATGACAGGGCAGCCGCGGGTAAAAAGCGGCCGAACAGGAAGTCAAAGAAGAAGAGAAGATAGGACAGGCATCCCAAAGAAAGAGCCTATAGACAGAGCTGCTGCATGAAATCGTGTGGACAGCTCTTTTTACCTTAGTAAGGAGGAAAGAATGCTTCGTTTTTTATATTTGTTTGGGCCGGGGGCAGTTACCTGGCTTGTGCAAAAATGGTTTTCTGCGGATGAGGAAAAGCCTTCTGCGCTGTTGTCGCTGCTGGAGGTTTTGGCGTATACCGTGTTAATCACAGAGGTAACGGTGCTCACTTTGCTTCCGTTTGGCAGAGTGAAACTGATCACGGAGGGGAACGGGGAACCTTCTGTCATCTATGGCACGACGGCGATCGTATTGTCTATGGCGCTCGCCATATTCCTTGGCATTGTGTGTGCAAACATACGGGGGTTGGGACTGAAGCGCTTCCGCAAGTTTATTATGGCCGCCCTCGTTCTGGCGCTGGTCGCCGGGTCAGCCGTTATGGTATTCTGGCGTATCGCCGTACCGGAAGTGACCGCCCACGTCAGTTCCAAACCAATAAAGATTAACAATGAATTTTATGACGCATCGGCACCGCTTTTGTATGTCAATGAGAGTGAGGAATACTTTATACAGGCACGTGCGCTGGCTGTCGGGCTGGGGGATTCGTTTGAGATGAAACAATCGAGTTTGTTTGAGACCAGCTTCCAGATGGGTGAGCATGAGTTTGTTGCAAATACATTAAAAAACAGCGGTGATTATTTCGTGAAGGACAGTGAATTATATCTGAGTTTTTCACTGCTTCGGGATGTGCTTGGCCTTCATGTTTTAGACGATGCCACCTTAAGTGACGGGAGCATAAGGCAGGTGATTTATATTGACAATTACCCGCATCGCTTTGATTACGAGTGGACGAAATATCCTTATGTAGCGCATGGGCTGGGAGGGATTGACGGTGTGACGTATACCAATTCCCTGGAGGCGTTTGAGGCAAATTATAAGGCCGGGTTTCGGGTGTTTGAAGTGGACCTGCGGCTGACTGCCGACGGTCAACTGGCCGCCGTCCATGATGTGCCCGAGCACGAGGACGGCAGTCTGATGACGCTTGCGGAGTATAAAGCGATGAGGATTGAGGGAAAGTATACGCCGCTTTCCTTTGAGGATGTGGTTATGCTCATGAAACAATACCCGGATATCTATATGATCACGGATACCAAAAGAAAAGCAAAGACCTGCTGCGGGAACAGTTTTCGCTGATTGTCGAGACGGCAAACCGTGTGGCGCCGGAGGTGCTCGACCGGATTATTCCACAGCTCTATAACGAAAAAACGTTCGATTTGATTATGGGTATTTATGACTGGAAATCCATCGTCTACACGATGTATGCGCTCAAAGAATTTTCAGAGAAAGAGGTCATTGATTTTGCATACCGGCAGGGAATACAGGTGATTACCACGAGTAAGTCAAAATCGCAGCAGTCGTTTTTTGATCAGCTCTATGAGCGCGATATCCAGGTGTATATGCATACCTTTAACACGCGCGAGGAGATGCAGGAACTTACGGCGCGCGGGGTAACAGGGGTCTATACGGATTTTTTGACGCCGGGTGAGTCATAAGAATTATAACTTTATTTTATGTGGAAAATCATGTATAATAGATCATATCTTGTCGGTTGGCGCCATGATTGATGTGCGGGGGCGGGAGCTTTTTGGGGCAAAGCGATCAGCGATAGTATTGAGAGAGAGGAGAATCAGCGGTCATGTTGGGGAAGATGAGAAAAGCCGGTGCGGGTAGGATAAAATCATATCACAGCAATCTTGTTTTTGGGGTTTTGCCTGTGATTTTTATGCTGGCTGGTCTGGGGCTGGCCGGTTGCGGCAGGGTTTCACAGCAGGTTTTGCCTGTGGCCAACGAAGATGTGATGTGGAGCGTGAAAAATAATAAGCGCAATGAGCGTGTGGTGAGTATCGTTGATTTCGATCATGTGCTTGACGGGTATGAGCCCGCGAAAAAAGAGTATAATTTTTATTTTACCTATAAAACCGTGCATCCCTGGTGGGACGCGGTCTGGCTGGGCATGGAGGACGCGGTAAAGCAGTACGAACAGAGGGGAGTCGCTATTAATTATGAGTATCTCGCGCCAAACGGGGCGTCTGCCAAAGACCAGACCCGCCGATTGGCGGATGCCGCTGCGCGGGAGTTTGATGTGATCGGAGTGGATGTGGCCGACGTCGATGTCGTGACGCCGGTAATCAATGAACTGGCGGCAAACGGGCATAAGGTGATGACATTTTCAAGCTCGGACGCCTCGAAAGAGGACGGGTGCAACCGTATCGCCTACGTCGGCAACACCCATAATTATGAGGACGGCGCCAAGCTGACCGAAACGCTGTGCAAAAAGCTCGGATATACCGGAAAAGTGGCGATACTTGTGGGGACGATGGGGGCGCCGTGCCATGAGGAGCGTGCGCTCGGCGCACAGGATGTGATCGGCAGATATCCTGACATGGAGATTGCCGAGATCGCATATGATGAGGATAGTGTGGAAAAGTCGTATGCGCTTGCGCAGGAGTTTTTGAAAAAATATGACGATCTGTCCGGCATCATCTGCTGCAATATGAGCAATCCGGTCGGCGCAGCCAGAGCGGTTATAGAGGCCGGACGCAACGAGGAGGTCGTCATCGTCGGCATGGATCATGACCAGGAGGCGCTCGGTTATCTGCGGGACGGCACCATTTATGCCCTGGGCGTCCAGGACTGTTATTCCATCGGTTTTGACACCGTGCAGGTGGCCGTTAAGATTGCGGACGGATATCTCCCGGGAGAACTATACCCGGAAAAGACGGAGGAAATTACCACAATTATTTACAGAGACAGTGCTGCGGCGCTGCTTCAGACACTGTACGGTGTGAACGATTAGAAATGGCGGGAATATCAAATGGAACAGACACAGCATATTGCGATCAATAAAAGACAACGAAAAAAGACAGTGGTTTACGCTGTCGTGGGAGGACTGCTCATAGCGGCGATTCTTCTGATCACAACAATCTGGGTGTCCACGAGCGCCAGGGTCGGTACGAGACTTGCAGTCAGCAAGGTCAGCGAGTTTTACTTAGAAGAGCTGGCGGGGCGACGGGCACAGGTGGTTTCCGAGGAGTTAAACCGTAGTTTTGCCTACATAGAAAATGCGCTCGGCATATTGGAGCCGTCGGATTTGCAGTCGCAGGAGACGCTGCGCCGCTTCCTTGGCAAGGTCAGGCGGATGTACGGCGTGGATAGCTTTGCGCTCGTGGACGAAAACAATATTGTCTATACGGAGCACAGCACGTCAACGGGCCTTAGCATGTTCAGTTTTCTCTCCGAGGAACTGACCGGGCCCGTAGTCAGCACCACGAATCTTTACGGAGCCAAAAAACAGGTGATTTTGGCGGTTCCGGTGGACGATCTTACGTTTCTGGGAGCACGGGTCCGTGTATGTTTTATCCAGATCAACATCGACGAAATGCTTAGTTCCCTGACCTTGCAGACCGGTGACAACGAGACCTATTGCAGTTTGTTCCACCGCAATGGAGAAAGCCTGACCAATAATGATTTTGGCTATCTGAAAGCGGGGAGCAATATCTTCTCTACGTTAGCCGACGCCAAGATAGACGAGGGATACACGTTTGAGGAGCTTCAGGAAGATTTCTCTAACGGCAGGAGGGGACAGATATCGTTTGATTATCACGGCTCCGAAGAAGACCTCTGCTACGTTCCGGTCGAGGGAACAAACTGGATGCTGACCATCCTGATTCGCGACAATGTCATCACTGAGCAAATCGGCTTTATTAGCTCCGGCATGATGCGCCGCAGCATCATCCAGATTATCATCACCGTGGCGGTGATGCTCGTGGTGTTTATAGCCCTGATCCGTCAATCCAAAAAGAGCGCGCGAATTGTGCTCGAGCAGGAGAAGGCAGATGCGAATAAGATTCGGGCGGCGTTCGCACAGATTGAGAAAGAGCAGGCGGCCATGGGCAATATTCATGCGGCTATGGGTTCGGGTTTGTGGAGCATGGAATTTGACAAGGACGCGCAGATTACCTCCTGTCACTGGTCAAAGGTTTTCCGGCAGATGGTGGGGTATGAGAGCGAGCAGGAGTTCCCGAACAGGCTTGAATCCTGGTCAGATCTGCTCTACGAGGAGGACAGGGAGCGGATTCTCAAAGAATACTGGGATACGGTCAAAGATTACAGCGGTGAGAAAACATTTAATGTCGAGTATCGTCTTCACACCAGGCATGCCGGGTGCCGATGGTTCCATGCAGCCGGCAGATTGTCCAGACGCGAAGACGGATCGCCGATCACATTTGTCGGGCTGTTTGTCGATATCGACGACGAGAAGAAGATGGAGGAGCGGTTGGAGAGACAGAAAATGGATCTCGAGGACGCGCTGGCGGCAGCACAGCACGCCAACCGGGCAAAGACGACATTCCTCAACAATATGTCCCACGATATCAGGACGCCGATGAACGCGATCATCGGGTTTACCTCGCTGGCGGCGGCACATATTGACAACACGGAGCAGGTGCAGGATTATTTGTCCAAGATTACGACGTCAAGCAATCATCTGCTGAGTTTAATCAACGACGTTTTGGATATGAGCCGCATCGAGAGCGGTAAGGTTAAGATTGAGGAAAAGGAAACGTCGCTGCCCGAGGTCATGCATGACTTAAAGACGATCGTGCAGGCGGATATCACCTCCAAACAGCTCGATTTTTACATAGATACCGCGGATGTTGTCAACGAAAATGTCCTGTGCGACAAGTTAAGGCTCAATCAGGTATTGCTGAATCTTTTGAGCAATGCGATGAAATTTACGAAGCCGGGCGGGATTGTCAGCGTCCGTATCATGCAAAAAGGCAGTGCGTCGGATGGCTTTGCCTCCTATGAGTTTCAGGTGAAAGATACCGGCGTTGGCATGAGCAAGGAATTTGTCGCGCATGTCTTTGAGCCGTTTGAGCGGGAGCAGACGAGTACGATCAGCGGTATACAGGGAACGGGACTTGGCATGGCGATCACCAAGAATATCGTCGATATGATGGGCGGCAAGATATCTGTCGTCAGCGAGGAGGGCAAGGGAACGACCTTTACGGTTTCTCTGCGGTTTCGGACTTGTTCCGGCGCGGTGCGGATGGAGGTCATTCCTGAGTTAAAGGGACTGCGGGCGCTAGTGGCCGACGACGACTTTAATACCTGTTCGAGCGTTACGCAGATGCTCTCGGTGATCGGTATGAGGCCGGACTGGACGACGTCCGGCAAGGAGGCGGTGCTGCGCACCAAGCTCGCCGAGGAGCAGAATGATGAATATGCCGCTTATATCATCGACTGGCTGATGCCGGATATGAACGGTATCGAAGTGGTAAGGCGTATTCGCGGCCTCATCGGAGAGGGGAAACCGATTATCATACTGACCGCCTACGACTGGTCTGACATTGAGGAGGAGGCGAGGAGAGCGGGCGTCACCGGTTTTTGCTCCAAACCGATCTTCCTCTCGGAGTTAAGGGAGATTCTGGAGTCGCCGTTTATAGTACAGAATACAGAGGAGACGGACGAGATGGCGGACGTTTCCTTTGAGGGAAAGAAAATTTTGCTGGTGGAGGACAACGAGCTCAACCAGGAGATCGCGGTGGAGATCTTGCAGGAAGCGGGATTTGTCATGGATGTGGCTGACGACGGCGTCGTGGCGGTGGATAAGTTAAAGACGGCGCAGCCGGGCCGGTATGATCTGGTTTTGATGGATATCCAGATGCCGATCATGGACGGCTATGAAGCCACGCGACAGATCAGGGCTTTGGATAATCCCGCCGCCGCGCATCTTCCCATCATTGCCATGACAGCCAATGCCTTTGATGAGGACAAAAAAGCGGCGCTTGAGGCGGGCATGAACGGGCATATCGCAAAGCCGATCGATACGGTCAAACTCATGGAGCTGTTAAGAGAGATATTAAAGTAATCATGCATTTGCCGTCGGCCGTCAGCTCACCAAATATGGAAGGAAGCACTTTATTATGGAACAACTGAAAACAATTGCAAAACGGCTGCATTGGCTGCATTTCCTGCCGCTTACGCTCGCCGGCGTGATCAACGCCTTCGGCGTCGTCGTTTTTTTGGCGCCGGTAAAACTATATGACAGCGGTATATCCGGGACTTCTATGATTCTATCCCAGATCACGCCGGACTCTCTGTCACTGCCTCTGTTTTTGCTGCTGTTAAATATTCCGCTGTTTTTGTATGGACTCAAAAAACAGGGGCCGCTGTTTACGATTTATGCGATCTATACGGTTTTTATTTATTCTTTTACGGCGTGGATGATTACCGATATCCTGCCGGTGGATGTCTCGATTGTGTCGCCGTTAGCCGGCTCCGACCTGTTTTTGTGCGCGATCTTCGGCGGCCTGATCTCGGGCGTCGGCAGCGGTATCGCCATCCGCTACGGCGGCGCCATGGACGGCATTGAGGTTTTGGCGATCATCTTTGCAAAGCGTATCGGCATCACGGTCGGCACGTTTGTGATGATTTACAATCTCGCGCTGTATGTCATATGCGGCATCCTCATCGGAAGCTGGATACTGCCACTGTACTCGATCGTCACCTATGCGGCGGCGCTCAAAACCGTCGACTTTATTATTGAGGGTTTCGACCGCTCCAAGGCGGCTACGATTATTACGACCATGCCGGAGGAGATCTGCGCGGCGCTCTCCGCGGAGTTTGAAAACGGCATCACGCTGATGCAGGCGAAAGGATATTATTCCGATTCGCCAAAAACCATGATCTATTTTGTCCTCAACCGTTTTCAGGTCGGCAAAATGCGGGAGATTATTTATAAAATAGATAAGCAGGCTTACATTTCGATCACGGAGGTGGCCGATGTATTTGGAGCCAACGGGTAGAGTGATAAAAAATTTGCGTTTGGCAATTTTTGTAGTATAATAAATGCAGTATTATTATTTGTATGTAACATGCCTTACATAAGTGGTCGTTGATATAAATCAAAAGGGATGGAGAAAAAATTTGACACAGAAGTTGAAGAATGTATGGATTACGGATATGATGAGCTATCGGCTCATGTTTGCATTTTGTTTCGTGGTACACCTGCTGCTTTTGGTGGTTTTCGCTTATTTTGATATTGTGCTGCTGGCGGTCTTTAATATAGGTTCTGTTGTGTTCTATATCACGGGATGTTTTTGCCTTCACAAAACAAAAGACGTGCGCGTCTGGCTGTTTTCCATGTTCGCGGAGCTTGTGGTACATGTGATGATGTGTAATCTGATTCTGGGGTGGGGATTTGGATTTAGTATGTACGGCATCCTGGTAGTGCCGATCACGTTCTATAATTCCTATTCGGATGAAGAGGGGGCGGGCGGTTATCCGCTGTGGTCCGCCGTACTGCTTGCCCTGATTGACTGTGCGCTGGTCATGACGTCTCTGCTCAACACCGGCATGGATAATGGGAGCATAGTCTCTGCGCTTCCTGTCATAAAATATATTTTTATTGGCAACTGTACGATCTCTATGATTGCGATTGTCATGTATACCCTGTTGTTTTACATGCGGGTGAGGAACAGCAGGGAGGTGATGCGCGAGCAGCGCGAAGAGCTGATCTATGTCGCCAATCACGACAAGCTCACAAAGCTGCGCAACCGCACCAGCAGCGCGGAGATATTTCACAAAATGGAGGAATCCAGGGAACAATATTGCATTGCCATCGGGGATATCGACGACTTTAAGATGGTAAATGACACATACGGGCACAATATCGGCGATGAGGTGCTGATGCAGGTGGCTCGTGTGATCAAGCAGAATGTGCCGGGAGAGGGCAATACATTCCGCTGGGGCGGCGAGGAGTTTTTGGTGCTTCTGCCGGTTCCCAAAGAGGAGATGGTCAGGCAGATCGAGCAGATTCGCTGCCAGATTGAGAAGCTCGAGTTTGCCAGCGGGCTCACGAAGTTTGGCGTGACGATGACATTTGGCGTGGCCGAAAACCATGCGTTGATGAGCTGCCATCAGGTGGTGTCGTCCGCCGACCGCAGGCTCTATGTGGGCAAACGCAGCGGAAAGAATCAGGTTGTATCAAAGTAGTCATGAAAAAGATTTTATTTTTAGAGGATGATGAGAATTTAAACCGCGGTATCAGCTTAAAGCTCACCAAGGAGGGGTATCAGGTATTGACGGCGCGCACCGTCGCGGAGGCCAGACGTCTCTGGGACGAGGAAGAGGTGGATATGGTCATCACGGATATCAATCTGCCGGATGGCAGCGGGCTTGCATTTGGCAGCATGGTCCGCGAAAAGAGCGATGTCTATCTGATCTATCTGACGGCTTTGGATACCGAGCTTGATGAGATCAACGGCTATGACAGCGGCGCCGATGATTATATCACTAAGCCGTTTTCCATCCAGGTGCTGACCCAGAAGGTGCATGCGAGGATGAGGCGGATTGACGGGCAGGAAAAGGATATCCTGCACAGCGGCGCGCTTGATTTTTCCGTCCGTGAGATGCAGGTGCGGCGTGACGGGAAACCGCTTGCGCTCAGCAAGACAGAGATACAGCTGCTGCGCTGTCTGATGGAGAATGCCGGACGTATCGTCTCCAAGGAGATGATCTTAGAGCAGGTATGGGGATTTGACGGGCAGTTTGTGGAGGAGAATACGGTTGCGGTAAATATCAGCCGGCTCAAGAGTAAGCTTGGGGCAGACTGTATTGCGAATATAAGAGGATTGGGCTATATATGGACAGAAAGCGTGACGGGAAAACGCTCGTAGGTGGAATCGTGCAAAAGAAAATGTATTTTTATGTGATGGCGGGCCTCATTTTGTGGGGCCTGTTTGTTTGCTTGGGGGCGGCATTTCTGACAGAGCGCGAGGGTGCGCTTCGCTGGCAGCAGACGGAGGAGCTCTCGGTCATTTATCCGCAGCTAAAAGAACCATTGCACGCAAATAGTGCATATTATGAGGCCGGGAGTAGGAAGGGAATACGGATGGCTGCCCTCTGCCTGTATTTTGGCGGCATTGCGGCAGCAGGTGTGGGGTATGGCGTTTTGCTGCATGAGAGGAAACGCAAAGAGGAGGAAACACGGCAGTTCTTGAACGAACTGGCGGAGCAGTCAGACCAGTTGCTGCGGGGCGGCGATCTGCCCGGGCGGATTGACGGAGAGGAAGCTTTTGCGGATGAGTGGAAAGCATATCTGGGAAAATTCAGGCAGACATGTCACTATTTCGCGGATTTGAGGCAGCGGCTGGGGCGGGAAGAGAATGATACCAAGAGTCTGATTACCGATATTTCCCATCAGTTAAAGACGCCGCTGGCATCTCTGCGCCTTAGTCATGAACTGCTGGTGGCGGGAGACTTGACCCAGGCGGAGTATCAGGAGTTTTTGGAAAAAGAGGGGCAGGAGATCACGGCTTTTGAAAATCTGATGCAGGAGCTGGTGAATCTCTCCCGCCTCGAGAACAACATGATTCAGATCAAACCGGAGAACACAAAGTTGAAGCAAGTTTTGACGGAGGCGGTCAATAAAGTGTTTTTTAAGGCCAATGAAAAGCAGATCGCCATTCTCTTGACGGATGAGGGCCATACGGACCGCCAGGGAGCCGATCGGGAGCAAGGGGGCGCGTTTGACGCCGCTATCTTTTGCGACCCGGCGTGGACGGCGGAGGCGTTTGCCAATGTGCTCGAAAATGCCGTCAAATATTCCGGGGAGAATACAACGATTACGATTACGGTGGGCAGATTAATAAATTATGTCTACGTGGATATCGAGGACGAGGGAATCGGCATACAGCCGCAGGAGTTAAACGCGATCTACAAGCGATTTTACCGCGGGGAGAGAGCGCAAAAGATGGCCAAGGACGGCGTCGGCGTCGGTCTCTATCTTGCGCGCAAGGTGCTCGAGGAGCAGGGCGGGAATATCGTGGCGCGACGCAGACGGCGGGGGAGCTGTTTTCGGATCACGCTGCCGTGCGGACACTAATCTTACAAAACTGTAAGCCTTATTGTAAGCCGTTTGTAATTTTCATCTGGTATTCTGTTTTCAGAACAGAAAGAAAGCCGCAAAAATAATAGCGCCGGCAAACGTTCCAAAAACAGAAAGGAGTTACTGGTATACAGTATAGGACATTATGAGCGATATTTTACAGGTAAAAGATTTAGTCAAATATTATGGGGCGGGGGAGAACCTTGTCAAAGCCGTGGACCACACCAGCCTTGCCGTGGAGCGCGGCAGGTTTACGGCTATCGTGGGCCGTTCCGGGTCGGGAAAGTCTACGCTGCTGCATCTGATCGGCGGGCTTGACCGGCCGGATTCCGGCAAAGTGATCATCGACAATCAGGATATCTACGCGCTGGGGAAGGACGATCTGGCAAAGTTCCGCAGAAGGAAGATCGGCTTTATCTTTCAGGATTTCAATCTGATTCCCTCTCTGACGGTATGGGAGAATATCGTGCTTCCCATGGGCTTAGACGGCCGGAAAGTCAAAGAAAACGAGGTGGCCGAAATCATGGCTAAGATCGGGCTGACACAGAAAAAAGACGCGCTTCCAAGCACATTGTCCGGCGGGCAGAAGCAGAGGGTGGCGATCGCGCGGGCGCTGGCCGCGTCGCCGGCCATTATCTTAGCGGACGAGCCGACGGGAAATCTCGACTCGCGCACCGAGACGGAGGTCATGAGCCTTTTGAAAAATTGCGTGGAAGAGTACGGACAGACACTGGTGATGATCACACACGATGAGACGATCGCCCAGATGGCGGACGCGGTAATTTTCGTGGAGGATGGTAAGGTGGTGAGTCAGTCATGAAAATGGTTACAACGATAGCTTATAAGAATATGAAACACTATAAAAGCAGAAATATATTGACCGGAATTGCGATTCTTTTGACGACGCTGCTGTTATATTTAGTTCCGACGATCGGTCTCGATATGGTGGGCGCACAGTTTGCGATGGTCAATGAGGTCTATCCGCGCTGGCACTGCCTGATACGGGATGTAGACCGGGAGACGGCGACCAAATTGGCGGCGCACCACGACGTTTTAACGAGCGGATTGCGCTCTGACGTAGGATATTGGGCCGGGTTAGATGTGGATGTTTCCATGATGTATATGGATGAAAATGGTCTCGATCTCTATCAAATAAAGTTGGAGGAGGGCAGCTTACCGCGCCGCGAGAACGAGATTGTGGTGTCAAGGAAGCTATTGCAGGCGGCGGGGCTTACGGGAGAGATCGGGGATACGATACGATTCTCTTACCAGCCATTGAGCGAGGATGGTCTTGGGTATGTAAAAGAGGGCGAGTTTATCATCAGCGGTTTTTATCAGGAGCAGCAGGAGGAGCCGACTGCGTTTAGCTCGTTTGTCTCCAGGGAATTTGCGGAGAAACATATTCCGGCAGATCAAATCAAATATCGGTTTTTATTCCAGGTTGGCGCTGAGGAAAATGTCACGACGGACGATGTGGAAGATATCATCAAAGGCATTACAGAGCAGTTTGGCATCGACGAAGAGCAGGTGCGCGTCAACGACGAATACCTGGCGGCCAACTATGTAGACCCGACGACGATTCCGGTGATTGCCGTTATCATGTTGATTATCGTGATTGCCGGTATCATCACGATCTACAGTATCTATTATGTCGGTATGGCGGAGCGCGTGCGCGAATACGGGAGAATGAAAGCGATCGGCGCGACAAACCGCCAGCTGCGGCAGATGGTGTTACGAGAAGGTTTTTGCACGGCGCTGATCGCGATACCGGCTGGTCTTTTGATGGGGACGCTGCTGGTAAAGGCGGTACTCATGCTGTTTTTGAGTTCTTACAGCAGCGACCAGAGCATTATGGTGGTGACGACGCGCCAGCTGATAAAAGACGGGCAAATTCCACTCTATCATGTGTCCATTTATCTGCTGGCGGCAGTCGTAAGCCTTGTCACCGTATACTTCTCGTTGCGCAAACCCATGAAAATGGCGGCGAAGGTGTCGGAAATCGATGCGATGCGCCAGCAGGGCGGCCAGTCCGGCAGGAAAAAGAACAAAAAGGCCCGCAGGAGTTATGGGGAATTGAATGTAGCGAAAGTATCGCACATTTACCTGACCGGCAACAAGAAAAATACGGTAGTCACAGTTGTGTCCATGGGCATCACGGGCGTTTTGTTCATGGTGATTGCGACGGTGCTCTCGTGCGCCAATCCGGTAGAGAGCGCGAACAGCGATATTAAGGGACAATATGAATTGAGCAATAACGTTTCTTTTAGCAACAAGGAGCATCCTGAGTATGCTTGGGATCAGATCGTACAAAACAATGCGCTGGACGAGGCGATGAAACAGCGCTTGGAAGCGGTCGACGGCGTTAAGAAAGTGCTGCCGGTTGCCCTCTGCTATGGGACCGCGGATGTCTTAGAGGGCGACAAGATCGGAATCAGCGGACTTCCGGGGGAGTGGAAAGAGGAACTGATGGACGGTATCACGGAGGGAAGCGTGACCTACGAGGAGCTTAAGACGGGAGAAAAGGTGATTGTGCACCGCAATATGCTGCGCTGGTATCCAGATATCGCAATCGGAGACAAATTGGAGCTGTCGTTGTTTGACGGAAGCGAAAAAACGGTTACAGTGGAGGTGGCTGCTTTTGGCGATTATGCTTTTGGGATGTATATTTTTGGGGAGTTTATGATGACCAAAGAGGGCTTGGAGAAAATCAGCAATATCGGCAATCACACCGCAGCCTATACCATTTATACGGACCATAAGCAGGAGCCGGCGCTAGAAGATGAGATCGCTGCGATCAAGCAGGAATACGGCGAGAGACTTGATGTGCGCAGCTGGCAGTCGGAATATGAAAGATGGCGGTCGGCCATGGCGGTTACAAGCGGCGCCAGTTATGCATTTTTCGCCGTACTCGGCCTGATCTGTATCATGAACATGATCAATACAATGATCAACAATGTGCATTTGCGCAAAAAAGAGATCGGTATGATGCAGGCGATTGGCATGACCGATCGGCAGCTGACGCAGCTGCTGATGAGAGAAGGCGTATTTTATATCGCCGGGGCATTGATATTGTCCATCTGCGGCGGCAGTCTTTTGGGATATCCGATTTTCCTGTGGGCCCGCGAAAACGGAATGTTTAGTATCAGCCGGTATCATTACCCGTTTACGTCGGCGGCAATACTAATACTCTTGCTGCTTGCAATACAGATTTTGCTGGCGTGGCTCTTGGGCCGTTCGGTGAAAAAAGAATCGTTGATTGAACGCGTGCGTTTTTCAGAGTAAAAAAAACAAGTTGTAACAGAGAGGGAAAGTCATCTGATCTGTTACAACTTTTTCTTTACAAATTGTGGGAGTTGTGATAGCATATCCTTGTAAACAAATAGGAAATGTGTGAATTATATTTACACGGAGCGTGCAATAGATAAGGAGGTTGACACAATGGGAACGATATGGGAAGAGAGGAATTTAAAATTTGAGACATTACAGCTGCATGTGGGACAGGAGGAGCCCGACCCGGTGACCGACGCGAGGGCGGTCCCGATTTATCAGACATCCTCGTATGTGTTTCGGAACAGCGAGCACGCGGCGGCGCGCTTTGCGCTGGCCGACGCGGGCAATATATACGGCAGGCTGACCAATCCCACGCAGGATATTTTCGAGCGGCGGATAGCGGCGTTAGAGGGCGGCGTGGCCGCCCTCGCGGTGGCATCCGGCGCGGCGGCCGTCGCCTATACGATTCAAAATCTTGCGTCCGCGGGAGAACATATCGTTGCCGCAAAGAATATCTACGGCGGCTCCTATAACCTGCTGGCGCATACGCTGCCGCAGTACGGCATCCATACGACATTTGTGGATATATTTGATGAGCATGAGACAGAGGCCGCCATCGGGGATAACACGCGGGCGATTTTTATCGAGACGCTTGGCAATCCCAATTCCGACGTCGTGGACATCGAGGCGGTGGCAAAAATTGCCCATGCGCATGGGATTCCCTTGGTTGTGGACAATACGTTCGCGACGCCCTATCTGGTGCGGCCGCTCTCCTACGGAGCCGATCTTGTGGTTCATTCGGCGACGAAGTTCATCGGCGGGCACGGGACGACGATCGGCGGCGTGATTGTCGACGGTGGCAAATTTGACTGGAAGGCAAGCGGTAAATTCCCGGGGCTTACGGAGCCGAATCCCAGCTATCACGGCGTGATTTTTACGGAGGCGGCCGGTCCCGCGGCGTTTGTGACCAAGATTCGCGCGATTTTGCTCCGCGATACGGGGGCGACGCTCTCGCCGTTCCACGCATTTTTCTTCCTCCAGGGGTTAGAGACCCTGTCTTTGCGCGTGGAGCGCCATGTGGAAAATGCGCAAAAGGTGGTGGAATTTTTAAACCATCATCCGCAGGTGGAGCGGGTGCACCATCCGTCTGTTGCAAAGGACGCTTCGCAGCGGGCGCTCTACCAGAAGTATTTTCCAAACGGCGGCGGTTCTATTTTTACCTTTGAAATCAAGGGGGATGATAAGAAGGCAAAAGATTTTATCGACCATCTGGAATTGTTTTCCCTATTGGCGAACGTCGCGGACGCCAAGTCGCTCGTCATCCATCCCGCTTCCACGACGCATAGCCAGCTCACCGAGGCGGAGCTTTTGGAACAGGGAATCAAGCCGAATACGGTGCGTCTGTCCATCGGGATAGAAAATATCGACGATATTCTGGAGGATTTGAGGCTGGCTTTTGAGGCCGTATCGTAGGAGCGCACGGTTGCGCGCTTCCTGTTTCTGTGCTAAACTATAGCAGACGCCAATCATTTGCCGTTTATGTTTTCCCCTTAGAGCATGTTTCAGATACGCTCTGGGGGGAGGCACAATATATTAGACAGGGAGCAGCGATAAATGAAAAAACCAGAAGAATTGTTTCACGAATTAGACCAATTGATGAAAGAGACCAGGGCCGGCAAGTTTCACTGGCAGGTGGAGGTGCAGACGACCGAGCACAACGATTTGTCCCAAAAGCCGGTGGAGACGGAGGACGGCGTCTCCTGGACGCTCGACGAGTGCTATGTCTCCTATTACTGCGAGCATCAGGGCAAAAAGTTCTGCATGATCACCTACGAATTAATCAAATACGACAGGCGGGAAGATAAGACTGTGACAAGCAATCTTATCTTTCTGCCGCCGGAAAATGTGCGGTGTTTTCATCTGCAAACGCTGCTCTCTTACGCGGTGGACAATTCTGCCGTCCTGTCAGATCAGGTGCATAAGCTCTGGGTGATGCTTTTGGAAATGTATCGCCAGGACCCGGGAAGCGTGAATTTGACGGCTTCCGCGGGTGTTTTAAGTATTGAGGAAGAGTAGGGCGGTTGGATTTAGCCCATCCATTCCCGCACGTCGGGAATTTTTGCAAGCAGCGGCAGCAGGATGATGCTAAGCAGGATACCCGAGACGCCCTGCACGATATTAAACGGGATACCGGCGGCGGAAGCCGTGATGCCGGCGGCGAGAGCCGCGGCGGTAAAACCGCCTCCGCCGAACGCCGCAACGCCCGCTTCATACAGAAAATAGCCAATCACCATGATTGTTTCGCCGATGAATCCGCCGATTGCGACAGCAGCATAGCGGCTCCTCTTCGTGTGAAATGCTTTTTTTGTGATGCGAAACAGCAGACCTGCCGCAAAGGCGGTCAGGGCCTTGACGATGAGCGTGGCGGGGGCAAAGGAGAGATAGCCGGCAAACATATCCGCAAGCATGGAGCCGATGCCGGCGGCGAGCGCGCCGGTATATGGACCTAAAATCACGCCGCTCAGCAGTACAAAGCAGTCGCCGATATGGATATACCCAAAAGTAGGTGTCGGGAATTTGATGATCATAGTGGCGACGCAGGTCATGGCGGCAAAGAGAGCCGTTGTCACCAGCCGTTTGCTATTTGTTTTTTCCATTTTTTTTATTTGTTCCATTTTTTCCTCGTTTCTGCGCGAAACCGTTTGGTTTTTCGGGCGCCGATGTTCGCTGTAATATTTCCGGAAGTCATTACATGGTTTTCTGTGTCGGACTTTAGTATAGCATAAAGTGGATTGTTTAAAACATCCAGTTTGGAATAAATCAACCAGTCCAGTTTGATGTGAAAAGCGAAAGGAGTAACTATTCAGCCCTCGGCTTCATAGTTACGGAATCCGGCTCATTTAAAGTTTGTCTTCGACAAAGAGCCGAATTCCCGCTTGGCTAGATATACACGTTTTTACGGACTTTGCAGCGAGTGCAAAGTCCTGAGCTGAACTGTTACCGAAAGGACGCTGTTTTCGCACCTGCAACTGTACTTTTTTTATGAAAAATGATATAATCAGTGAGATGAGCGGAAAGCGGCAGAGGAACCATCGGGAGGCGACGGTATGTGCGGTTTTATATGCAGGCGCTTCGGAAAGGAGGGAAACGGAAAGCGACCGTTCCGGCTGGCGGACATAACGCGATGCGCGGCGTTTTGTTTTCCGTGCGGATTTTGGTCACAGTGAAGCTGTGACATGGAGGTTAGTGTGAAAAATCAGCTTGATAGCTGATTTTATCACACGGCTATTTGTGCTGGAGCGTTACAAATAGCACGGATGGCGCACGAACTTGTTCGTGATACGCAATATTTGAGATTTGCGTCGCCCTGTCGCGCAAACGCTCCACAATGGAGGTTAGTATGAAAACGATGTTTATCTGTTGAGGTGGATAAACTCATACTTTTTTGTAAAAATTAAATGTTATAAAAGTAAGGAGATTAATCCAGATGAATGAAAACAAGGAATTTAAACCATTTATTCCTGCGAGCAGGACGATGCCGGAATTTACGGTGGTGTCGATTGTGCTGGGAATTTTGTTGGCGGTCGTGTTCGGCGGAGCCAACGCATATCTTGGACTGCGCGTGGGGATGACCGTGTCGGCGTCCATTCCGGCGGCCGTCATTTCGATGGGAATTATCCGCGAGATATTAAAAAAGGACTCCATCCTTGAGAATAATATGGTGCAGACGATCGGTTCTGCCGGGGAGTCCGTGGCGGCGGGAACGATCTTTACATTGCCGGCGCTGTTTTTGTGGGCAAAGGAATGGGGGATTTCTTCGCCGTCCCTGATTGAAATTGCGCTGATCGCTTTTATCGGCGGGGCGCTGGGTATTTTGTTTATGGTACCGCTGCGCAAGGCGTTGATCGTGCAGGAGCACGGGACGCTTCCGTATCCGGAGGGGAAGGCATGCGCCGAAGTATTGATGGCGGGCGAAGAGGGAGGAGACAAGGCATCCATCGTGTTTGCCGGCTTGGGGATATCCGCCGCATATAAGTTTATTGCGGACGGATTAAAGGCGTTTCCGAGCGAAGTGCACTATGAGATTCCGGTATACAAAGGTTCCGGCATCGGAATGGACGTGCTGCCGGCCCTGCTGGGCGTCGGCTATATCTGTGGGCCGAAGATTTCGTCCTACCTGCTGTGCGGCGGTATCTTGGGCTGGTTTGTACTTATGCCGCTTATCGTGCTCTTCGGCGCGGATATCGTGCTTTTCCCGGCCGATATTCCGATCGGGGAGCTGTATGCAACAAAGGGCTCGTTTGGAATCTGGACAAACTATATCAAATATATCGGTGCGGGCGCGGTTGCCTGCGGCGGTGTGTTAAGCCTGATCAAGTCGCTGCCGCTTATTATTCGCACCTTTAAAGAGACCTTTGGACGATTCGGCAAGGGCGAGGTGACGGGAGAGCGCACCAACCAGGATTTGGATATCCGCTTTATCCTGGGCGGTATTGTTCTGCTGACGCTCACGATCTGGATTATTCCGGTCATCCCGATCAATCTTTTGGGCGCGGTTTTGATTGTGTTGTTCGGCTTCTTTTTTGCCACGGTGTCTTCCCGCATGGTGGGGCTCGTCGGCAGCAGCAACAATCCGGTTTCCGGTATGACGATCGCCACGCTTTTGGTGGTATCCGTGTTATTGAAAGCGACCGGCATGGGCGGACAGCAGGGAATGATGGCGGCGATCGCCATCGGCGGCGTCATCTGTATTATAGCGGCGATTGCGGGCGATACGTCACAGGACCTTAAGACGGGCTATATTCTGGGCGCAACGCCGAAAAAACAGCAGATTGGCGAGCTGATCGGTGTGCTGGCTTCCGCGATCGCCATCGGCGGCGTATTATATCTGCTGGACCTTGCATGGGGCTATGGCTCCACGGAGCTTCCGGCGCCGCAGGCGACGCTGATGAAAATGATCGTCGAGGGCGTGATGGGCGGCAATCTGCCCTGGGTGTTAGTCGGCATCGGCGCTTTTATTGCAATCGTCGTGGAAATTCTGGGAATTCCGGTGCTGCCGTTTGCGATCGGTCTGTATCTGCCGATTCACCTTAGTACGCCGATGATGGTGGGCGGATTGATCAAATTGTTTGTGGAAAAGAGAAGAAACATTGGGGAATCGGAAAAGAAAGACGCGCATGCCAACGGTATTTTGTATTCCTCCGGCCTGATTGCCGGGGAGGGACTTGTCGGTATCCTGCTGGCTGTCTTTGCGATTATCCCAATCGGTGACAAAAACGTAGGCGAGATTTTAGGCGGGTTTTTGCCAAATCTGATTCCGGCGCTGGCGGATGTGAGAGTCGGCAATATCGTCGGTTTGGCCGCGTTTGCATTGTTGACGTTTTCGCTCTGGAGCTTTTGCTTCCGCAAAATAAAAAAGAGAGTGGCGTAAAGGAGAGGCCGTGCGAAATAAAAAAGATAACTATATGGACTATATCCCGGTCTGCAATCCGGCTTACACCTGGGACGCTGACGCGTCCGGCATTGTCACCGTCCATGTCGTAAACCGTGGGTTCTACAATTGGCTTGCGCAGAAATTTTTTCACAGGCCCCGCGTCAGTCATATTTTGCTGGACGAGTTTGGCAGCTACGCCTGGCGTCAGATGGACGGGAAGCGGAGCGTATATGAGATATCAAAGATGATTGGGGCACAGTTCGGCAAAGAGGCGGAGCCTGTGATTCCCCGTCTGGTTCAATATATGGAAACCTTGTATCGGAATAAGTTTATCGGATACCGCATGAAGCGCTCTGCGTAAGCAGTTGATTATACCATTTGCAGAATGACCTTATAAAGTTAAAAACCGAGCTTTTCGCCTGCGGCGGAAAGCTCGGTTTTAGCGTGAGAAGAAGTAAAATACCATTGTCCTGATGTTTTTATTGCTTCTTCTGCTCGATCTCCTGCATTTTCATTGCGCGCACCTTTAACGGCAGACCAAACAGGGTGATAAAGCCCTCGGCATCGTGATGATCGTAGAGATCGCCGGTGGTAAAGCTTGCCAAGGATTCGCTGTAGAGCGAGTAGGGGGAGGTCGTGCCGGCCTTGATGATATTGCCCTTGTACAGCTTGAACTTTACCTCACCGGTCACATACTGCTGCGTGGAGGTCACAAACGCTTTCACCGCATCACAGAGCGGTGTAAACCATTTGCCCTCATAGACAATCTGTGCCAGCTTGTTGCCCATATCTTTCTTGACTTCCATCGTCGCGCGGTCTAACACCAGCTCTTCGAGCTGCTGGTGCGCTTCCATCAGAATCGTGCCGCCGGGAGTCTCATATACGCCGCGCGATTTCATGCCGACCACGCGGTTCTCCACGATATCAATGATACCGATGCCGTGTTTGCCGCCCAGGCGGTTTAATTCGCGGATGATATCGGAAACTTTCATCTCTTTGCCGTTGACGGTCTTGGGAACGCCCTGCTCAAATGTCATGGTGACATATTCGCCCTCCTCAGGAGCTTTTTCGGGGGAGACACCGAGTACCAGCAGGTGATCATAATTCGGTTCGCAGGCGGGGTCCTCAAGCTCTAAGCCCTCGTGGCTGATATGCCAGATATTGCGGTCACGGCTGTAGCTGGAATCTGCGGAGAACGGCAGATGGATGCCGTGCGCCTCGCAGTATGCGATTTCGGATTCGCGCGAGTCCATGGTCCAGTGGCTGTCCCTCCAGGCAGCAATGATCTTAAGGTCCGGCGCCAAGGCTTTGATGCCAAGCTCGAAACGAATCTGATCGTTGCCCTTTCCGGTAGCGCCGTGGCAGATTGCCGTTGCGCCCTCTTTTCTCGCCACTTCGACGAGCTTTTTGGCGATGAGCGGACGCGCCATGGAGGTGCCGAGCAGGTATTTGTTTTCATAGACCGCGTTGGCCTCGACACAGGGCATGATATAGTCTTCACAGAATTCGTCGATGATGTCAACGATGTATAACTTGGAAGCGCCGCAGGAGATGGCTCTCTCCTCAAGCCCGTCCAGCTCCTCCTCCTGTCCGCAGTCGATACAGCAGCAGACAACATCATAGTCGTAGTTTTCTTTCAGCCAAGGGATGATGGCCGTCGTGTCCAGCCCGCCAGAGTAAGCCAAAATTACTTTTTCTTTCATGGTTATATTCCTTTCCGTATGTATAGAATGATCGGATGTTTGCATCCACTGTTCTAAATATACATCAAACAAAGCGGGAAAGCAAGTGAAACGGTGACGGTATGTGATGAT
>CANONN010000024.1 GCA_947567625.1 uncultured Roseburia sp. | reverse complement strand
ACGCATCATAAATCTGTCCGTCAAAAAATACCTTTTGACTGGATTCCTCATGCTCGGATATGTACGCAAATATCTGCTCTAATTTATCGTCTGTCTGTTTCTGATACTCTAGCTGCCGCAATTCAACTGTGGTGATACGTTCAAAAAGCAGAGAATTGTTGGATATGAAACGCCGCATCTCTACAAAGGCTCTCATAATATTAATGCTTACATTAATGGCTATTTCACTGTGAAGCACACTTGCAAGCATTGAAATTCCCTGTTCAGTAAAAACATATGGTAAATATCTTCTTCCACCCCTATTATCAGATGTTCTATCAGCATTTATTTTTGAGGTGACAAATTGGCACCTCAAAACCTCATATTCTTCTGTAGTTAATTGAAAACAAAAATCTACTGGAAATCTTTTATTATTTCTTTTAACAGAACGATTTAGAACTTTTGTTTCCACTTGATACAATATCGCTAAGTCACTGTCTATCATCACTTGCTGATTACGCACAACATATATCATGCTTTTTATATCAGATTGAACTGATTCAATACTTATTTCTTGGATATTATCATTCGTCTTTACCAGAGCTGTTTGTTCTGTATCAGTCATCTTTATCGCCCTTTCTATTTTGAAATCCACCTACAACCTCTGTAATATATTTCTAATGATTCCAACATATTGAATGAATTTAATACTAAAACATTTTTTCCTGCATCTTTCAAAGATATTCCTACATAATAGGTTTTAACTTCGTCACAAGTTGGGACGAAGTTACGAATTAGGACAAGAAACTCTCGCTTTTTCAATTAGGAGATTTTTCAGCAAAGTTTTTCGTAAAATTATGATTCGCCGTTTTGATTAGCAGACTTATTAATAAAGAGAACACCGGGAACTCTGGAACACCAGAATTCCCGGCACTTCTTAGAACGTCGCTAAGAGGATTTGAACCTCCGGCCTACCGCTTAGGAGGCGGTCGCTCTATCCAACTGAGCTATAGCGACAATTATAATACACTTTAGTTATTTTAACACAAGCAATTTGTTCTGTCAAAATATTTGGTAAAATTCTATGAAAAAAATTCCATAAAAATTTTCTCTCATACTTTAATTCTGATAATTGATACTGCCCTGCATCCAGATAATACCCTTAAAACGTCTGCCCACCTTTGGTTCACCGAGCAAATCTTTCTCATTGATGCAAAGACTAAAATTCAAATCATTGCACATCAGGTCAAGATGATACACGCGTTCTTCGGTATAATCATTGCGAAGCAGCCGGTAATCCATAATCTCGCCCAAAATCGAATACTGGTCACTCTCGATACCGTAGGGCATAAAGTATGTGTTTACAATCGTGAGCACATCTTCATGCAGAACCCTCCTTGACAACAGAGAATATGTATCAATATCCTCCAGTGTGAGATTCTCGATCGCATCCTCATCTCCGTCTCTCGCAGCCGTAAGAAGACGTATTCTGTCCGGCTCTTCCTGGCGTTTTAGATTCCTGGATTTTTGTTCGCTCTTATCCACCGGAAATAAAATTTTTCCTTCAGTCGAAAGCGCGGACAAAATGACACCGTTCGCCGTCCGATGGTACGCATGGTTATTTTTAATCTGCAAATATTCCACAACATTTTGCAGATAAAAAATCAATGTCACGCCGATGCGCACTTCGTCACAGATTCCTGCATAAGATTCCTTTTCGGCGTGCTTCTCTACGTCCACATGTTCGGTTGTAGAAATCGTTTTCCCGTAGAAATAGGGATAAGTATATTCTACCTCCAAAGTGTCTTCATCCCGGTAAACCCCGCGCAGAGTAATGCCAAAAAAATCTCCAAATTCGCCGGAAATTTCGACAAATTCATTTCCCTCCGAATCTTTGGCCGTTTTCTGATCGATCGGATCATTGACGATCTCGGTACAAATATACTGAAATTCTTCTTTTGATATATTTGAAAAACCTATTGCTCTTAAATATTTGTGCACGTCTCTCCCTCCAACCGGATCTGTTTGCCGGTTAAGCTACCATTTTCACCAAAGGCCGCGACCAATGGATCTATCGGATTCTCTGTCTGTTCTATGACGATGCCTGTATTCTTTATGATTGTTCCCACCGGATAACAGGCCGCCAAACTCAATAAAATATCTGTCACCTCTTTATCGTACAATTTTCCCTGATCGAAAAATAATTCTCTCCAAGCTTCTTCCACGGAGATTCTTCTGCACTCCAAACCAAAAATCTTACAGCAGAATGAATCACATACCTGGATAATGCGACATTCCAGGCTATTTTTCTTTTGTTTGAGTGGATAACCGGAACCATCTTTGCGCTCATGATGAAAAAGGACCATATCTTTTACGGTACTATCAAGCCAGGAAGCGCTCTCCAATGCAGAATATCCCAGGATCGTGTGTTTCTTTAATTCAAAAACCTCCGCCGGGGTGTGATCTTCCGGTACAAAATCCTGGTATGGTACGGTTACATAGCGCAGTCCCAGATTATGCAGCAGACAGCCCTCCGCTATCATATACAACATATCCTTCTGTAATCCCATGCGAATGGCCGTCAATAGGGAGAGCGCCGTCACTATAAAAGTATGCTCATATAGATTTCCCAAAATACAATCAATATCAAAAACAGCAATCTTTTCCGCTCTCTTTTGCAGCTCATCAGTTAAACTGCGGGCGATAAATTTCATGCTCTTCAATGAATGGCTGCCATGATAGATTTCCTGGTAAATGTGGCTTTCCAGGATTTGTTGAATCTGTTCGACATATTCAGCGATCAGCGACGGCTCCAACACATAGTGCGGACATTCCATCAAAGCGGCATCATCCTGTAAATTTACATGAAGAATCTCCAGCCGTTTCAACAGCTCAATATATTCATTTTTGATTACGGTGCCTTTTACCAGCAAGATCTCATTTTGATCATCCATGATATCCATCGCCAGAATCTCGCCACCCTTTAATGTTTCTACACTTTGTGTTTTCATATATTTTTCCAAATTCCGGTAAGTGTTTTAAATCCATACATCGTAATGCGATGGGCACAGACGATGCACCGGATTATTGCGACTGCTTTAGACCCATTGCCCGATCTAATGCTTCTTTTTCCTCTTCAGACAGGACAATGATCGAATTGCCGTCTACAATTTCTTTGATATAAGTATAGCATCCCTCTCTCGTATGCATGGCGTTGATGATAAAGCCATTGTTTCTCATATCGAGCATTGCCAGGGAAAAACTTAATTTTCCACCCATCTCATGAAATGCATCATATTTAATCAATCCCATCTTCTGATAGGTTAGCCGCATTTCTTTTACAATATTCTCAATATTTTTTTCGTTTGCCTGATTGGACGCAATGAGATCATCCACCTGCTGTAAACGCTCGATCAAAACAGTCTCTAAATTTTTTGCATCTTTGCCCGTCATAAATATACGGTAATTTTTTTTGAGCTTACGCATTTGCGCCATATTGGCGATCGTCAATATCAATAACAATAATAACGCCGCTGCAAGACCGATTATAATGTAATCAGAATCAAAACCAAGGTATTGTGAAATCATACGAATCCTCCATATCAGAGCAGTTACTGCGAATGTTTTTATAGATCATTTTTGCATCAGTGTACGCAACATTTTTTTATTTCTATTATTTTTGAATGGTATGTATTAAATCTACGATTCTGTCCAATTCATCCATTGAATAGTATTCTATTTCGATTTTGCCCTTCTTTTCATCTTTACGGTTGATCGCTACTTTTGTTCCAAAAATCACCTTCATGGTTTCCTCGAGATCATGGCAAATCGCATTGATCTTTGCATCTTTGGTGTCGTCCTGATTCTGATCTCTAGGGTCTGCATCTTTCTCCTGCTGCATTTTTTTTACCAGCTTCTCTGTCTCACGCACACTGAGCTTTTCATCAAAAATCTTCTGTGCCGTGAGATACTGTTTTTCGGAATCCTCGATTCCCAACAATGCCCTGGCATGGCCGGTGGAAATCATATCGTCGATCACCATTTGCTGTACTTTTTCATTCAATTTTAAAAGACGCATAGAATTGGTCACTGCCGTGCGGCTTTTAGACACACGCTCCGCCACTTCATCCTGTTTGAGATCAAATTCGGTCAAGAGCCGCTTGTAAGCGAACGCTTCCTCGATCGGATTTAAATTCTCGCGCTGTATGTTTTCGATCAAAGCGATCTCGACAATTTCCTGATCGGTCAGATCTTTGATGATGACGGGAACCTCTTTCATACCCGCCAGTTTTGCCGCTCTCCATCTGCGCTCGCCCGCCACGATCTCATAGTAATCTTCGCGCTGCTGTACCAAAAGAGGCTGTAGCACACCAAATTGTTTGATTGATTCCGACAATTCCAACAATGCGTCCTCATCAAAATTTTTGCGTGGCTGGTCCCGGTTTGGCTCTACTTTATTGATGTTGACCATCACACCGTCTGTCACCGGCTCTGCCGCTTCGGGAGCGGCCTGTTCCGCAGCTTGCACCGGCGCCGGCTCTTTTGCCTTGATCAAAGAATCCAGTCCTTTGCCCAGTCCTTTCTTTACTGCCATATCAGTCTACCTCCCTCTCCATAACTTCCTTTGCCAGTAAACGGTAACTCTCTGCTCCGGCCGATTTTGTATCATACATGTGAATCGGCAATCCATAAGAGGGCGCTTCTGCAAGACGAATATTTCTCGGTATCAGTGTATTATAAATCTTGGTATCCAGATTGGTGCGCACATTTTCCACCACTTGATTGGACAGATTGGTGCGGGCATCATACATGGTAAAGACAATCCCGTCGATTTTCAGATTGGAATTCAAACGCTGCTGAACAAGATCAATGGTGTGCATCAACTGACTGAGTCCCTCCAATGCATAATATTCACATTGGATTGGCACCAATATCGTATCCGCCGTCGTCATGGCATTGATGGTAAGCATATTTAAAGACGGCGGACAGTCGATAATAATAAAGTCGTAGTCCTCCTTGATGTAGTCGACTGCATTCTTCAGGATGTACTCTTTTTCCGGGATACCGAGAAGCTCGATCTCCGCACCGGCCAAATTGACATTGGAAGGTATCACTTTCATTCCCTCCACCACGGTATCCGCCATACTTTCTTTGATCGAACACTCATCCAGCATCAGCTCATATACCGTGTTTTCCACTTCTCCCTTGTCTACCCCCAAACCACTCGTCATATTTCCCTGCGGATCTAAGTCGATCGTCAATACCCTTTTTCCTGCCTCCGCAAGACATGCGGAAAGGTTAATCGCGGTAGTTGTCTTTCCGACTCCGCCTTTCTGGTTCGCAATTGCAATGATTCTGCTCATTTTCATCTATCCTCCATACGGACTGTTTTTCCATCTGTTATCTTATCTCATGATTACTGCGTGCTTACTTATTATAACACATCCCTCATAGATTACTATAGAAAAATAGTGAAATGTTTTATGGGCAAAGTAACGATTCAGCCTCCGGCTTCATAGTTACGGAATCCGACTCATTTAAAGTTTGTCTTCAACAAAGATCCGGATTCCCGCTTGGCTAGATATACTCGTTCTTACGGACTTTGCAGCGAGTGCAAAGTCCTTGGCTGAACTGTTACTGGGCAAATAACAATTTGTATTTCAAATAGTGTAAAGCAGCGTTTGACACGGTGCATAAAAGCAACAATGTATTATACATTCCTGCGAATTTCAATGAGACACAAAATATCTTCATACAGATCATCCCGATCTTCCAAATCAATCATCAACCATCTCTGCCCGTTTCCTTCTTTTGTCTGGTGATAAATTTCCTGTAACTGTGGCGTACATTCCGGCAAAATCGTTTCCACAAACTTCTGTTCGTTTCTTCCCACAACGATCATCACTGTAAAATAATGCTCTCGGGGATAAACGGTACACAATGTTTTTCCCCCTTTTTTCAATTTCAGATTCCATCCTTTTTCCCAGCTACAGGAACTGAACTCTATTTTTTCCTTGCATTGATAAAGCCTCTTTATTTCCGAACAAAATTCCAGAAAAACAGAATTTCGTATATACTGTCCCATTTCCTCCAGAGTAGGACAAATGTTCTTATCTTGTATATCTATCATGGCAAAATCCTCGTTTCATATTAAATTTATAACAGTGAACAATTTCATACGACGATCAATGATTTTATATTTATGGTGATAAGAACTCACAAATAAGGATTCATCATTTTCGTATGAAAAATATTATGGTTACTTTTTATTGCAACCGAACTGTAGTTCTGATATTTATTCATTCACTTGTGGGCCGTTGCATAATCCATAAACTCTTTTGTTTTCGACCAATATTTTATTCCCCAATTTTCAAAATTCCACTCTTCCATATAGTCGTTACATTCGTAATCAATATAATATAAGATACCATCCTGCAAAACAAAATTTGTCGGAAAATAATCAATGTTCGTATGCGCCGGGTATAGAAGTTCACACATTTGTCCAATCTGTTCCAGACAAGTTTCCGGCATCTCGTTTTTTAAAATCATATCATATACCGTGTCGCCGTCAATATATTCTTTTAATATTCTTTCATTCTCCATGTCGAGATCTAACATCTCTGGAACACGGATACCAATCTGACGTAATTTTTGGTAATCGCGTATTTCTGTTTCTATCTTATTTCCAAACTGATAATATGCACATGGCTCATGATGAATCTGCTTCAGAACATATTCCTTATCCCCATCAGTAACAAGATAAGAATATCCCCCTTTTCCTTTTCCCAGCAACTTCAATATCTGGTAATTTTTTTCCTTGATATACAAATACTTTTCCAATTTGAACCTCCAAGCCATGGCTTTACTGTTAATAAATACAGAAGCAATAAATACCTTTTTTTATTCTTTCCTATTTTTCTTCCTGCCAAAGTTCTTTTGAAAGCCGCAAAACGAATTAGAATTTATTCCAGAATCTTGTGTTTGTAGTGTCAGTGCAAACTTGAAATAGAAAATTGTCTCGTTTGTGTAATTATTTATTTTCACTTAACATACATTGATTTAAATGAGAAAGACATATATTAGCGGGCGATAGGTTGAAATCAATATTGCAATTTGAAATGCCACGAAAAATAAGTTTCTTATATACTGTTGCAAAATAATTGTTTCATATGCAAGGAAGAGAAATACAGTGCTACAGTTTACTACGTCGATTGGTGATAACCACACTATACATGGCGTTGCAGATGAACAAACCAGACAACTCAAATTGCCAGTTACATATTATTTGATGTAGCAGAGTGTAAATAGTAAAAACATAATTTGGATATAAAATAAATTTGTACAATACTCTGCTTTTATTATAACACAAAAATTATTTTGAAATATAGTATATTAGAAACAAATAGAAAACTTTTTTGTTTTTTGAGAGACATATTTTATTGATTACAACATACAATTATATAGAAGCAAATGTTTCACGTGAAACATTTGTATTTTTCTATTGCTTGGATAATTACCATACAGTAAATACCTTCCTATATGTCGTTCATATGAAAAGTTATTAATAGCACAAAATAGAATCCTTAATTATCCGAATCATATTGATAATATACAAACAATAACTCTACTATCTTTACGGATATCATGGCCAATAACTAAGGATAAGTATTTGGAATTCTATGTTTCTATTGTTTTGACATTTAACAAGAAAACATACAATATCATAATTTATTGAACATTTCAGATTAATAAATGGTTATATTCCAAATTATTTTGATTTTCTTTTTGCAATCGTATATCCACTAATACAAGTTTAAAATATATATTGTAAATAGTTAATAAATAAATTATAATCTAATAAATTGTAACGATAGAGGAAAAGGAATGTATTATGAATTACAGCCACTGCGAATACAGGCAGGATGGAAAATAGAATTTAATAATTTTACAGAATATGATATGGACGTACATGGTTCAAATGATTTCATAGAATTAAACGAAGATCTACTACGACTATACAATGTAAAAGCTAATCTGATTATTGATTTAGGATGGTATCCCGGTTATGACATTAATGGAGACTATCTATTGTTACTCGTCAAAGATTATAATTGGAAATGTCCTTTAGATCAAATTGTATCTAAGTCAAAAAAGGAAATCATCGCTTGTATAGAAAAATGGGTATGTCATGATTTCTATGCAAAATATTGCAGATGATAAATTTATATATATACTCTAGGACAACTTTTCTAAAGAGGAAGAGTTTAATAAAAAGGATATGACTTCTATTTTGGTTGTTTATAACAAACTTATTTCTTATCAGTAACAGTAATTATGCTATATGAAAACAATTTTTCTTTCTGTAATATTGAAATATCATATATGTTTCACGTGAAACATATATGATTGGCTCTATCTTTTATCATAAATTGAATAATTTCTTTTTTGTTTATTTTCATAGTTAGGATATAAAATATTGAAACACAAATACAATTCAAATAGCTACCTAAAAATAATAATTTTTACAATAAATTACGCCTCTTTTACGAAACAAGTGGCATTGGCCGGCCCAGCAGGGGTAATTTAAAATACCAGCGGGTTGGTAAATTGTGACTTTGACATAAGTTTATTGATGAAAATAAGTATTTATGATATATGTACAAATACAAGCGTAATTATAAAAGTATAGATATTTTTAAAATTATTAACTGGTAGCCGTTTAAAAACAGCTTTCTGTCACTTTATTGAATTACTTTCCATACAATCGAGAGTTTGTATCGTTCTTCTTAATGATTCTTGCATATTTTATTCTATTCGTTACTTAACGGTAATATCTATTATCTGAAAAATCTGTAATATTTCTCTCGATAAACAGGATACCTGTCATTATTATTAGTACTCTTTTAAATACAAATGTTTCACGTGAAACATTACCACGTGTCTCGCATTTAATTTCGTATTGTTATTAATTATTAAATACATAGACCATTTTTTGTTTGTATTTCTTATTTAAGGAATATCTGAATTCAATGCTAAAAAATCTAATTGCTCATTCCGACAAAATTTATCATTTTATTTAAAAATACTACATACCATTTAATATATCATTTTAAAAATAACAAATTTCAGCAACTTTATACACTTGAAATAATTTACGATATTCATCTTAATCCCCATGCCGCCCTTGGCGGCCCAAATAGGTATGAAAAACGCCGCTTTTGCGTTTTTCTTGTGTGAAACTTAATACTTCTTAAGCAGTGTTTTTGCTGCCTTAGATGTATTTTTCACACTAATACATCTTAAATAATAGGTTTGAATCAATTTCACTTACCAAAATTAACTCAAACCCTATAATTTATAATATTGTGACTATACACCTCCCCGATCTTTAGCTTAGACAACTTTATTTTTACGTTGGGAACACTATATCAAAACCGAACTAATATCCCATTAAATTCTGTAAGACAAATAGCACATCAATTCATCCCTGACAAGATTTCCGTAAGTAAATTTTAATCGGCTATACGTTCATCGGATATCTCCAAGCTTTACCCTTGACAAGGTTTCCATAAGTAAAATTTAACTCCCTTTTCGGAAAAGTGTACCCACTGCTATGCCTACGTTTATAGAGCAGCACTCTCAGAAAAATATTCTGCGGAGCTTTACCAGATATAACAGGTGGGCACACTAATGTATTGTATCATTCACATTTTGCCAAATAACTTGTCTGAATTCTCAGTCTGCAAGGCAGACTTCCGACAGAGTAGCGGTGGCTACGTCTAGGAAACCTAACGATGCAGACGGAAATTCAGGCAAGATACTTAGCGAAATGTAATCCGGTCAGCACATTAGAAGTTGCTTTAAAGAACACTGATTAATATAACTATAATTATTACAAAAATAATATTAAATATCCATGCCCACTTATTTTCTAAATTCATTGTATAGCCAAACCCACTTCGCGGTCTCTTAATAATTATTCTTTTATCTTCTCTGTTGAAATATATTCTTCCGGTTATCCAGCCATCATCTCTATTGCTTGATTTATAAAGTTCTCCTTCGCAGCTTCCGGTTTATATACTTGATTATAAAATGTTTGCCTGTCGCTTGCAACGTATATTTATAATGTTCGTGCTCCATCCGTGCTATTTGTAACGCTATAACACAATATAGCCAACGTGAACAAGTTCACGTGTGATAAAATCAGCGATCTAGATGATTTTTCAACCTACCCAATAATACAATACAATTAAGGACAAATATTTTAACATACATTTATACCAATTTGTCATGCTTGGTTCCATAAAACTATTTAAAAATTATCTGGTTTCTCTATTAAATTTTCAAACAACTGAATCAATGACCGTCACCCAAATAATTTGTATTTTAGGGTAAAAAATAAGACTAAAACTTAAGAATATAATAATCTACAAATAACATCCAAACATCAAAGAATCATCTCTCTATTACTTATATAAGTCATATAACAGACAAAAAAGATATGATATTATACAATTGTATATTTTAGGTAATCTAAAATAGAAGTGAGCTTTAACTAAAAACTATAAAATAAAAAACTTTTGATCATAAGCATAAACCAATATGATAACATTCTTTTATAAATGTAAAATAAGTAAAACAAAAAATCTTCCACTACCCTAAGCGACCTCAATAATAACTCCAAGACCTCTCACTCATACATCTATTGCTATAAATAGTTACATTAATAAAATTCTAATCGTGGTATATCTATACAAAAATATAACATATTACCTACTCTATCACAACTTGGAATCTTGTAAATATGCATAAGATACAAACTTTTATTGTTCACGTAAATAAAGTCGAAAACAAAAACAGAAAAGAACATCTACACTAAGCTTATCCATTGTCATAACATACCTATATATACATATCACCCTCAAAAAGTGACACACACAAAATACTGTGTTTACAGAAATTTGTAAGATAAACATCAAGCAACCAGCTAATACAACTCCCTAACAAACCATTTCATTATATACATTACTATTTTCCTGATTAAATGTCATATCTTATCAATTTATTCATTGCTATTTCCATGACTTAATTTCTTATCCATTTATACATTACTATTTCCATGACTAAATGTCATATCTTATCATTTTATACATTACTATTTCCCTGATTAATTGTCATAACTTATCATTTTATAACCATATCAAATAACACCTTATATAAAAACAAAAATATAGATTAACCCCCTATATCATTTTCAAGCGGCTAATCTATACCAGTTCTAAATCATTATCAAGTTATTCTTAATTGCAAAAACTGCTGCCTGTGTCCGGTCCATCACTTCTATCTTTTTGAAAATACTGGACACATGATTTTTTACGGTCCGTTCGCTGATTGTCAATTTCTGCGCAATTTCTTTATTGTACATTCCATGGGCTAATAGCTTAAGCACCTCAAGCTCTCTTCTCGTGAGGCTCTCGATCATAACCGTATCGGTATTGCGCTCGACAATCTTAGCGTTTAGCAGAGGTATCAAATTAGGCTGGATATAATCTTCACCATTGACAATACAATGAATCGCCTTTTTTAATTCCTGAAAATCTGCATCCTTCAACAGATAGCCGTGGACACCGATATCAATCACTTTCAAAAGATATTCCACCTCGTTATGTACGGTCAACACCAGAATATTTATCTGACGATTCTCTTCTTTGAGCTTTTTTAATACTTCAAGACCGTTCATGCGAGGCATGTTAATATCGAGCAGCAAAATATCCGGTTCCACTTGCTCAAGCTTGTCCAAACACTCCACACCGTCACTGGCCTCCGCAACAACACGAAATTCTTTCTCCAATTCCAAGAGCTGTTTCAATCCCTGACGAATCATCGAGTGATCGTCCGCTATCATAATATCAATTGCCATTATTTTTTTCCTTTCCTGGCGCAACCCAAACCTTTACTTTCGTTCCCTGCCCCAATTCCGAGTCTATAACAATTTTACCCGACAATAAAAATACCCTCTCCCTCATCGTGGCAATTCCAAACCCGGAACAATCATCCCTGCATGTCTTGCTTAATTTCTCCGTGCGAAAACCGATACCGTCGTCTGCGATCTCAATCGCAACCTCATCTTCCCCGTAACACAAAAACACATCAATCGAGGAGGCTTTGGCATGACGCAAGGCATTACTGCAAGCCTCCTGTATAATTCTTATAATGGTAATGCCCACAATCGGTTTGATCGGATAGGGCTGTCCTTTCACATGATAATGTATCTTTTTTGGCAAATCCGGTTCCAGCTTATCCAAAATGCGCTCCACCGTCACGTCCAGGCCAATATCATCAAACGTCATTGGCCGCAGGTCAAAAATTATTTTTCTGGTATCGCTAATCACTTCGCGCAAAAATCGAATCATTGACATCAACTCTAACCTGCAACGCACGGGATCCATATCAATCAACTTACTGCACAACTCCGCTTTATGAACAAGGCTGGTCAGATTTTGAACCGTATCATCATGCAGCTCCCTGGAAATACGATATCGTTCATTTTCCTGTGTCTCCAACAGATACATACGGTATACTGCATCGTCCATCGGATTCTTATCCGCTGTGGAAACGTCCCCTTTTGACAGTTTGGAAGCTTCTTTTTCCAACTTTATGACGCTCTCTAGCTCGTCCATTTTCTGGTTTAGGTCCGCAAGAGCTTTTTGGTTTAATTCAATTTCCGCAAGAATCTTTTTTTGGTGCGCGGACAATCGTTCCAGTTCTCTCTTATCTTCCGGGTTAATCTCTCTTGGTACAAAGGATTCAAAACTTTCATCAGACTTTGCTCGAAGCACTTTTTGTAATTCGATATTTTCTTTTAGCTCCAAATCCAGATCATTCAGCACACTCTCGATTTTTTTCTTCTTTGCCAAATATTCTTTTTTTAAATTCATTAAAAAATTAGTTGCCATAGAAATCCTTATTGCGCTTTGCTGTCAAATAAATGTTACTTCCATTTTATAATAAATTATCACAATTGAAAAGTTCTATTTTTCAATAACAGAAAAAATTGTAACAGTTTAGCTCAGGACTTTGCACTTGCTGCAAAGTCCGTAAGAATGCGTATATCTAGCCAAGCGGAAATCCGGCTCTTTGTCGAAGACAACTTTAAATGAGCCGGATTCCATAACTATGAAGCCGAAGGCTCAATAGTTACAAAAAATTAGTAACAGTCACAGCCAGTAATGCAAAAGAGCAGGGAAACCACAGGCTAAACTGTTACAAAAATTAAATACGCAATTCCAAAACTTTTTCATTTTAGATTTGTATAACAGGTTAAAACAGGCTATAATATATAATAGATAGAAAATTTGGCGATACAAGGCTAGATATCCACATCTATCACAAGTACCGTCATAAACTGCCACAATCAATATCTAACAGAGGGAAGGGTTCTGCTTATGAAAAAATGTATCAAACGTGCATTGTTCCTCACTGCGTGTGCTGCGGGTACCATTCATATAGTCAATCGTTTTATCGAAAACACTGCCAATATGAAGGATATCTTAAACACCGACAACGGGAAATATTATGACTGGAAAAACGGACGAATCTACTATCAAAAATGTGGAACAGGTTCTCCTGTGCTTTTGGTTCACGATCTGTCTCCCATCGGTTCCTCCTACGAGTGGTGCCGTTTTGCAAAGAAGCTTGAAAAGCATCACACAGTATACACCATCGACTTGCTCGGCTGCGGCCGCTCCGACAAGCCTTATCTCACTTACACCAATTACTTATATGTTCAATTGATCACTGATTTTATCAGAGATGTAATTCAGGAAAGCCCGGCCGTTATTACGACAAATCATTCCATATCGTTCGTAATTTTAGCGGCAAATATGCACCGGCATCTCATCAAAAAAATAATTGCCATCAACCCGCCGGTCATACAGACCAGCCACAAAAAGTCATTCCGGCTTGACACATGGAAGAAATATATTTTAAAATCACCGATTTTAGGTACATTTCTCTATAACATGGAGACCATAGAGACAAAGATTCAAAAAATTCTGCGGAAAGAATATTTTTACAATTCTCAGCTTGTATCCACAAAAATGCTGGACGCTTACTACGAATCTGCTCATCTCGAAAAAAGCCATGGCAAATATCTGATGGTAAGTTTATCCATCGGTTATATAGACAACTTGATCGGACACGCCGTAAATAATCTGGAAACTCCTCTGGCCATTATCGCGAGCAGCCAGATGAAAGGAAGCATTACGGCTGTGGACAGTTATCGCAGATTAAATAAGAATCTGGAGACCAGTTATCTCTCCAATGCCGGATTGACGCCTCAATTAGAAATGCCGGAACGGCTGCTTCATATTGTGGACGCACTGCTCGATACTTCCGTAAAATAATGAAAACGCCATCAAAGGGGGTCCTTTGATGGCGTTCCCGCTTTGCGCGGATATGACTTGGGTGTTTTCTTTTTTTTCTCAATAACAACGAAAGAACGCTTTTGCTCGCCCAGCTCAAACCTGTGGATGTCCGCAATCTCACCTCCCAGAAGATCAATCGCTCTCTTCGCCTGTTTTACTTCATCTTCAACCGCAGCAGATTTATAAGAAATGAAATATCCTCCCTCCTTTACAAAAGGCATACAATACTCACTTAATGTGGATAAATTTGCCACGGCACGAGACACTACAATGTCAAAATGTTCCCTATATAATTTGTTTCTTGCCAGCTCCTCCGCCCTCGCATGAAGCGTTTCCACACCCTCCAGCGATAAAGCTTCCGTTACCCGGTTTAAAAACTGAACCCTTTTATTGAGAGAATCCACCAGCGTAACCTGAAGACCTGGATATGCTATCTTTATCGGAATACCGGGAAAACCGGCGCCCGTTCCCAAATCCAGAAGTGTCCGACGCTCTCTTGCCGCCTTCTCCAAATCATACACCCGCTGCAGGGATAAACTGTCCAAAAAATGCTTTTCGACTACATCATCAAATTCCGTAATGGCAGTGAGATTCATCACCTGATTGGTCTCAACTAAAAGCTCATAAAAAGTCAAAAACTTCTTCAACTGTACATCCATACACCGAATCTGCAACTGATTCAATTCGCGTTCAAAAATCTTTGTATCATATACAAACATAATTTTCCTACTTTCATCTGTTCTTGTGAATCAATACCATATATAACACAGCAAACGAATCTTTATCCTGCTCCATTATTTTATTGTAAATGCTTGTAATAACGGAGTACAAAATAGTGATCTTTTTCTTCCTCCGGCACCTTATCCTCGTAAGCATCTGGAAATACAGCATAATCATCCCATGGACGAAAAAATGGCAGTATCATGATGTGTCCAAGCTGCTTCTCTGTATTGTGACTTCGGACATACTGCTCGAACTCCTCAAGTTCCATATCAACGTTCACGACTCTCTCGCCGATGATATGAAGCGTATAAACATCCGATAAGATTACCTTCGTCTTTAATGTTCCATAACCGTCCGGTAAATTGATTCGATAGAGCTGCAAATAAACAGGTATCTTCCAGCCAAAGAAAAGACTAAAAATAATACAAATGACAACTGCAATCACCAATATACCGCATCGCTTTTTCACCTTCTCATAAATTCGCATCTTTTTCTGTAACCGCACCTTCTGTATGAATCGTATTTCATGTACCCTGCCGCATTTCCATATAAACCAACAAAACCGAGATGTCTGCCGGCGAAACACCGGAGATGCGGGAAGCCTGTCCGATCGAGTGCGGCCGATAAAGCTTCAATTTCTGACGCGCCTCTATGCGCAGGCTCGGCACGGCATCATAATCAAAATCCTTGGCAAGTTTCTTGTTTTCCAGCTTTTTAAAATGCTCCACCTGTTTGATCTGTCTGGAAATATAGCCGTCGTATTTGATGTGAATATTGACCTGCTCCGCCACATCATCCGATAACTTTGGTCTCTCCCGATCAATGGGAGCCAATTTATCGTAATTCAATTCCGGTCTGCGGATTAATTCCGTCAACGTTGTACCGGAACTTAATGGTATACTTCCATACTGTTGCAACAACTCCTGTACATTTTGACTGGCGCCGATCTTTACTTTGGACACGCGCGCGACCTCCGCGCTGATCTGTTCTTCTTTTTGACAGACATACGCATAACGCTCCTCTGAAATCAATCCGATTTCATATCCTTTCTTTGTCAGACGCAAATCTGCATTGTCCTGGCGCAGCAACAGCCGGTACTCAGCCCGCGACGTCATCATGCGGTAAGGCTCATGATTTTCTTTTGTCACCAGATCGTCGATCAGAACTCCGATATAAGCCTGCGACCGGTCAAGCAGCAAAGGCTCTCTTCCCAATATAGACATCGCCGCGTTGATGCCGGCCACAAGGCCCTGCGCCGCCGCCTCCTCATATCCGCTGCTTCCATTAAACTGGCCTCCCGAAAAGAGACCTTTGATCTTTTTAAATTCCAAAGTCGCATAAAGCTGATTGGCGTTTATACAGTCATATTCGATCGCATAAGCATTTCTCACGATCTTGGCGTTTTCCAACCCCGGCAATGTGCGGTACATCTGATACTGCACATCCTCCGGCAGTGAAGAGCTCATGCCGCCCACATACATTTCATTGGTGTTGATTCCCTCGGGCTCAATAAAAATCTGATGCCTGTCTTTATCGGCAAATTTCACCACCTTATCTTCAATTGAAGGGCAATAGCGCGGTCCCGTTCCTTCAATAATTCCCGCATAGATCGGAGAGCGGTCGAGATTGCTGCGGATAATTTCATGTGTTGTCTGATTTGTGTAGGTCAACCAGCAAGAAACCTGATCAATCTGTACCGTATCCGGGTCGGTGGTAAAGGAAAACGGTATCACCCGCTCGTCTCCCTTTTGTTCTTCCATTTTACTGAAATCAATGGAATTTCTGTCTATTCTCGCAGGAGTACCGGTTTTAAAGCGGAACATTTCTACATTATGCTTCTCCAGAGAAGCAGTCAAATGATTCGCGGCCTGTAAGCCGTTCGGCCCGGTGTGCGTGATCATCTCGCCGGTCAGACAACGCGCCCTCAGATAAGTCCCCGTACAGAGTACTACCGCCTGACAGCGGTAAAAGCCGCCGGAAACCGTACGCACACCCACAATTCCCTGTAGCTTCTCATCAGTTGACGCGATTTTCTGCACAGAATCTTCCTCTCTCCCGCTCTCCTTCTTTCTCATTGTTTCCTGATTCGTCCCTAAAGCGCAATCGTCACCAATCGGTGCCATATCCACATCCGTCCCTGAAGCGCAATTGTCACCAACGGATGCTGTATCCACATCTGTCCTTGGAACGATATCTGCTCCATTCAAGTTTAAATCCGCATCTGTGACAATCTCTGCGACCTCCGCCTGCCGTATCGTGAGATGTTTTGTCTCCTGTAACGTTTTTCTCATCTCCATACTATAATTGGCCTTGTCTGCCTGGGCGCGCAGAGAATGAACTGCAGGACCTTTCGATTGATTCAACATTTTCGACTGAATAAACGTTTTGTCGATATTGATGCCCATCTGTCCTCCCAAGGCATCAATCTCTCTCACGAGATGCCCTTTTGAGCTGCCTCCGATATTGGGATTACAAGGCATCATGGCAATGCTGTCCACACTGACCGTAAAAATAATGGTCTCCAATCCAAGCCGTGCACAGGCCAAAGCTGCCTCGCAACCGGCATGTCCTGCTCCTACGACAACCACATCGTATTCTTCCGTTATATATGGTACTTTTTTTCCGCTCTGATTACAAGTATTAGACATTTTTAACTCCAGATTAAATCGTAATTTAATATCTACTTTTGTTTTGCTCTCCTGTAGATTATATCATTTCATCCTTCTTTTCGCCATAAAAACATTCATCCAATCTTTTTACAGAAACAATTCAGGCTGAACTGTTTCTTTTTGCACAACAGTCCGGCTTTCGGCTTCTAGGTTGCCTTTTTGCCCACAGCTTATTTCCCCATACAAAATTTGGAGAAAATCTCATTGACCAAATCTTCGCCGATTTCCTCGCCAATGATTTTTCCTAGCTCCTCATAGGCATGCATGAGATCAATCGAATAAAAATCCTCCTCCATGCCGTCGTCAATGCTCTGCCTTACCAGCTTTAACGCCTGCAACGCTTCCTGTAAAGCATACTTATGACGTGTATTAGTGATAAATACTTCATCGTTATAAGCGACGTCACCGGTAAAAAACATCTGGCCAATCGCTTCTTCCAAATCTGAGATGCCCGTTTTTTCCCTCGCCGAAACAGCAATCATCTTTTTATCCAAATGCTTTTTCAACTCATCTTCCGTTGTTATCTGTTTCAAATCTGATTTATTTAAAAGAATAATCACCCGCCGCTCCTCTAAGAGCTCCATAATTTCATAATCATTTTCATCAAGCGGCAGAGAACTATCGACAACATAAATCACAAGATCGGCGTTGCGCAGATAATGTTTGGCGCGGTCTACTCCGATCTGCTCTACAACGTCTCTCGTCTCACGGATTCCGGCAGTATCCACAATATTTAAGAGGATGCCGTTAAGATTAATCTGTTCTTCAAGCGCATCCCGCGTAGTTCCGGCAATATCCGTAACAATCGCCCGCTCCTGGCCCAATAACGTGTTTAAAATAGAGGACTTTCCGACATTCGGTTTTCCGACAATCACAGTCGAAATCCCCTCCCGCAACATTCTTCCATTGTCACTGCTCTTCCACAATCGTTCCACATGATCTATATGGTTATCCACAATTTTTGTCAACTTATCCCCATATCCATCCAGGCTGACATGTTCCGGGTCATCCAACGCCGATTCGATAAAAGCGATCTCATGCAAAATCTCACCCCGAATTTTTTTGATCTCATTGGACAACTGACCGGAAAGCTGTAACAGAGAACTTTTCCGCGCATATTCATTTTGGGAAGAAATCAGATCAATCACGGATTCGGCCTGTGACAGATCAAGGCGCCCGTTTAAAAAAGCGCGTTTCGTATACTCTCCCGGTTCCGCCGGGCGAGCCCCGTATTTGATCAGCGTATCCAGGACTCTTTTTACCACATAGGCACCTCCATGGCAGTCGATCTCTACTGTATCTTCTCTGGTATAGCTTCTTGGAGCGCGCATCAAAAGCACCATAACCTCGTCGATCTTTTCTTCCCCGTCATACAGATATCCATAGTGAACGGTATGTGACTCCATCTCACAGAGACTTCTCTTCCCTTTCATGCGAAATACCTTATCCGTTATCGCAACTGCGTCGTTCCCGCTGACCCTGACAATCCCGATTCCTGAGTTGGTCATTCCCGTAGCAATCGCCGCGATCGTATCCGTATACATCGTTTCCAATTCTCCCTCTCTCTGAAAATTTATTTATTCCTGCTGAATTACTCACGCCCACTGACGGAAAACATAATTTATCTGACAAATAAAGCACAAACAATCTAGACAAGCAACATTCTTTACTTTTTCCACAATTAGAAAGAAGCCGCTGCGTTTTCTTACACAAGAAAACTGTGCATCAGTCCTTATTTGAAAAACTTCTTAAAATGACAAAAAATCGTGCCGTACAAAATGGATATACCAGATTTATACTGCACGATTTTGTTCTGCCCCAGGCTTATGATTCCTCTGTACCAGCTTCCTGTACAGGTGTTTCTTTCTGTTCACTGTAATCCTTGTAATCACTGTGATTGCGATAATCGCGCTTCTCACGGTTTCCACGGTACTCGCGTCGGTCACGATTGTTATTGTAATAGCCGCCCCTGCTCTCTCTCTTTAAGGTGACGACAACATGACGATAAGGTTCCTCACCCTCGCTGTGAGTTGTGACAAACTTGTCGTTTTGCAGCGCGGAATGAATCACTCTTCTCTCGAACGGGTTCATCGGCTCCAAATCAACGGAATGTCTGGTTCTTCTCACCTTAAAAGCAATATTTCTCGCCAAATTTTCCAGCGTCTCTCTTCTACGCTTTCTGTAATCCTCGGTGTCGATCTTGACTTTCACATAATCCTCGACGTTCTTATTTACCACAAGATTTGTCAAATACTGCAAAGAATCCAGCGTCTGGCCTCTTTTACCGATGAGTACTCCCATCTCATCGCCCTTTAACTCTACGTTAATAATATTGGAATCCTCTTCCTTTTCTACGCCAATCTCAACATGCAACTGCATCGCGCGAAAAACCTGTTCCAAAAATTCTTGGACATTATCTAAAATATCATTTTTCTTGCGGACCTTAATCACCGCATCTTTGCGGCCCAGCCCCAAAAAGCCTGCATTTCCTTTTTCGATCACTTCATATTCCAACTTATCGCTCGTCGTTCCAAGCTTCACGAGCGCTTCCGTAATTGCGTCTTCTACTGTCTTAGCGGATATTTCGATATATTCCATAACTACTCCAAATCCTTTCCGGCTTTCGCCTACTTTCTGCTGTTTCTCTCGTTAAACTCTTTGACCATATTGGCTTTGGACGCCATGCTTCCCGACTTGGCATTGGACTTCATAGCGTTTGCCTTCTCCAGCTCGGCCTCTTTTTCCTTTGTGCCGGCCGGTTCCGCAATCTGCTTTGTCTTGATCTTGGCTGCGTTTGAAATCTGATTCTCATAGATACCCATCTTCGCGCGCTTTTTCTTTGCCTTCTCCTGATTCTTCTTGATAATATCTTCAAGATTCACTTTTTCAAAATGCTTGTTCAATATCACCTGCTGCACTGCACGAACCACGGCGCTGGCAATCCAGTAAATACCGAGACCAACGGGTACGGTAAAGCAGAGGACAAATGATGTGATCGGCATAATCTTATTTATCATCTGCATTTGTTTTGCCATCTGATCGGAAGAACCGTCGCCGCCTGTATTCATCGCAGGCATCATCTTTAAGTTCAATACCTGTGTCAAGTAAGAGATGACCGGAATAGCCAACGCCGCGATCACCAACAGGAAAGCGCGGTCGGCAAAATTGGTCTTAATCATATCCCAAGGCGTATCCGAGATGTTATAGCACAAAAACGTTGTCGCCTTTGATACCTGCTCATGTACATCCTGTATTACACTGGTCAGGGAAGGAAACGTCTCCTTGAGTGTCTCCCAACCGCTGGAATTGAGCTTGTACACAATATCAATGATGGAATTGGAGAGCGCGGTTGTATCAGTTGATGTAAAATCGGGACTCGGCGCAACATATATCTTTAAGTTGTTCATAATCTCCGTCATTTTATCCTGATAACCCGGAATCGACATAATGCCGCTCACCAAACTGCTAAAGCTGTCCTTCACAGAACCTACATACGCCGGTATATTTAAGAAAACGCGATACAAGGCGAGCAGCAACGGCATCTGTATCAACATCGTACCACAGCCGCCCATCATGGAAACGCCGTATTTCTGATAGAGGGCCTGCGTCTCCTCCTGCATCGCCATCATTGATGCCTGATCTTTTTTATCTTTATACTTTTTCTGAATTGCAGTAAGCTCAGGCTGCATTTTCTGCTGTAACTTAGAAAACTTCTGCTGCTTATAAGTGAGCGGAAACAGCAGCATATAAATAATGATCGTAAAAACAATGATCGATAAACCGATATTACCCAACCCTATCTTTGCCATCAGATAATAAATGCCGTTCATCAACCATCCAAGCAATTTCGCAATCGGCCCTAGTATGGCGCCGTCATATGCGGTTAATAACATAGCTGACACTTACAATACCTCCACTATGGAACCGGATCATATCCACCTTTTGAAAAAGGATTACATCTTAAAATTCTCCACAAAGCCAAAGCTCCGCCCTTCACCGCACCATATTTTTCCACAGCCTGTAACCCATAGCAAGAACAGGTGGGATAATAAGGGCACTTCATTCTCTTCAGCGGAGAGAGATACTTTCTATAGAATTTAATCAGAAAAATAAACAGTCTTTTCAAAATATTCCATCTTCTTTTCAATCTTTGATAATCTTGTGAAGACCTCCAAGATGCAACAGCGCACTCTCCACTTCACGATAAGAGATATCGCGCGCTGTCGATCTTGCAATGACTACAATGTCTAAACCACTATTAAACATGTCTTCGTGTAGCCGGTAACTTTCCCGCACCAGACGGGTAAGATGATGTCTTATAACACTATTTCCAACTTTCTTGCTGACTGATATACCAATACGATTACGCTCTGTCTGATTATCCAAAATGTACATCACAAAGAACTTATTTGCATAAGACTTTCCCTTGCGATATACATTCTGAAAATCCCTGTTTTTCTTTAATGATTCTGAAAAATTCATCATAATTAGAAGAAAAGACCACATAAGATGTGGCCTAAGCTGACAATTTCTTTCTTCCTTTTAATCTTCTTGCAGCCAATACTTTTCTTCCGCCTGCAGTGCTCATTCTGCTCCGAAAGCCGTGAACTTTCGCTCTGTGTCTCTTTTTTGGTTGGAATGTCATCTTCATATTCTATCCACCTCCTCTACGTTAAAAAACATCATTTTCAATTATAACAAAAAAAGAAATGAAGTCAAGCCCTAAATCTATGTTTCTCAAAATTTTATTTAACTATTTAGCCTTCGGCTTCATAGTTACGGAATCCGGCTCATTTATAGTTTGTCTTCGACAAAGAGCCGGATTCCCGCTTGGCTAGATATACGCGTTCTTACGGACTTTGCAGCGAGTGCAAAGTCCTGAGCTGAACTGTTGCAATATTATATATTCTTTTCGCTTTCGTTTCTTTGTGGAAAAAATCTATGATGTATATATATAAGGAAGAAACTAATTGTTACTTTTTCTATCACAAAACTTTTCCACAAAAAACAAATTGCCCTGTTGAAATTGAGCTGGCAAAATCCGGCTGTTTTTTGGCATGAGAAAAAAGTTATCCACTTTCGGTGTATAACTTGTGGATAATTATTTTTTCATTGATTAAACCTGTAAAATGTTGTAATATAGATAGTGTAGCCTTTTTGCCACATAGCTTTTTTATATTATATTTGTCTAAGAATTTGGAGTATCTGGTATGGATTTCATTTTGGAAAAATGGGAAGAAATTATACTGACATTAAAAGAAGAACACGAACTTCTCGATGTTTCTTTTAATTCATGGATTCGACCTCTCGAGGTGTACGGCGTAGACGGTAACGATATCTATATCCTATTGCCCCCTCAACATTCCGATGCCATGACACTCAATTATATAACCAAAAAATATTATCTTCCGTTAAAAGTAGCAGTGGCCGAAGTCACAGGCAAAGAATACGAGATACACTTTCTCTCACCCGAGGACACCAAGAAAATAAGCAGCGCTTCTTCCGATACCGGCAAGAAAAAACATATGGTCTTAGAGCAGGCTGCAAAATCCAATCTCAATGCCAACTATACGTTCGACACGTTTGTCGTGGGCGGCAATAACCGCTTCGCGCACTCTGCCTCGCTTGCGGTGGCGGAGTCTCCGGGAGAGGCCTACAATCCACTCTATATCTATGGCGGTCCGGGACTTGGCAAGACACATCTGATGCACAGTATCGGACATTTTATTCTCGAAAAAAACACGGACGCCAAAATCATCTATGTGACGTCGGAGGAGTTTACCAACGAAGTCATTGAGTCCATCCGCAGCGGTAACACTTCTGCTATGAATAAGTTGCGCGAAAAATATCGCACAATCGACGTTCTTATGATCGACGATGTGCAGTTTATAATAGGAAAAGAGAGCACACAGGAAGAGTTTTTCCACACTTTCAACGCCCTGCACTCAGCCGGAAAGCAGATCATTCTCACCTCCGACAAACCGCCAAAGGACATGGAAACTTTGGAGGAACGTATTCGCAGCCGCTTTGAGTGGGGACTTATGGCAGATATCGGCATCCCGGACTATGAGACAAGGATGGCGATCTTGCGCCAAAAGTCGGAAATCGACGAAATTCAGCTCGACGACAGTATTCTCGACTATATCGCGAGCAACATCAAATCCAATATCCGTGAGCTCGAGGGCGCGCTCAACAAACTGCTCGCCTACTCGAAGCTCGAAAAGAAAGAAATCACCATGGATATCGCCGTGCGCGAGCTGCAAAATATTATTACGCCGGACAAGCCAAGAGAGATCACGGTACAGTTAATCATTGAGGTGATCTCGGAACACTTTAATATTTCCGTAGATCAATTGATGTCTAACAGGCGCAGCAGCGAGATCGCCTGGCCCCGTCAGATTGCTATGTTTCTCTGCAAAAATATGACGGACGCCTCTCTCGACACCATCGGAAAAGCATTGGGCGGTAGAGATCACTCTACAATTATCCACGGCGTAAAGCGTATCTCACAGGAATACGAAAACAATCCTTCTACCCGCAATGTCATCGACACGGTAAAAAAGAAGATTAACCCCAATTAAATACCGGCATAATCCTTGTGGATAATATGTTCATCTGACGTTCAACATAAGGGGACAATCTTACGATTTCTCCACAAAGTTTATTTTTTTATGTTTACGTCGATTATTTTTTCCACTGTCCATCCCGGTCAAATCCTCATCCCATTCACAGGATGACAACATGCATTTCACTCTCAAGCTCTTAAGAATTAAGGGATACAGGACTTATGCACTTACAAACAGCCCTTAAGAATACTACTTAGAATATTTTTTATAATTATATTTCATGCACTTTCGCGGAAACCATATTTTTGCAGTCCGCAAACAGAAAGGAGTTATACACATATGAAATTAATCTGTTCCAAATCAAACTTATTATACGGTGTAAATATTGTCTCCAAAGCAGTACCTACGAGAACGACCATGTCTATCCTAGAATGTATCCTGATCGATGCCTCCGCATCCGAGATCAAACTGACGGCCAACGATATGGAGCTCGGCATAGAGACAAAGATCGAGGGAGAGATTGTTGAACGCGGCGTCATCGCGCTCGACGCCAAAATTTTTTCAGAGATTGTACGCAAGCTGCCGGACAGTGATGTAGTGATAGAGACGGATGCTTCTTTCAAGACGACGATTACCTGCGAAAAGGCAAAGTTTAATATTATCGGCAAATCCGGCGAAGATTTTTCCGGGATTCCCTATATTGAACGCAACGAACCTATCGTGATCTCTCAATTTACCTTAAAGGAAGTCATCCGCCAGACGATTTTTTCGATCGCCGATAACGATACCAACAAGCTGATGACCGGTGAGCTGTTTGAGATCAATGACAATCAGTTAAAGGTTGTCTCTCTCGACGGCCACCGCATTTCTATTCGCAATATCGAATTAAAAAATAGTTATGATTTTAAGAAAGTCGTGGTGCCGGGCAAGACACTGCAGGAGGTCAGCAAGATTCTGCCGGGAAATACGGAGGACGAGGTAGAGATTTTTCTGACGAAAAACCATATTGTATTTGTATTTGATGAGACTACAGTCGTTTCCCGCCTGATTGAGGGCGAGTATTTTAAGATCGAGCAGATGATTTCTTCCGACTATGAGACAAAGATCCAGATCAACAAGCGGGAATTGTTAAGCTGTATCGACCGCGCCACACTTTTAGTGAAAGAGGGAGATAAAAAACCGATCATCATGAATATCACGGATGAGGTGATGGAGTTAAAGATCAATTCCTTTATCGGTTCCATGAATGAGGAGATCGGTATTGAGAAAGAGGGAAGCGATATTTTGATCGGATTTAATCCGAAGTTTTTTATCGACGCTCTGCGCGTGATCGATGAGGAGTCAATCACCATCTATATGGTGAACCCGAAGGCTCCGTGCTATATCAGGGACGACGACGGGAACTTTATCTATCTGATTCTTCCGGTAAATTTTAATGCGTCGGCCAATGGATGACAGAAGGATTGCAGAAAATTTGATGTCGGCTTTTTTATGATACTTTGAGCTCAAAGCAGAACCTATCGTGCGGTCGGCAGAAATGGAGTAAATATGACAGAAATCAGTATCCGCGAAGGAGAAGAATTTATAAAGCTCGGACAGGCGCTGAAAAAAGCCGGTTTGGCAGGCTCCGGGGTAGAGGCAAAAGAGGTGATACTGGAGGGCTTGGTCTCGGTGGACGGCCAAGTGGTGACACAGCGCGGCAAAAAGCTGCACGGCGGAGAGATCGTCAGTTTTGACGGGAAGACAGTGAAAATAAACAAAATATGACAGTCAAATCTATGGAATTAAAGAATTTCAGAAATTATGAGACGCTGCATCTCTCCTTTGACGACGGAACCAATATTTTTTACGGGGACAATGCCCAGGGAAAGACGAATATACTTGAGGCCGTCTATATGAGCGCAACCAGCAAGTCGCATAAAAGTGTCAGAGACAAAGAGATGATAACGTTCGGAGAATCGGAAGCACATCTGCACACGGTTGTCTGTAAGGACGGGCGGGATTTTGTGATCGACATACATTTGAAGCACAACCGTGCCAAGGGCATTGCCATTAACCGTATTCCGATCAAAAAGGCGAGCGATCTGTTCGGCATCTTAAATGTTGTATTTTTTTCACCGGAAGATCTTAACATCATCAAAAACGGCCCGGCCGAGAGAAGAAGATTTCTGGATGTGGAACTGTGCCAGTTAGATAAGATTTATCTCGCCGATCTGATCAATTACAATAAAATCCTTAGCCAGCGCAGCCGTCTGTTAAAAGACATGGCGTTCCGTCCCGATTTGGCGGATACGCTGTCTGTCTGGGATATGCAGTTGATTGAGACCGGCAAAAAGATCATTGGCAGAAGAAAAAAGTTTGTGGAGGAGCTCGGTGAGACGGTGCGTGCGATTCACTCCTCCATTTCGGGAAACCGTGAAGAATTGACGCTTTCCTACGAGGCCAATACGACGGCGGCAGATTTTGAAGCGGACATGCGGCGCATGAGAGAGAGAGATTTAAAGTTCTGTCAGACTTCAGTGGGACCGCATCGGGATGATCTGCGTTTTTCGATAGGAGACGTCGATATCCGCAGATTTGGCTCGCAGGGGCAGCAGAGGACTTCTGCTTTGTCCTTAAAATTGTCGGAGATTGCGCTGGTCAAACAAATCATACACGATACGCCGATTTTGCTTTTGGATGATGTGTTGTCAGAGCTTGACAGCCATCGACAGAATTATCTGCTCAGTCATATCAGTGATACACAGACGATGATTACCTGTACAGGTTTGGATGAGTTTGTCAAAAACAGGTTCCAGTTGAATCGGGTTTATGAGGTGGTAGACGGAACGGTCGAACAAAGAGAGTCTGTTTGACAGAAAGGTATGGTTAAAGTTATGAGTGTAGAAAATGAATACGGAGCCGACCAAATTCAAATTTTAGAGGGATTGGAGGCCGTTCGCAAAAGACCTGGAATGTACATCGGAAGCACCTCTGCCAGAGGACTTCATCATCTGGTATATGAGATTGTGGACAATGCAGTGGATGAAGCGCTTGCAGGCTACTGTGATAATATACAGGTGATTATCAACGCCGACGGTTCGATCACGGTGGAGGATGACGGGCGTGGGATTCCTGTGGGCATGAATCACAAGGCCGGGAAGTCGGCGCTCGAGGTCGTATATACCGTACTGCATGCCGGCGGAAAGTTCGGCGGCGGCGGCTACAAGGTTTCGGGAGGTTTGCACGGCGTCGGGGCCTCGGTGGTGAACGCCCTCTCGTCCAGCCTTTGCGTCGAAGTCTGCCGTGACGGCAATGTCTACTATCAGAGCTATAAGATCGGAAAACCGGATGAACCGGTAAAGATTATCGATACCTGTGATTTGAATAAACACGGGACGAAGGTTTCGTTTTTGCCGGACCCTAAGATTTTTGAGGATACGGTTTTTGACTACGATACCTTAAAGGAGCGTATGCGGGAGACGGCGTTTTTGACGAAGGGTCTGCGCATTATACTGCGCGATACCAGGGAGGACGAAGAAAAGAGAAGTGAATTTCATTATGCCGGGGGCATCAAGGAGTTTGTGACTTACCTCAATAACAGCAAAGAAGCGCTGTACGAGGACGTGATCTACTGTGAGGGAACGAGGGAGGACGTCTATGTGGAAGTCGCCCTGCAGCACAATGATTCCTACAACGATGCCACCTACAGCTTTGTCAATAATATTATCACGCCGGAGGGCGGCACACATCTGGCCGGATTTCGCAACGCCCTGACGAAAACCTTTAATAATTATGCGAGAGCCAACAAAATTTTAAAAGATACGGAGCCTGCGCTCAGCGGAGAGGATATCCGCGAGGGATTGACAGCGATTATCAGCGTCAAGATCGAGGAGCCTCAGTTTGAGGGACAGACTAAGCAGAAGCTGGGAAACAGCGAGGTCAGGGGGGCGGTCGACTCCGTTGTCAGCGAGCAGTTGACTTACTTTTTGGAGCAAAACCCTGCCATTGCCAAAGCGATCTGTGAGAAATCTCTTCTGGCGCAGCGCGCGAGGGAGGCAGCCAGAAAGGCGAGAGATCTGACCAGGCGTAAGACGGCGTTGGAGGGCACCTCGCTCCCCGGAAAACTGGCCGATTGCTCGGACAAAGACCCCAAGAACTGTGAAATATTTATCGTGGAGGGAGATTCCGCAGGCGGTTCCGCCAAGACCGCCAGAAGCCGGGCCACGCAGGCTATCCTTCCGCTGCGCGGAAAGATTTTGAATGTCGAAAAGGCGAGACTTGACAAGATCTACGGCAATGCGGAGATCAAGGCGATGATTACGGCTTTTGGCACGGGAATCCATGAAGATTTTGATATTTCAAAGCTTCGCTACCATAAGATTATCATTATGACGGATGCGGATGTGGATGGAGCGCACATCAGTACGTTGATGCTGACGTTTTTATATCGGTTTATGCCGGAATTGATACGGGATGGGCATGTGTATCTTGCGCAGCCGCCTCTCTATAAGATCGAGAAAAATAAAAATGTCTGGTATGCCTACAGTGATGATGAATTAAATAAGATTCTTCTGGATATCGGACGCGACGGCAACAATAAGATTCAGCGATATAAGGGATTGGGGGAAATGGACGCAGAGCAGCTCTGGGAGACGACGATGGACCCCGAGAAGCGCGTGTTGAAGCGTGTGTTGATCGATGATGAAAATTCTTCCGCTGTCGATCTGACTTTTACCACCCTCATGGGGGACAAGGTGGAACCCAGACGAATCTTCATCGAAGAAAATGCCAAATATGTACAGAATCTTGATGTGTAATGGATGTTGCAAACGTGAGATATCAATGAAGTTGTTTTTGGGAAAATGAACGAAATATAGAGCGGATTTAGGAAAACTATAGTTGCTTTGAGAAAATGAATGAAATACAGAGTGGCACGAAATGCAGAGCGGATGGTAGGAAACTAAATTGTTATGGGGAAAATGAACGAAATACTGTGCGGGTTGTGGAAAGCTATGATTGATGGAGGTTTGGGATATGGATGACAAAATATTTGACCAGTTGGATGAGATAGACAAGATTACAGATGTTGACTTGAAAAAAACTATGGAGACATCCTATATCGATTATGCGATGAGTGTAATCGCCCAACGTGCCCTTCCTGACGTCAGGGACGGATTAAAGCCGGTACAGCGCCGCGTTCTCTATTCTATGATCGAGCTGAATAATGGCCCTGACAAGCCGCACCGCAAATGTGCGCGTATTGTCGGCGATACGATGGGTAAGTATCATCCGCACGGCGACAGTTCCATCTATGGCGCTCTCGTCAATATGGCGCAGGAGTGGTCATTTCGCTATACGCTGGTCGATGGCCACGGCAATTTCGGGTCGGTCGACGGTGACGGCGCGGCGGCCATGCGTTATACGGAAGCCCGTCTGTCTAAGATTTCGATGGAGATGCTCTCGGATATCAACAAAGATACCGTTGATTTTGTACCGAACTTCGACGAGACAGAGAAGGAGCCGACCGTACTCCCGGCGCGTTTTCCAAATTTGCTGGTAAACGGTACGACGGGTATCGCAGTCGGCATGGCGACGAACATTCCTCCACATAACCTTCGCGAGATTATTGGAGCCGTGGTAAAAATTATAGACAATCAGGTAGAGGAAGACAGAGAGACCGATATCGAAGAACTGTTGGCGATTGTCAAGGGGCCTGATTTTCCGACCGGCGCGATGATACTTGGCACAACGGGGATTAATGAGGCGTACCGCACGGGACGCGGAAAAATCCGCGTGCGCGCAGTCAGCAGCATTGAACCGATGGCAAACGGCAAAAACCGTATTGTCGTGACGGAGCTTCCCTATATGGTGAACAAAGCGCGTTTGATTGAAAAGATTGCGGAGCTTGTGAGAGATAAAAAGGTGGACGGCATCACAGATCTCCGCGATGAGTCCGATCGTCAGGGGATGCGTATCTGTATCGAGCTGCGACGCGACGTCAACCCGAACGTCGTGTTAAACCTTCTCTATAAGCACACACAGCTTCAGGATACCTTTGGCGTGATTATGCTGGCGCTTGTCGATAACCAGCCGAAAGTACTGAATCTGTATGAAATATTAAATTATTATTTAATCCATCAGAAAGACGTTGTCACACGAAGGACAAAATACGATCTCAATAAGGCTAAGGAGCGCGCCCATATCTTGGAAGGCTTGCTGATTGCCCTCGACAACATTGACGAGGTGATCAATATCATTCGCGGCAGCAGCAATGCGCAGGTGGCGAAAGAGCGCTTGATGGAGCGTTTTTCTCTGACCGAGGCGCAGGCACAGGCGATTGTGGATATGCGTCTGCGCGCGCTCACCGGATTGGAACGGGAAAAGCTGGAGGGCGAATATGCGCAGTTGATGGAGCGCATCGCGGAGTTGGAAGCAATTCTTGCCGACGAGAAGCGCTTACTCTGTGTGATCCGTGAAGAGATTCTTCTCATCGCCGACAAGTTTGGCGATGACCGCAGGACTTCGATCGGCTTTGACGAGTATGATATTTCCATGGAAGATTTGATTCCGGTGACAAATACCGTCATCACAATGACAAAGCTCGGCTATATCAAGCGCATGAGCCTTGACAATTTTCACGCGCAAAACCGCGGCGGCAAGGGCATCAAGGGGATGGAGACGATCGAGGACGATTATATTGAAGAATTTTTTATGACGACCTCCCATCACTATATCATGTTCTTTACAAGCACCGGAAGAGTGTACCGCATCAAGGCATACGAGATACCCGAAGCCGGCAGGACCGCGCGCGGCACGGCGATCGTGAATCTCATACAGTTGCAGCCGGGCGAAAAGATTACGGCGGTGATACCGATCAAGGAGTACACGGACGGACATTTTCTGTTTATGGCTACGCGAAAGGGAATTGTCAAGAAAACGCCGGTGACAGATTACGCCAATGTCCGTAAAATCGGGTTGGCGGCTATCGTTCTGCGCGAGGACGACGAGCTGATCGAGGTAAAGAAGACAGACAACAACCAGGATATCTTCCTGGTGACAAAATACGGACAGTGTATCCGGTTCAAAGAGACCGATGTGCGCAAGACGGGCAGAAGTTCTATGGGTGTGATCGGTATGAGCCTTTCCGACGGGGACGAGGTCATCGGTATGCAGATGGAATCACAGGGAAGTTCTCTGATGATCGTCTCGGAGAAAGGTCTTGGAAAATGCACGATGATCGACGAGTTTTCCACACAAAACCGCGGCGGCAAGGGCGTGAAATGCTATAAGATCACCGAAAAGACAGGCAATATCGTGGGCGTCAAGTCTGTCAACATTGATGATGAGATTATGTTGATTACGACAGAGGGCATCATCATCCGCATTAAGGTGAGCAGCACTGCGCTTCTAAGACGCATTACCTCCGGCGTCAAGTTGATCAATCTGGATGAGAATGTAACGGTTGCGAGTATCGCAAAAGTTCGCCGTGACAAATCTCTTGATGAAAATCTGGAGGATGAGCGTGTGATAGAAAGTGATGAATCCGGCGTTATTTCAGACAAAATTGAAAATGAAAGCGGAGAAGAAAGTTCAACGGCAGGGGATACTGTACAGCCGCAGGAGGCCGGGGAACAATTTCCGACAGAGATCAATGAAGCATTGATCGATAAGTTGGTTCAGAGGGCGAAAGAGGACAGTAAAGAATAATGGGAATGAAAGATGGACAGTTCAAAAAATGAACTGTCCATTATTTGATATCGTTAATTATCTCTTTGATCGTCAAACAGCGACGAGAGATTGGAGATGGTGCGTGTAATATCTGCAACGGATTTCTCAATGTCGTTGTAGATCACAGAGGACTGAGAGGAAAGGTCCTGCATACTCTTGGCAACCACAGCAAATCCTACGCCTGCCTCCCCGCTTCTCGCAGCCTCAATACTTGCATTTAAGGAGAGTATTTTTTGCTTGGTAGCGATTGCCTTTAAGTGGCTGGTATTGTTGTTGATCATCTGAATCAGGTTACTGCAATCGTCCACTTCTTTTTGAAGCTGTTCTAGGCGGTCTGCATTGCTATATTTGAAATATTCCAGATTGACCAGCTGATTGACGATAATACCGAGAAGATCAGCCGAAGCGCGAATCTTTTCTTCGGTGCTGATTGGAACCTTGCGAAGCGCTTCAATATAGGAATCAGGATCGATGCCGAGTTCTTCCGCCTTTGCGCGGAACTGTTCTTCATCTGGAGGATTCGGTAAGATCTGTCCGCCGATAATGCTGCCTAGCTTTTCACCGTTTATCATGATATCCACAGAAAAATCCATCAAGCCTGCGTGACAGAAATAAGTTCCGGTACATTCGTTGTCACATTTTACACAGCGTTTGTTACCCTCCACAGAGCCGCGTGTATATTTCATACAAAAATCGGTAAAATTACTGCCTTCCGTTATGTATTCCCCGTTCTTGCCGACAGCGATTGCTGCCAAACCGGTAGAGTTAGAAAAACTGTCCTGAATTTCCTGAAGTTTGGATAAATCCATAAAATCTTTAAGTTCCATCGTTCTCCTCCATCCTTTATCGAAACTTTATCTCTCAGAACAGCTTGTCTACAAGTTCTGAAAAATGTTGTCTATTACATGAATGACGAATCGTTCCCCGTTCGTTTTAGCATTATTATACTATATATTGTACAATTTTACAATCAAATAGTTGAAATTAGATAAAAAATTTAATAAAATTGAAATGATTCGATGATATTTATAAGTATAGGAGAGATAAAATGCCGCAAAATTTTTATGAATTGGTATGGATTTTTATTGTATATGCCTTTATCGGCTGGTGTGCAGAAGTTGCGTATGCCGCTTTGAATACCGGAAAATTTGTCAACCGGGGATTTTTAAACGGGCCTTATTGTCCGATTTACGGCTGCGGCGTTGTGATTGTGGTGGGAGCGTTGACCCCCTTAAAAGAGAATCTTTTTCTTTTATTTGCAGGTTCCTTTTTGCTGACTTCCGTGTTAGAATATATAACCGGGTTGGTTTTGGAACAGGTATTTCACAACAGATGGTGGGACTATACGGACAAGCCGTTTAACATCAAAGGTTATGTCTGTCTGAAGTTTTCTGTCTACTGGGGACTTGCCTGTACGTTTATCATGGATATTCTTCATCCGATGATTTATAAAGCGATCACCATGATTCCTTATACACCCGGTGTGATGCTCCTGGTTGTCTTCTTTGGCGTATTTGTCGTAGATTTCTGCATCACAGTGTCTACCATCCTCAAATTTAACAGACGCCTTAAAATGATGGATGAAATTGCCGCACAGATTCATAAAATATCTGATGAGATCGGTGAAAATATCTATGAAAATGTGATGGAGGCGATGGAAGTTTCCGAAAATTTTCAGAGAGAACACGCAGAAATCATAGAGAAGATCAATGCGTCTGCGGATGAGACAAGAGAGAGATGGAATGAATCGACTGAGACTGCGAAAGCCAGAATCAATGATTCGGTGGAACAGACAAGAGAGAGATGGAATGAATCGACTGAGACTGCGAAAGCCAGAATCAACGAATCGGTGGAGCAGACAAGAGAGAGATGGAATGAAAAGGCCGAGACTGCGAGAGCCAGAATCAACGAATCAGTGGAGCAGACAAGAGAGAGATGGAATGAATCGACTGAGGCTGCGAAAACCAGAATTAACGAGTCGGTAGAGCAGACAAGAGAGAGATGGAATGAATCGACTGAGGCTGCGAAAGCCAGAATTAACGAATCGGTGGAGCAGACAAGAGAGAGATGGAATGAAAAAGCCGGGGAGGCAAGGAAAAACAGTGAGGAGAAGAGGCAGAGAAGAGAAGAGTTGAGACAAGAGTATATGGAAATGATGAAATATCATAACGCCGGGTTTACTCGTCTGTTGAAAGCATTTCCTAAGATGAAGTCTAAAGACAACAATGAAATGTTGGAGAAGTTCAGGGAGAATTTAAAGAAGTAATTCAGCCAGAAAGAAAGGAAATGGAAATGGATATGATACGAACCATTCATACAGATGAGATTATACAGACAATTAGCCAGATGTGTATAAAAGCAAACCATTATCTGTCGCCGGATATGGACGAGACAATGAAGAAAGCAGTCTTAAAAGAAAAATCGGAGCTCGGACAAAAGATCTTAAACCAGCTTCAGGAAAATTTAAAAATTGCAGAGGAAGAGATGATACCGATCTGTCAGGATACCGGGATGGCTGTATTCTTTATAGAGTTGGGACAGGATGTTCATGTGGAAGGTATGGCTCTTGAGGACGCCATCAATGAGGGCGTGCGCCGGGGCTATACAGAAGGATACCTGAGAAAATCTGTGGTGGGCGATCCGATCATCCGTGAAAATACCAGGGATAACACGCCCGCTGTCATTCACTATGCTATTGTGCCCGGTGACAAGATGAAGATAACATTGGCGCCAAAAGGATTCGGCAGTGAAAATATGAGCCGTGTCTTTATGTTAAAGCCGGCTGACGGAATCGAAGGTGTCAAAGATGCAATCATGACGGCGGTCAAAGACGCCGGACCGAATGCCTGTCCGCCGATGGTGGTTGGGGTCGGTATCGGCGGCACATTTGAAAAATGCGCGATACTCGCAAAAAAAGCGCTCACCAGGCCGGTAAATGAACATTCGAGTATTCCATATATCAAAGAACTGGAACTGGAACTGTTGGATAAGGTAAACCGGCTTGGCATTGGACCGGGCGGGCTTGGAGGCAGCGTCACAGCGCTCGCCGTCAATATTAATACTTATGCCACGCACATTGCGGGACTTCCGGTAGCGGTCAATATCTGCTGTCATGTCAATCGGCACGTCGTGTGCGAGTTATAACGTCATAAAGAAAGAATGAATCTGAAAAATGATTCTAAGGCTCGTATTTGAATTGGAGGTTTCGCAGAGCAGAATCCTGGAGGTTTGCATGGAAACGGGTGGAAAATTATATTTATGCGCGACACCGATCGGTAATTTAGAGGATATCACTTATCGCGTCGTGCGCACATTGCGGGAAGTTGACCTGATCGCGGCGGAGGATACGCGCAATTCGCTCAAATTGCTGAATCATTTTGAGATTAAAACTCCGATGACCAGCTATCACGAATATAACAAAATTGACAAGGCATATCAGCTTGTCAATAAGCTGCGTCAGGGTATGGATATCGCCCTGATTACCGATGCCGGGACTCCGGGGATTTCCGACCCGGGTGAAGATTTGGTGCGCATTTGTCTTGAGGAGGGAATCACGGTTACCTCTCTTCCCGGAGCGGCGGCCTGTGTTACAGCGCTCACCATGTCCGGGCAGAAGACGAGGCGTTTCGCATTTGAGGCTTTTTTGCCGCGAGATAAAAAAGAGCGTGGTATTATACTACAAGAATTAAAAGACGAGACAAGGACTATGGTGCTGTACGAGGCGCCGCATCATCTGATACAGACTTTGGAAGATTTATATCGTGTGCTGGAAAACCGCAGTATTTCCATTTGCAGGGAACTCACCAAGCGCCATGAAGAAATGAAAAAGACGACGCTTGCCGATGCCCTGTCTTTTTACAGAGAGCAGGAACCCCGCGGAGAATATGTGCTGGTCGTCGAGGGCAAATCCTATGCATCCATACGCCGGGAGCAGCAGGCAGGCTGGGAAGCCATGACTTTGGAGGCGCATATGGCATATTACGAAGACCAGGGCATCGCGCACAAAGAGGCTATGCGGCTGGTCGCCAAAGACAGAGGGGTCAGCAGGCGGGATGTGTATCGGCAGTTGCTTGGGGAAAATTGACCGTAATACAATATGGTAGTGACGAAAAAAGTCATATATTGAATGGAGACTAGTGTGAAAAATACCTTTTTCACACGCAAATTTGTGTCTGCGCGCACTTGTCACAAATTTGTTATGCGCAAAAAACGTGCGCAGAAATGGGGACTTTTATGGAAACATATAAATATATCAGTTTGTTTTCAGGAGGAGGAATCGGTGATATTGGATTTCGCAATGCAGGTTTCCTTCCAATTATTATGAATGAGATTGATGCAAATAGAGCCGAAATATTAAAAAACAATTATAAGAATACTGAAATTATAGTGGGAGATATATCTAAACATGTACATGAGATTTATGATAAAGCCATAAAACAACTGAACGGTGAGCGATTATTTATGATTGTTGCAACTCCTCCGTGTCAGGGAATGTCCAAAAATGGTATGGGGACAATAAAAAAAGCGATGAGGGATGGAAAACGGTCTCAGATTGATGAAAGAAATTATTTATTCAAATATGTATATGAGTTATTAGTACAATTAAAACCCAAATTTTTTGTATGGGAAAATGTTGATCGAATGTTTCAGACAAAGATTATTAATGATAGTGGAAATGAAGTTCTTTTGGTCTATGAATTTGAAAAAATGTTAATAGAAGCTGGCTATCATGGAAGATTTGAAGTGCATAACATGGCAGAATATGGAATTGCCCAAAATAGAAGACGTACAATAGGAATTTTTATAGATAAAGAACTGGAAAACGATGAATTTGATATCGCTGAATTATTTCCGAACCGAATATTGAAAAAAGAAGATTTTAAGACAGTTGGGCAGGCGATAGGGAATTTACCGGAGTTGGACAGTGCGGATAAAATAAAAGCGACATCTCATTTTCATCCATTACATTATGTACCGGTATCACGTCCCGAATTATATTATTGGATATCTAATACAAAACCTAATTGCAGTGCATTTGACAACAATGAATGTCCTATTTGCCATAATATTTCTGATAAAACGGATGTTTTCTGCATACATTGCGGTGAATTGCTGCCTAAACCTACAGTCAAAAAAAACGGCGAGTATCGATTAATCAAAGGATTTGTTTCAACATATAAAAGGATGAATGAAGATGAACCGGCGCCGACTGTTACAACTCGCTCAGCATATGCCTGTTCGGACAAAAATATTCATCCTACCCAGAACAGAGTATTATCCATCTATGAGATAGCTTTGTTATATGGAATAAATCCAGATGAATATAAATGGACACGGATAAAAAATGGGAAAGAAGTATATGCCAGTTCCGTGTTATTGCGTGATATTTTGGGAGAACCTGTAACGCCGGTATACACAAAATTATTGGGGAATAATTTAAAACGAGTAGATAAAGTATTGAAAAAAAATTAGATTTGTAGCAATATTATTATGTAAATTTGAATATTTGTGAATATTTTTCAAAATAAACCGGATCATCATCTAAAATGGCGAACCAGCCTGCCCCCATTTTTTGTTTTCCCGAAGCTTTCATACCGCAGACTTTTGTATTGCGCCCACTCGTACCGCTGATCGCTCCCCAGTCATCTTTACAAAGTTGATTGGAATAAAATGCCGCAGTAATCACCGGCTTGTTACCGGTGGCAGTAGTAATATAATCGAACGTAATTCCTAAGAGTTGTGTCACTTCCTGATGATGTGCCTGCCATGTAATGTTAGACAGTTCATGGATACGGGATGAAGCTTTTTCAATCAAAGTGTTTTTTGGAATACTGCCGATGGTACATTTAATTTCTAATCCTATAGGATAGTTGCGTAATTGAATTTCGGTTGAGCCTGCTGCTGTACAAGGGATAATGTCAGGATGTCCTTTCTCAATTGGATTGACGATGGCCATGCCATTAGTTGTCTGAACAATATTTTCACAGAATGTACAACCAATCAGGGAACTTGTAGTTTTGTAATCAATACTGCGGTAAAGTGAAAAAGGAAGGGATTCTAAAATATCATTGCTATTGTGTATAGCAGTGATAACATGATTAATTGTAAGTGGAAATCCACAGTAAAACGAAATTGCAGGATTTATGATGTAATTGTGCATAAAAACGTCCTTTTCATCTAGTAGGTATAACATGTTCTTCCATATATTTAAATAAGTCTGACAGCGCGATATCAAGACCTTTTGCGATTTTATCGATATTTTGTATGGAAATATTTCTTTTTCCGGCTTCTACTGAAGCATAATAAGTTCTATCCATTGAGATACTTAACGCAAACTTCTCCTGACTGAGTCCCAATTGCTTTCGGTAATTTTTGACTGCAAGTCCGAAGTCTCTTTGAATCATAAGCTTGCCTCCTTTTGATATGTAAAAGTTCAGCCTTCGGCTTCTCTATTGCGGAATCCGCTCCATTTAAAGTTTGCCTATGGCAAAGGAGCGGATTCTTGGTTATTCGGCGATACTGGCTGCTAAATTCGCAGCAAGTGCGCAGTTGCAGGCTGGACTGTTACTTTGATATCATAAGGTTAGGAAACTTATGGGACAACGGACTATAAGTAACAATATTTCTTAATTTTTATAGTACGACGGCAGATAACGCTCTAAAATAGAAAACGGCGCAGGTCCCATCGCGAGCACTGCCTGATGGAACGCGATATCGCTGTAATCTCTCCCATAAGTACTCATCGCATATTCTTTCAGCTCTAAAAATCCGAGATAACCCACATAATATTTTAGATAATGAGCGGGCTCTTCCACGATCAATTCATAGATTTCGCGCAGTGTGGTCTCGTTGGAGATTCCATAGTCATTCCAGAATTTTTTCATCTGGGCAAAATCCCATCCTTCATAATGAATCCCGATATCCGTGGACGCGTACAGGCTTAAAAGGGAGGACTGATTGAACGACAGCAGGGAAGACACCGCCGGTTCTAGTCCGGCATATTGGTAGGAAAGCATTTCCACGTAAGTCGCCCAACCCTCGACATATCCCGGATAATTCAACAAAAAGCGGATATCCGGCAAACCGGCCTGATAGGACATAACGGTCTGGTAGAGATGACCCGGGAAACCTTCATGCGCCAGGGTGGTAAAATAGCGCAGTGAGGTGCGGTCGGTCGTCGCGTTAATGTAGATGGAGTGATTTTGGGCGGCGTCGATCGGAGCCGTTATGTAAAATGCCGGAGCGACATATTCCTGCATACATTCTTCGATAAAGCTTACGGTCACATGGGTTTTTGGGGGAGCGGGAAAATCATGTAACATGGTGTCTTTCAAAATGCCAAGTGTCTCGGCGGGGTCGCGGTCAGTGACGGCGGCGGTCTCACACCTTTCCCAGAGATTTTCATTGACCGCACTTAAACGAGCGGATTCCAGCAGGTCCATACTGCGCTGTGTGTCGATAGCCGCCGCAATTTCCTGGACGGAACCGGCATATCCCGTGTTGTAGTAGACAAGTTTTTCGTAGAAGTCCTTACCGTCAGGAAAATAGCAGAGGCCGCACTCGTTTTTGCCGGAACCGATCAGTGCGGTTAATGCATCGGCCAATTCACGGTAGGCGGGAAACACAAACTGCTCTAGGGCAGAGAGATTCTTTTGCTTGTAATCATTTTTTTCTTCTGCGGAGAGATCGGTCAGCGCGTCCACTTTGCTGTTAAAAGTCTGAATCAGATAGTGCGTCGATGTTCCGATTTCTTCCGTGCCGGCAATAAAATCTCTGCATTGGGAGATTATCGTCTGGCAGGCATAGTCGGACATGAATAACCCCTCTTTCGCTTTTTCCTGCTCAAAAACCGCAATCTGACTGAAGTAATCCTTGGTCTGGGAGAGCAGTGTAAGATAGGTCTCGACGTCTTTTTTGCCGGAAAACTGGTACTCTTCATAGAGAATCGGCAATTGGGCCTGTATGCCGGTCGAAGGCTTTAAAATCTCATCATAATAAGTGTAATGCGCGAGAGAAAGCCCCGTCTGAATATAATCCTTCAAGGTATCAAAAGTCAGCCGCTGATCTGTTGTAAGAGCGGCAGATTCATACTTATTTAGCAGATGAAGTATATTTTCAGATTCGGACGCGCTCTCAACGGAATCCGCAGCGGAAACAGAGCCCAATGTGACGGGCACATCCGTGATACCGTAATTTTCGGGATGCTGAAGATTAAAATGAAGATTAATGGTATTTCCCGCTACTTCGCTGCGGAATAAGTCGTCCATATATTTGTCAAAATTAGCCGCAGTGTAGGAGGGGATACAGCCGCCCAGAAAGCAAAAAGATACAAGAAGAGAAACGGCAGCGGCAGCTCTTATTTTCATGTGGGTGTGATGATGAGGATTCTTTAAATGAAGTCTTTGCAAAATAAATGTCCTTTCTGCTTTCATAAGAAACAAGGAAATAAATAAATTTTCCTGTTTGTTTTATACTTGAAATTCCATATAGTTTATGTGAAGAATTGCAAGTTATGACAGTTTGTTTCAATGCCTGCTAAAATAGCGTATGTTTCATTGACGAGACGGATGAAGTAGGTTATGACAGTTTGTTTCAATGCCTGCTAAAATAGCGTATGCCCTTTGTGCGTAAAGATTGCCAAATATGGGAAAAATAGGACAAAAGCTATCATGGGAGGAACAACATATGCAAAATACTTTTTATGGCTGGTATCTGAAATGTCAGTCCGACGCAGGTACGCTGGCTGTGATTCCGGCAATGCATCGCACAAAGCATCAAACCTCGTGTTCCATTCAATTTATAACCGAAGACAACGTTTATACTGCCAGATTTCCCGGCAGTGCATTTTGGCACAGGGGGAAAACAATTTATGTCGGGAAAAACTACTTTAGCGAACATGGTATGTGCCTGTCTGTCGATACGCCGAAATTGTCCGTAAAAGGTACGCTTCGATTTGGTTCTCTCACCCCAATAAAATATGATATTATGGGACCATTCGCTCTGGCACCGTTTATGGAATGTCGCCATCATATCTTTAGCATGTGCCATACGGTTGCCGGGACTGTCTATGTCAACGAAAGAAAATATTCTTTTCCCCACAGTCTGGGCTATTGGGAGGGAGATTCGGGAAGATCTTTCCCGAAAAAATATGCCTGGACACAATGTCTGTTTTCACAGGGTTCCCTGATGTTATCCGTGGCCGATATACCGTTTGCGGGTATACATTTTATGGGAATTATCGGGATTGTGTTGTGGATGGGACGTGAATATCGGCTGGCTACCTATCTGGGAGCCAAACCGGCTGCGATCGAAAACGGTGTTCTGCGGATTGTGCAGCATGATCTTTGTCTGGAAGTTAGATTGTTAAAAAAAGCTGCCCAGCCCCTGAGAGCGCCGGTTATGGGAAGTATGAAACGGACTATCCACGAAAGCGCGGCCTGTACGGCGTACTATCATTTGCAAAAAGCCGGCCAGACGCTTTTCGCATTTGAAAGCAGCCAGGCATCCTTTGAATACGAATATCCATGGTAAAAAAGTCTTAAATTACGGTAGTGTGAAAAATCAGCTTGATAGCTGATTTTATCACACGTGAACTTGTTCACGTTGGCTATATTGTGCTGGAGCGTTACAAATAGCACGGATGGCGCACGAACTTGTTCGTGATACGCAATATTTGAGATTTGCCCCGCCCTGTCGCGCAAACGCTCCAGAATGGAGATTAATCTGTTTGATCTGAACAAAAGCTATACTTTCACATATATTAAAAATAAGAACAATGAGACCAAATTATAATAAGGGATTAGTGTGAAAAATCAGCTTGATAGCTGATTTTATCACACGGTTATTTGTGCCGAGAACGTCACAAATAAGCCCTGATCCGACAGGAGAAACTGCATTCGCAGATTTCTCCTGCGGTTCCTCGAACGTAAACGTTCTCGGAATGGAGATTAGTGTGAACAGAGAGTTTAGAGAACGATTTGTATCAAATGAAAAGACAGATTACGGTCCGAGTCCATATGCGGCGAACATTCCGTGTATGGCAAGGCAAAACAATAATTTCAGGACTGCACTTTGGACCGGAACGTGTCTACAGATGACGTTAATGTGTATTCCGCCTGCGGGTGAGATTGGTTTGGAAGTCCATACGGATACGGACCAGTTTATCCGAATTGAGCAGGGCAATGCCGTCGTTGTTATGGGCTGTCAAAAAGAACAGACAGATTACCGACAAAAACTGTGCTGTGGCGACGGCGTCTTTGTTCCTGCCGGAGTATGGCACAACATTATAAATATTGGAAACTGCCCGCTCAAGATTTCGAGTATCTATGCGCCGCCGCATCATCAAAGAGGTACGGTTCACCGCACGAAATCCGATGCTGAAAGGGAAGGATATTAACGCTCGCGATATACGGCAAAGGAGCGTATTTTTGGCTATTCGTCACGATTAAAAATTGTTCGTGGTTGTTATGTGCTTCTATTCGTGATAAACTAAGCACAGAATATCAAATATAGACGAATGATTCTTTCCGAACGTTGCAGGGATGAACAAATGAAAGATATAGATACGAGGAGATAAATATGAACCAATTCGAGATCAAAGAAACCTTTTACTTAAACGGCGAACCGTTTCAGATTATATCGGGGGCCATTCACTATTTTCGGGTTGTGCCGGAATACTGGAAGGACCGTTTGGAGAAATTAAAGGCCATGGGATGTAACACAGTGGAGACCTATCTTCCGTGGAATCTGCATGAGCCAATAAAAGGCGAGTTTTGTTTTGAGGGGATGCTTGATGTTGTCAAATTTGTACGGACCGCGCAGGAGTTGGGGCTTTACGTTATTCTCAGGCCGACGCCCTATATCTGTGCCGAGTGGGAATTTGGCGGGCTCCCGGCCTGGCTGCTGGCGGAGGACGGTATGATGCTGCGCATGTCCTACCCACCATTTTTACAGCATGTGGCCGACTATTATGATGTGGTAATGGAAAAAATCGTGCCGTTGCAGATCAATCACGGCGGCCCTGTGATACTCATGCAGGTGGAAAATGAATACGGTTATTATGCAAATGACAGAGATTATCTGGCCGCGATCAAAAAGATGATGAGGGACCGCGGCGTGGTCGTGCCTCTTGTGACCTCCGACGGGCCTTTTGCGGAAAGCTTAAACGGCGGCTGCCTTGACGGAGTGCTGCCGACCGGTAATTTCGGTTCGAGGACAAAAGAGCGTTTTGCGGTGCTTAAGCAATATACAAACGGCGGGCCGCTGATGTGCACAGAATTTTGGGTAGGTTGGTTTGACCACTGGGGAAACGGCGGCCATATGACCGGAAACCTGGAGGAAAGCGTGAAAGACCTGGACGATATGCTTTCCATGGGCCATGTGAACATCTATATGTTTGAGGGCGGCACAAATTTTGGCTTCATGAACGGCTCCAACTACTACGACGCACTGACGCCGGACGTCACATCCTACGATTATGATGCCGTTTTGACCGAGGATGGGCAGCTGACAGAAAAATATTATGCCTATCAGAAAGTAATCGCCAAATACCGCGCGCTGCCGGAAGTGACATTTTCGACGCAGATAAAACGAAAAGCTTACGGCAGCTTAAAGGTGCGGGATAAAGTGAGCCTGTGTTCCGTTCTCTCAGAGATCAGCCAGCCCATCGAGAGTGTCTCGCCTTGCTCTATGGAACGGCTGGGTCAGAATTATGGATACATATTATACCGCTCAACGCTTCACAGCGAGGAAAGTTTAGACAAAATCAGATTGTGGGAAGCGAATGACAGGGCAAACATTTTCGTGGCGGGGAAGCCTGCCAAAATACTCTATGACAGGGAATTATTAGAAGAACATGAATTAAACATAAGCATTTCCCGGGGAGATACGATCGATATTCTGGTGGAGAATATGGGGCGTGTCAATTTTGGCCCAAGGCTTGCACATCAGCGCAAAGGTATCGACCAGTGCGTGCAGATCAATGGCCATATGCACAATCACTGGCAGCAGTATCCGCTGCCGCTCGATCAAGTGGACAAGATTGATTTTGCCAAAGAGTATCAGGAAGGACTTCCGGCATTTTATCGTTTTACACTGGAAGTGGAAGAAGCGGCCGACACATTCCTTGATTTTGGCGGGTGGGGCAAAGGCTGCGTCTTTGTAAACGGTTTTCATATCGGCAGATTCTGGGAAATCGGCCCGCAGAAGCGCCTGTATATTCCGGCGCCGCTTCTTAAAGCAGGGACAAACGAAATCATTCTTTTTGAGACGGACGGAAAATGTGCGGGGGAGATCAGTTTGATGGAGGAACCCGCACTTGAATAGAAAGGAGACGAGCAAAACCGCCATGCTTTCTTATGTTTTTGGCAGGGCGGTTTGCACCGTTGTTGACTTTACGTCTATTCCATTTGACAGCGTTTACACTATTGGATAGCAGCTGCTGCGGTTTACCAGGCGGCAGGGAAATTCGATGCGCACTGATTCCGTGTGTTTCTTTGCAATACGGTCGAGCAGCAGCATGACGGCCATGTGTGCCATTTCATTTCGCGGTATATGGATGGTGGTCAGAAAAGGCGAGGTGTTTTCGCTTTCTTCTATATTATCAATCGAAATGACGGAAATTTTTCTTTTGCTGTCGCGGCCTTTTTCTTTCAGTATGCCGAGCACGCCGATGGCGGTGATGTCATTGGCGCAAAAGACGGCGGAAAAATCTTTTTCTTTCTCCAAAAGCTCCAAAAAGGCGGCGCGCCCGGACGCGCCCGACTGGTCTGTCTGTTTAATCCACGCATAATTCATCGGAATATTATGGCGGATGAGGGAATTGCAGTAGCCGACATATCTGCTCTCGTAGGAGCAGTCTCCGATATAGGCAATCTGCCTGTGTCCGAGCGAGATCAGGTGTTCCATGGCCAGCTCGGCGGCTTTTTTGCCGTCGCAGACGACCTCGTCCACATTAAAATCCATGCTGTTGCGCCAGATGCCGACGATCGTTTGATTGAGCGAACGAATCTGCGCGAGCAGTTTATCGGAACAGCGCCCCAGGATAATCACTCCCTGGGACTTCGAGATACTTTGCGGCAAGTCTTTTTCTGTGTAGACAATCTGATCGATGACGGTATGTTGTTCTAAGAGGGCGAGCTCGAGGCTGCGGAACAATTCATAAAAGAACGGATCGTCATCTAACGTCCTGATGCGGGCCAACACAATGCTGATATGCCTGTCCGGGGACGCAGCCTTCGCGCTATTTTTAAGGTTCCTTGCGTTCTCGTTGGGCTGATAACCGATTTCCCGGGCAGCCGCAAAGATTTTGTCTTTGAGTTCCTTTGAGGCGCAGGTGGAGGATGCGTTGTTTAACACCCTCGATACGGTGGAGGGCGATACGCCGGTCATCTGCGCTATTTTTTTGAGTGACATAATCGTAGCTCCGATCTGAATATATGTAACAGTTCAGCCTGCAACTGCGCACTTGCTGCGCAGTTAGCAGCCAGTAGTGCCGAACAGCAGGGAATCCGCTCTTTTGCCGCAGGCAAACTTTAAATGGAGCGGATTCCGTAACAGGGAAGCCGAAGGCTGAACTGTTACGGATATATGGTTTTGATGGCAGGTATAATAATGGTAACAGTTCAGCCCAGGACTTTGCACTCGCTGCAAAGTCCGTAAGAACGCGTTTATCTAGACAAGCGGGAATCCGGCTCTTTGTCGGAGACAAACTTTAAATGAGCCGGATTCCGTAACTATGAAGCCGAAGGCTGAATAGATACTAATAATGCTTTCATTCAAGCTTGCGTCGGTATCCACACCATAAGTGTTGGGGCGTTAAAGTTCATTAAGACCTGAACGAAAACGTTTGCTTTATTTTTAATTGACAAAATGTTACAGTTTCGGCTAATATGTAAGTGCTTAAGAGAATTATAAAACAATCTGCCAGAAAAATCAAGCCAAACAATAACACAAACGTTTGCTTGATTGTAACAAATAGGGCGCAAAAAGCAAATGCGAATGTCGTTCGCAGAAATGAGGAGAAAAATGAAAAAAAACAATTGGATACGCAAAACAACAGTTGCAGCACTGACCGTGGCATGTTTGGCTACATCACTGACCGGATGCGGAAATAAAAAGGAAGACGGCACGATCACCTTTACCAATGTGTCATACGACCCGACCCGTGAATTTTATGCGGCTTACAATGAAATGTTTACCGCGCACTATAAAGAAGAGACCGGAAATGATATTGAGCTTGTTCAGTCTCACGGCGGTTCCGGCTCGCAGGCTCGCTCCGTCATTGAGGGAAATGATGCGGATGTGGTGACTTTGGCGCTGGCGCATGATGTCACTGCGATCGAGAACGCAGGGCTGATTGACGCCGGGTGGCTGGACGAGTTTGACAGAAACAGCTCTCCCTACACTTCCACCATCGTTTTTCTCGTGCACAGCGGAAATGAGAAAGGCATACAGGATTGGCAGGATTTGACGAAGGAGGGTGTGGAGATCATCACGCCCGACCCCAAATCTTCGGGCGGAGCGTGCTGGAATTTCCTCGCCGCATGGTATTACGCGAAGATGCAGTTTAACGGGGACGAGGCGAAAATGAAAGAATTTGTCGCTAAAATCTATGACAATGTACTTGTAATGGACTCCGGTGCGCGGGGCGCTACGACGACGTTTGTGGAGAACGGCCAGGGAGATGTGCTGATTGCATGGGAAAACGAAGCGCTTTTGACCTTAAAGGAATATCCGGGCGAGTACGAGCTGGTTACGCCGAGCGTGAGTATCTTAGCGGAGCCGTCGGTTGCCATTGTGGATGAGAATGCAGACAAAAACGGCACGCAGGAGATCGCCAAAGATTATCTGGAATTTTTGTATACGCCGGAGGCCCAGAGACTGGCTGGGGAACATTATTACCGTCCCTCCGACGAAGCCATCTTAAATGAATTTGCGGATACCTTTGACTTGACGGTAAATATGTGTACGATTGATGATTTTGGCGGCTGGGATCAGGCGTATGAGGATTTCTTTGCAGATGACGCGATCTTTGATGAAATTTATGGGAATTAGAAGTATGGATTCCGGCTTGTCCGTGTTAGGATGAAATCTACTGGAATTGGAAGTATGGATTCCGGCTTGTCCGGGTTAGGATAAAATCTATGATAATTTAGGAGGCACACCAGTGAAGAAAAAGTCGATTATTCCTGGTTTTGGGCTGAGCATGGGGATTACGGTTGCCATGCTTTCCCTGATTATTTTAATACCGCTGGCATCAGTTTTGGCATATTCATTTCGCCTGTCCTGGGGCGAATTTATAGATCTGATTACAAGGCCGAATGTCGTGCAGGCGTTTGCGACGAGCATTGGCTGTGCGTTGATTGCCGCAGTGTTGAATTGTATATTTGGTGTGATTCTTGCGTGGGTGCTTGTCCGCTATGATTTTCCGGGCAAGCGCCTGATGGATGGGATGATCGAACTGCCGTTTGCCCTGCCGACGGCGGTCGCCGGAATTACGCTCACGAAAATGTATTCCGACAGTGGTTTTTTGGGCAGGCTTCTCGAAAGTATGGGAATCAAGGCGGCGTACTCCAAAACGGGTATTGTCATAGCCATGATATTTATCGGTATTCCTTTTGTCGTCCGCGCCATCCAGCCGGTGCTCGAAAAGTTGCCCGACACCTATGAGGAGGCGGCCGCTATGCTGGGGGCTTCCCGTTTTACGACATTTTGGAAAGTCGTATTTCCAGAGATTCGTCCGGCTCTCCTGACGGGATTTGGACTGGCGTTAGCCAGAGGCATCGGAGAGTACGGCAGCGTGATCTATATCTCGGGCAACAGTGAAAAAAACGGCACGCAGGTGGTCTCCTATATCATCATGCAAAAACTCAATTCGGGTAATGTCGATTACGAGGGGGCGGCGGCGATCGCGCTTGTGCTTCTTATCATTTCCTTTTTGATGCTGTTTTTGATTAATATCATACAGCATATCGCGAGCCGCAGGACCAACGCCTAATGCACAAAAAATCAGACATGGCGGAGTGTCAGTGTCTGTTTCGCTGACAGACCGTTCTAAATTTGAGTCGCAGTAAAGCAGCGATATGGATGGAAAGAGATCATTTTCAGAGGTCAGGAGGATTGAGATGAAAGAACATAGCCAGAAAATAGTAAAAGGAGTTCTAATTGGCATCAGTGTGATATTTTTTGTGCTGATGCTGGTGATGCCGCTTTTGGAAGTTATTTACCGGGCATTGAAGGACGGGCTGGAATCATACCAGAGGGCTTTGACGGCGCCGAATACACTGTCCGCCCTTAAAGTGACGCTGATCGCCACACTGTTGGCCGTGGCCGTCAATACCATATTTGGGCTGATCGCTTCCTGGCTGGTGACGAAATTTGATTTTCGGGGAAAAAATGTATTGTCTACCCTGATTGACATTCCGTTTTCGATATCGCCGGTCATTGCGGGACTGGCCTATATTATGACATTTGGACGGAGCGGGTGGGCAAAGCCTGCAATTGACTGGATCAACGATATGCTTGGCACCGATATCGCGCTTGTTTTTTCTGTTCCGGCGGTTGTCCTGGCCACAATATTTGTCACTTTTCCGTTTATCTCGCGGGAGATTATTCCGGTGCTCTACGCCCAGGGGCGGGACGAGGAGGAAGCGGCGGCCATGATGGGCGCTTCCTGGTTTACGATTTTCCGTAAAATCACTTTTCCTCATATCAGATGGGGCCTTTTGTACGGCATTATATTGTGTGCCGCGAGAGCGTTCGGGGAATTCGGCGCGGTCTATGCCGTGTCCAAAGCGCGCGGCAAGACGTTTACGCTGCCGCTTGAGATCGATGCGCTCTATATGGCGGGAAGCGCGGACTCCATCACACAGGCATTTGCGGTGTCCTCCCTGCTGGTAGGGATGGCGCTGATTATGCTGATTCTAAAAAATATCGTAGAATACCGCGGAAAACGGGCCGACCGATAGCCTGACCCGAAACCGAAAGAGATTAGAAAAAGAAGCGGCATGGAGGATGACAATGTATATCGAAATGAAAGATGTGTGCAAGAAATTTGATCAGTATGAAGCGGCAAAGAGTATCAATTTTGGCATTGAGAAAGGCAAGCTGGTGGCGCTTTTAGGGCCCAGCGGAAGCGGAAAGACGACGATATTGCGCATACTCGCGGGACTGGAGCACCAGGATAGCGGAGATGTTATGATTGAGGGCAAGGTCGTCAATGATGTGCCGGCGAGCAAGCGCGGCATTGGATTTGTATTTCAAAATTACGCGCTGTTCCGCTATATGACAGTCTATGACAACATAGCTTTTGGCCTGAAGGTGCAGAAAGTGGACAAACAGAAAATACATGAACGGGTGATGGAAATGATCTCTTTGATCGGCCTGGAAGGGCTGGAAAAACGTTACCCAAATCAGCTTTCCGGCGGGCAGCGCCAGAGAGTAGCGTTTGCCAGGGCGATTGCGCCCAATCCGCAGCTTTTGCTGTTGGATGAGCCTTTTGCGGCGATCGACGCGAAAGTCCGCAAGGAGTTGCGCATATGGCTCAAAGAGATGATTCAGAAAGTCGGAATCACCAGTATCTTTGTCACCCACGATCAGGATGAGGCCGTCGAGGTGGCGGATGATATTATTATTATCAATGAGGGTAGATTAGAGCAGATGGGAAGCCCGATTGCTATTTACAAGAATCCAAAGACGCCGTTTGTGGCGCAGTTTATCGGTACATCTGCTATCTTGGATAATCTCGAGGGATTTAAAGGTTACGATGAAGTTCCGAAGGAAAAGAAGGTCATTGTCCGTCCTGAGTTTGTCGAAGCGTTCAAGAGCGACAATGAAAAGTTTAAAAAGCTGATCGGCGCGGGCGAGGAAGGGGTTATCGAGGAGATTGTGTTCCGCGGCAGTTATCTGGAAGTGACGCTTCGCGTCAACAATGTTACCCTAAAGACGAACCGTTCACTGGAACGGCGGCCGATTCGGGTCGGTGAAAAAATGTGTGTGCTGCTCTACCGCGTCTATCTGTTCGATGAGCAGGGAGCCGAGATCAGGAAAAACCAGCTGCTGACTGGCGTTGATGTGGAGGCACTGTAGAGGAGGCAGGACGGAAGATCATAGACACAAAAATAAGAATATTACCCTAAAAGAGAGGCAGGTTTTATGTAACTTGCCCCTTTTTTATGCACAGGGTTGCGTAAGGAAATTAGCAGCTTTGCTGCACGCACCCTGCGCGGTGAGTAGGGGGGAAATCTTTCCTACTCGATTGCACAGGGTTGCGTAAGGAAATTAGCAGCTTTGCTGCACGCACCCCGCGCG
>CANONN010000023.1 GCA_947567625.1 uncultured Roseburia sp. | reverse complement strand
AAATCTCTTTTCGGTTCTCGTTTTTAGAAAACCGCACAACCACCGAAGTGATTGTTTTTAGAATCTTTCAAGGTTTGTTCACTGTTCAATTATCAAGGTTCGTTACAATCTTCACAAGCCATTGTCCACGGCTTGTCTGTCTTGCTAACAGCTTATTTACTATACCACGCCGCAAATCATTTGTCAACAACTTTTTTCTTAATTATTTTTGTTCGTTTCCACAACATTCCAATCAAGAATTTTCTCACATACCACTGTATATGTAAGCAATGATCTCGGCGGTCAGCTTGTATATAATAGCACCCGTTTCGAGGAATGTCAATATTTGTTTTTCACTTTCCAAAAAGAAAGTTTTTTGTCGTTTCTTGGCCGCAATTGCATAGACAATTTCCTCGCAGCGCATGGCCAACGACAAGCTATGTACAATCAACTTCCTTTCCGCCACACGGTAATCATCACAACATACGGTACAAAATCAGCAGCACAAGATTATTGTTATACAAATACGTCAATATCCGGTTTTCCGTAATCAGCCCGATCATGTTGCTGCCCAACTCACTGCCGGCACACAGCGCCGTAACACTAAACAGCGTCCAAACCAACAGCAGGGCGTAAATCGCCCCCGCAGCCACACCAAGATATTTGTTGACGCCGCGCAATATCGGTATTTTCGACACAATTCCCAATATGTGTGCGATCAAAGATACCACGAGCGCCGCAAAAATCCAGGTCAGCAGCGTCGCTATCCCTTTAACCGTAAATGCTGCAAGGCTCTGCGCGATATTGGAATATATACCTCCCTGCGCCAAAAAACCATTTGCTGTGTCGGCAGAGAAATCAACCAGATTATCCAAAAGCGACTCCGGTACTTTTATCCCCATTGCCTCCAGCTGCTGCATTTCACTCTGTGACGCAGCGTCCAATTGCTTTTGGCCTGCCTGCTCGATACTCTCTTGCAGCCTGTCCTCAAACTGCTCAGCCAGCAGCGCATAGAGCCCTGTATGATTCGTCAAATAATCGTTGACATACGGCGTTCCCACAGACACGATCGCCAGCATAATGGCCCAGGAGGCGACGGCGAAAACCATGCGCAGCAATCCCTTTCGGTATCCTTTGTAGAGACAATAAATAAAAACAAGTACGATTACAATAAAAAGCCAATTCATCTGTTCCTTTCCTCTCTTTTCCTGCGTTTCTATTTCAGGCGGACATTTTTTGTCTCCCCGCTCAAGATAAATGTATAATGAAGCCCTGTCATGCCCGGTAGTATCTGATACAATGTATCGTCAAAATCGGCATGAAATTTGTAGATTCCTCTGGCAGTATAAATATCACAACTGTTTTCATTGCGAATACAAATTTCTCCGCTCGAGAGCAATCCAATGTCCGTATAGTCCATTTCAATGTCATGCTCCATCAGAACGGTGCCCCCCTCATCATAAACGATCAGATGATGCCCCGCCGACTCCTGACTGTCCATCGTCACCACGCCGATATATCTGGTATCATAGAAAACACTTTTCGCCTGCTGTGCGAGCGGAATTTCCAGTGTCACCTGTGGATTCTGCGTCCCTTCAAATATCATAATCTCGGTGTCTGCCAGCGCGATCATGCGGTCTTTGGACAAAAATGTGATTTCCGGCACTACCAGATCGGCAAAGGAAGTAGCCCCCACCAAATGATCTGCTACGTTTTGTCCCACCGAACCAAAGTTGTAAAACGCAATTGTCGTCTTAACATTCCCGTCATTGAAATCCAACATAGAAACCGCGAGTTTCAGCGCGTCATAGGAAAGTGCGATTGCGATCGGATATCCTCCTTTTTCGCCGTGAACGGCGCCCTGGGCTAAAATGTTTCCGTTCTTATCATATAGAGCCAGATAACCGGTAGACTCCTTTTGCATCAATACAGCCACCGTGCCCTGAGTAGCCACGCAAACCTGCTCGATCTCCATCGTCGTCTCAATACTCCCCTGAAGACCCGCTGGCGTCAATATATACAACATCGTACCTTTTCTGTCATAAATGGTCAAATAATCATCGCACATCGCGAGACGTGGGTCTGACATCTCGTAGGTCTGATTCCAGATCAGCTCATTGTCCCGGTCGGTGTAAAAAGCGCCGTCATTGCTGTATTTTAAAATATTCCCGCAAAACTCCTCAAAGCGCGTCCCCTGCGTATCGGCGCGCTCGACAGAATTGATCACCTCATAGTCATCATAGTGATGCAGGCTGAGGAACAGCCATGCACCGGATATGAGCAGCGCCAGAATAGCGAGCGCCAATGTCGTTCTCCTTACTATTTTACGCCGATGAATTTTTATCTGTTTTTCGTAATCTGGATGGTCCGCACTTTTAACGGTGTGAAAGCCGCTTTTATCGTTTTTACCCATGTATCCTCTTTATTTCCTCCAAATGGAATATTTAATTTGGCAACACCAGATACTGCCCCGCATAGATGGCGTCTTTGTCCTCAATCTTGTTGAGCTCGCAAATTTTATCCATCATCGCTGTCGTCTTATAGATTTTTCGGCAGATGCCCGCCAGATTATCCCCTTTTTGCACGATATAATATCCCTGTTCCAGATAAATCTGCGCCTCCGTTTTTACGGTGTCGTCAGCCATAGTCTCCGTCGCCTGTGTCTCCGCTGCGGTTGTCTCCTGCGTCTGCGTCGCAGCCGTTTCGTTCGGTTCTCCCGGCACATTTTCCGCCAGGTCCGCTGTCGGCTCAGTCTGACCGTCACCTACGGTATCCGTCGATGTCGCTTCCGTCCCCGCCGGCTCGATGGGCATTGTCTCCGTCGCCATATTTTCCGCGCCCTGCGCGACAGCATCCTCCTGCGGCACGACATTGCCCCCTACCGTCTCAATCACCACATTATTTTCCGGCTGTCCCTGCTGACCGTCTGCAACAGTCTCTGAGCTGCTGTGGACCATTGAGCTTTGCATCTCGTTTACTTTCTTCTGATTTTGCAGGGCGGCGGCACCCATCAGACAAACCAGCGCTGCCAGCGCCACCGTTGGCGCGTAGGAAACGGCAGGGCGCTTTTTTGTTCTGGGCTTTAATCGCTCGCGGTAACGGCTGCTCTGTGAATCTCTGGTCTCCGACCTGCCGCCAAGTTCCTCGACTCTGATCTCCTGGTTCGCCTGTCCCCTGGCATGGCGTCTTCCCAACAGCTCTGCTTCCCAACGTCCTTGCTCTGCTTCCGGCTCCTCTTCTCGATGCGCTTCCGGCAGCTCATCTTCTTTTTTCTCCTCCCAGCTTGCTTCGGTATCCCGTTGCCGTTTCTTTATATTGGGCTTTCCTTCCTCTGGCTCACGCCCGTTTTGCCCGATCTTATGCGCTCTCTCTGCCGCTTCGCACGAAGCTGCGCTTATCTCCTGCGTTTCACCGGCAGCTTCGCTCTGCTTCCTGTCGCCGGCGCCTTCACGCTCCTCCATGGTCCATCCGGCAGCTTCCCGGTCTCCCCCGCTCTCCTGTGAAGCCTCATGCACGCTCATGCTGATATTTTCCGGCAAATCTTTGTCATAGTAAATATAGAAGCCCTCTCTCTTATAGAGATGACCGTTATAATTACCGTAGAAACTTTCCTCCTGCTCCAATGTGTCCATCAAAAGCATGACTTGGTGCGGGCCGCCAAAATTTTTCTGGTGTATCGCTTCCAATTTAACGGTCATTCCCGGCTGCTGCCCGCGTATATCCACCGCACAGCCAACGATCGACATCTCGTCATGTTCCTTACTGATATGCTTATAAATATATGCCCATGTGCGGTCTGTCCACAGCGGCAGCCCGCCCTCAAACTGCATTTCCGTCAAACGGATGGCCGATTCTATAAAAACACAGCATTTTCCAGAGATCTCTTCAAATCTGCCCAGCAAAACATGAGCGCTTTTCTCTTCCTGTCCCGGTGTATGTAAAAAATGATATACCTGATTCTCTATGTAAATCCGATCGCCAGCATCCGTTTTTCCGATCTGGCGAATATCTTTTGGCAATGTCCTTCTCTTTTTCTCATTTTCTTCCTGTCGAATAATCTCAATCATTCCGCTTTCCCCCTTTTTGCCATTTCCGGTGGAATCTCCGAAAACATATTTCAGGGAAAAGCTTAGCACAGCGTGTACAAATATTTTGGTGTATTCTGACAGAATTCAAGAAAAGTTTTCGACAGGAACTTACAATTCGGTACGCCCTTCGAGCGCGCGCAGTAAAGTCACTTCATCGATATATTCCAAATCGCCGCCGACCGGGACGCCGCTGGCAATCCGGGTCACTTTGATACCGGTAGGCTTGATCAATTTGCTGATATACATAGCCGTTGTCTCCCCCTCGAGACTCGAATTGGTGGCAATGATAACCTCGTCGACCTCTTTGGCGAGACGCTGCATCAGTTCCTTGAGCTTAATATCATTGGGTCCGATGCCGAGCATCGGTGCAATGGCTCCGTGAAGCACATGATAGACCCCCTCATATTTCCCTGTTTTTTCATATGCAGCCAGATCTCTTGTGCCCTCAACCACCATAATCATTTTATGGTTGCGGTTGCGATCTCTACAGATAGGACAAAATTCTTCGTCCGTCAAAGTATAACATTCTTTGCAGTAACGCACGTTTTGTTTCGCCTCTACCATTGAGGAGGCCAGTGCCTGCACCTGCTCCGCCGGCATATTTATAATATGAAACGCAAGGCGCTGTGCCGTTTTGGCGCCAATGCCGGGCAGCGCGGAAAGCTCCTGTATCAGCCGGCTGATCTGCTTACTATAATAATCCACGGAATGATCCATCCTTTTCTTTCTCGATTGCCGTCACGTACCGGCCCGCTTTCTATCTTACTTGATTCCGCAATATTTCGCAAGGCACTCTGTCAAAAAAGGGGAACAATTCGTAACTGTTCAGCTCAGGACTTTGCACTCGCTGCAAAGTCCGTAAGAATGCGTATATCTAGCCAAGAGGGAATCCGGCTCTTTGTCGAAGACAAACTTTAAATGAGCCGGCTTCACTGTTACAAAAAAGACGTGGGGCGCACAAAAATGTGATATAATGAATTATCATTGATTATGGATTGCAACGATATACTACAAATTATAAGTGAGGACCGCCTATGAAAGAGAATATTGCCACCATCCCCTTAATCGACGCATTTGGCGCCAACGACGAGTGCCCTTTTTGTTTTTTGGAGCGCAATGCAGAACAGCACGCCATTTCCTTTATCTTAGGCTCGGCCTATATGGAGGATGACATTCGGGAGAAAACCGACGCTGCGGGCTTCTGCCGCCATCATTTTAAAATGATGTATGATTACGGAAATCGCCTGGGAAGCGCCCTGATTTTAAGCACACACATCAGAAAGCTGAATCAGGAGCTTGCAGAGGAAATCAAGAATTTTGCGCCGAACAAGTCAAACCTTCTCAAACGGATGAAGCACACTTCCGCCGGAAGCAGAGAGGCAAAGACGCCGCTGGGCAAGTGGGTCGCGCAGAAAGAAACCTCCTGTTATGTGTGCAGCCATTTTTCTTCTATCTACCGCCGCTATCTGGATACTTTTTTTGATCTGTACCGCAAGAATGAAGAATTTCGGGAACTTTTTGAAAAAAGCCACGGCTTTTGTCTGCCACATTTTGGCGACCTGATGGAAACAGCCGAAGAAAAACTGTCTGACCAGCAAAAACAAGCGTTCTATCCAAAAGTGTTCGCTCTGATGCAGGAAAATATGGAACGCGTGCAAAAGGACGTGGAATGGTTTGTGCAAAAAAACGATTACCGCAATAAGGATAAGGATTGGGGCAATGCCGCAGACAGCATCCAGCGCGCCATGCAAAAATGTAAGGGCGGTTATCCCGCGGATGACGTATTTAAGCTTGCGCCTTAGCACTTTTTGAAAATGCGAAATATCACATAAAGTGCAGCGTGCAGATAGCAGGAATATTATTTTATCACACGCTCACAAACAAAAATGATATGTAATATGAAAGAGGGTGTCGCTCCATCCAATTTGATGATGGAGCGACACCCCCTTTCTTTAGGAATACAACTCTTTTTGTCTAAACAGTAAGGCTGTTACCGATTTGAATTACTTCTTCACCTTATAGTATTTCTGGCCTTTATTCTTGAACTTGTTCTTGTAATCGGTCACTTTCTTTTTCGGCACCTTGATCGTGATATTCTTTTTTGTACCTTTGAGAGCGTTCTTGCCCACGGTCTTTAATTTTGTACTCTTAATTGTGATCGTGTTAAGCTTCTTGTCACCGTTAAATACGGTCTTGCCAATCGTCGTCAAAGCCGTACTGTTAATCGTCACCTTGGTGAGCTTCTGACAATTTGCAAATGCGTTGTCCTTGATGTTTGTTACATTCTTGCCTACCGTGATAGCAGTCACTTTCTTGTTGTTTTTCATTGCGTTCTTGCCGATGGTTGTAACCTTGTAGACTACACCATTCACATCCTTGACTGTATCTGGAATCTTGATCGTCTTGCCCGTATTCTTGGTTCCGGTAAACTCAACCGTCGGCGCTTTTCCGCTCTTGGTTACTTTATAGCTGTTCTTAGATGTCGTAAATTTGGCGCCTACTTTCTGTGCCGACGGTGCCTGAGAACTTCCAGTCTGGGAGTTGCCTGGCGTCTCGGACCCCGGTGTTGGTGCCTGAGAGTTTCCAGTCTGGGAATTGCCCGTCTGGGAACTTCCCGTCTGAGAATCTCCTGTCTGAGAACTTCCGGTCTGGGAATTGCCCGTCTGAGAATCTCCCGCCTGGGAGTTTCCAGTCTGGGAATTGCCCGTCTGAGAACTTCCGGTTTGAGAATCTCCCGTCTGGGAGCTTCCCGTCTGGGAGTCCCCTGTCTGAGAATCTCCTGTCTGGGAGTCTCCTGTCTGAGAATCTCCTGTTTGGGAGCTACCGGTCTGGGAATCTCCCGCCTGGGAATCTCCTGTCTGGGAGTTACCCGGTTTCTCGCTCCCTGGTGCTTCGCTGCTCTCAGCTTCCAATTTTTTCTGTGCCTCAATTGCTGCCGGCAAGTCTGCTACAATTTTGTCAATTGCCTCTTTTGTTGTGGCCGCACTGATGGCCTCAAGTGCATCAGTGATCAGCTTTGTCACCGCTGCGGAATCACCCGGCATCGCCATCGCCTGCACGGCCTTACTCTGCTCCGTCTTGTACACGATCATCTCTTTCTCTTCTTCAGAAACTTCGCTGACCGAACAAATAATGGTATCCCCTTTGGCGTCGGTAAATGCATAACCAAACTTTTTGTCAATAATGCTGCTATACTTATCCATATCTGCGAGCGATTTGGCAACAAGAGAAGCAAACTTATGAGCACCGTTGTAGGTGGAGTGCAGTCTGTCTGCTACATTGTACACACTCCAGACATTTTCCTGTGCCGTATACTCCGCGCCGTATACTCCTATCAGGAAATCGTAACTGAGCTTCGCCAAATCAACAAGATCGGTTCCGGTCTCAGCTGCGATATCTCTCATCTCCTGAGCGCGCGCCACATCTGCTTTGTAGTCATGGCAAGATGCATTCGGTGTCACGATAACCACATCCGCGCCAACTGCTCTCGCCCCGGAAATCATCGTCTTAACCGCATCTACCATCTGCTCTTTATCTCGGTTAGCATCATTATATCCGCTCTCGAGAATCATCAGATCTCCTGGCTGCGCACTGGCCGTCACCTGAGAAAATGCGGAATTGAGAAGTCCAAAGGCCGTAATGCCGCTGTTTGCAAGGTCTACCACTTCCACATCATTCGTCATGTAATTCTGAAGCACCTGTCCCCAGCCAGTCTGAACATTGTTTGTAGAGCTGCCGCCATTGTAATACATGGCAACAAGTGAATCGCCCAGAACATATACTTTTCTCACCCGATCAACGATAGACGGTGACTTTACAATGGAAACGGTGAGATTTGCAACCTTCTCATCCTTACCGCTGGAATAGTCGTCCGTCGCGATTCTGGCAACACCCTCTTTGACTACAATATCATTGACTACCACCGTATCCGGCGTAGAGCCATACTGAAGCATGTTGTTGACCAGCATCTGATTGTTTACATATACGTCGCATCGATCTGTACCTTTATTGGTAATGGTAAAGTTGTAAGTATCCGCCGGAACCTCAAAATCATATCCGCCGCCCTTTTTCAAATCTCCGGCTACTCCAATCGCATGTTTAAATACCGGCGCAACCTCCACTTTATCAGCGCCCGTCGTATCCACACTGGTCGGCGCTTCTTTGACAACTTCCTGCTTTACCAGCTTTCCATCCTTAGCGGTGGTAATCTGATATCCTACAATCTGGCCGCCAGCAGCCAGCGTATCTGCCTCAATGATCGTACTATCGCCTGTCGCGTCCTTTGTTATAAAATATGCTGCAACATTGACCGGAACCTCAACAGTCGATGTCTTAGTACCGTTTACGATCGTTCCTTTTACAGTCGTCTTGCCAGTTTTTTTTGCCTTTGCAATTGCCTCGCCCGGCGTCAGTGATTCCGTCAGCTCAATTACGGTCGGATCGGCAGATTCCCATGTCGCTGTCTGTGCCAGATATTCTGCCACATCATCTCCGTAACCGTCGGTCAACTTGGTAATCCTGTAAGCGCCATCACCGCCGACACTGTAATTCCGTGCCCCGGAAACCACAATATTCTCCGGCTTAAACTCCTGGAAGTCTCCGATGGTAACTTTAAACTCTGCTTTTTTTGCCTCATTGGAAGAGCCTGCGGCTGTAATAGTATACTCACCCGGCTCCGCCTGATCTGTAACGCGCAGCGTTCCCTCGCCGATTGTAATAGTTTCCGTATTCAACGTGCCTTCTTTTTTACTAATATCCCACGCAAATGTCTCGTCGGGAATAATAACAGCCTGGCTCAATTTATAATCCCTCGTGATTGTCTGACCGGAAACCTTTGCAAAATCAGCATCACCTAAAATGTCCAGAGAATTCGGATCTGGTTCTTCCACTGTAATACTACTAATTTTTACTCCACCAGTATTCCTATACTGTCCATGTGCAAAACCGTTCAAGGCATCCACACCTACCACCATGGGAAGAGCCACGCTCTTATCCCCGGCAGAAACCGTAATATTTTTATTTATCTTATCAATTACAAAGGTCACTGGTACGGATTTCGTTTTATCATAACCTTCTACAATAACGTCTCCATTTGAAAAAGCATCTTTATCACCGCTCTGATTGAAAGCGATATTTCCTGTCCATCCTGTCCAAGCTTTTATCGTATTATCTGACTGTAATTGGATACCTGCCAAATTGCCTTTGTCTGATACCAAAACCAGTGTAGCCTGCCCCTCTGTTCCTGAAGGGAACTGAACGTCAATCGTTACGCTTGACATATCATGCAGTGTCACAGGCACTGCAAGGTCTTTTACACTGTTACGGACACCATTGGCCACAGTCCAGTTGATGTTTTCATAGTAGATAATATCACTGTTTCCCACAAGAATCGTCGACTTGCCCTGCGCCTTCTTACCGTTTGCCTCTGCCTCTGCGATCACATCAAAGGCAGCCACCTTATCTTCCGCTTGAAAACCATTTGCCACAGAAACAACACCGTCAGAGATGGTAACATTTTCATCCGCAGTTGTGGTTCCTGCAGGGTAAACCGCCCATGTAATCGGTAGGTCTTCCATTGGGTTATTGTACTGGTCAAGTACGGAAGCAGTAAATGCTGTCGCTGTAGACGGCTCCGAACCTTTTCTTGCCGCGGCAATAAAAGCCTGACCACCGCTCAAATTTACTGTTCCCGGCTCTTTCGTATATGTCATCAACTGCAGTGACATATCGAGTGTCTGATCGGCTCCTGCTACTGTAATCTGTTTGCTGTCGTTATCCTTTTCGCCTGGCGTATGCTCGTACCCAGTCCGTGAGGCTTCAACGGTATACGAACCATCGGGAAGCACAAACACTGCCTGGCCGCTTGCATCTGTAGTAACAGTGGCAGACGCGCCATCGCCTGTCGCCGTCACCGTCACGTCGCCCAGCCCGCTTTCATTTTCATTGACATTGACAGTAATTACACCAACCGCCCTTTTACACTGCTTTAATTCGATGTTGTCCAAGTATGCATTGGTTGCTCCGTTAAAAAACGTAAAACCTCCGAATACTTCTGAATCCGTCTTATCCGCCACATTCATGTAGAGCAGCTTTCCACTGTCCATCTCGGACACCATAACATACTGCTTTTGGGACGTGGGATCGATAATCGCCCGAAAATGTACATAGTTATCTTTCATCGCTTCCACAACTGTGGAATCAATACCGATACCAGAGGTATCACTGTTAGGTCTCTCGGCACCATTATACAGATAAAACTTATTGTTCGTTTTGACATCCATACTCAGCTCAAGGATATTGCCTTCGCTGATATCAGACATACTCGCAGGCCTGTTGTCAAACGCAATGGCAATTCCTCTCTGTGAACTCGTCTCACCTCTAGTTCCTGTTATGGATAAAACGTTCCCGGATACTGCGGCCACACTGATATCCATGTCATTACCGGTTTGATTTTTACCCTTGGCGGAATATGTAAATGACCCCTTTGTTACACTTTCTAACTGTCCATGGGACGGACCTTGTACAGCCTTAATAATTTCAACATTGGCTTCATCAAAATTCTCGCTAAAGTAAACTCCATTTTCATCTGCAGCCGCTTTTACCGTCGTCGGCATCACAGTAAATGAAGATACCACTAGCGCTGCCGCCGTCAAGAGCGACAGCCATTTCTTTGCTTTTTTCATCCCTTCTCCTTTTCCTTTCTAAAGTCTACAAGTCAATTCCTGTGAAACATTTGCCCGCACCAACAGGCACAAGTTTATCTCACCGTATTGCTTACTGCCATCTCGGCGGTAGTTTTTCCATCTGTTTTGGCACTCCCCCCTCTCTCTTCCTGTTTTCTAGTCCATATGGTTCTCATTATCGCTAAAGATACCTCGTCATGAGTATATCATAATTTTCTGATTTTTACTACCACCATTTCAATAAATCGTTACTTTTTTACTATTTTTTTATATTTACAAAAAATTACAATTTTGGATAATCTGTTCCATCACATCGGCTGTCCTGATGCGGGAGCTGTCCAGCACTGCCGTGTATGTTTCCGCCGTAACCCGGATTCCCGCATGTCCCAGATGCTCCGATATCAATTTAAGATCGATGCCGCCGTTCAGCAACAGCGTCGCATTGGTATGCCTGAGTTTATGCAGCGTCAAATATTCAAACTCGGCTCCCTTAAGGAAACGCTTTAACGATGTGTTTAATATACTGCGGTCTTTATAATTTCCGGTGGAAGAGGTGAACACCATTTCCGGGTGTATAAATGGCTCTCCTACTTCGCGCTGTAGTTTCCACTGCTCTTCCCGATGCCGTTTCAGCAGAGAAATGAGCCTTTCATTCATATAAAGATCTCTGATACTGGTCGCCGATTTGGGCGATGTGAGAAAATGCCTGCCTCCCACATCCGTCAATGTATGTCGTATATGAAGCTTTTTCTGTTCAAAGTCAATATCGTCCCACTGAAGCCCCAAACATTCGCCTGCCCGCATACCGGTATATAAAAGCACCAATATTATGGTATTGAATGAAGAATACTGCTCAAACATCTGCAAAAAACGCGGCAGCTCTTCCAATGTCATAAACATTTTCTTTTGTTCCTCCAACGGATTCTTTTTGGGCAGTATCACGTTGATGCAGGGCGTCTGCCTGATATATCCCTGCGTGACGGCAAATTTGAACAGACTTTGCAGAATTCCATAGAGCCGCTTGGCATTGCCGGGCGACAACGGCTTTTCCTCGCCCCTGATAACTGACCTGTGGACGGCGAAGAAATGGCTGATGGCAGCGGTAGTAATACCTTTGAGCTTTCTGTTTCCAAAATAATCCATGAAATGATATGCAATTTGCTTTCTATAATTGTAAATGGTAATTGGTTTGAGGTTTACGGGAGCATATACACAAAAATAGTCTTCAACCAGCTCATAAAAACGCATATTTTCACTCAAATTGTACAGCCCCTTGCAATTATTAGAAAAAATGATATATTGTTCCTTTGCCAGTTTATCGGCCTGCCGTGTTGTCAACCCCGGCGGCGGCGTAAACGTCATCGTTTTGCGAATCTGCCGATGGTCGACATCATAGCCCATATACACAGTAAAACGGTATGATTTTCCCATCTGTATAATGCCGGTGTCCACGTTTCTTGTCTCTTCTTTTGCCATAATCACAGCTCCTTTCACATGATTGTTTCTTTCTTTTACCACCGCCAGATACTCAAAATCTGCTTTTGTATATGCAAAAAATGCACATCCGGTGCAATGTATGATAATAAAAGAAAATGAACACCAGATCAACACCAATGTGGAAAATTTTTCAAAAAAACTGCACAAATATAAAAATGGACAGTACGCATGACGCACTGTCCCAATCTTTTTACCAAAAGACCGCAACTCCTCAAAGTTGCGGTCCTCTGATCTCCAAAATATTATGGTATTAATATCAAAATAATAACATTGATGTTTTACTTGCTTACTTTGTAATACTTCTGTCCCTTATTCTTAAACAGGTCTTTGTACTTTTTCACCTGTTTCTTCGGAACCTTGATCTTGATGTTCTTCTTGGTGTTTTTCAGCGCGTTCTTGCCGACTGTCTTTAATTTCGCACTCTTGATTTCGATCGACCCAAGATTCTTGTCACCGCTGAATACCGTTTTACCGATCGTTATCAGCGCTGTGCTGTTGATCTTTACTTTGGTAAGCTTGGTACAGTTCAAAAATGCATTGTCCTTGATGTTGGTCACATGCTTGCCGATCGTAAAGCTCGTCACTTTCTTATTGCCTTTCATCGCATTTTTGCCGATGGTCGTTACCTTATAGACGACGCCGTTTTTATCTTTCACGGTATCCGGTATCTTGATGGTCTTTCCCGCATTCTTTGTACCGGTAAATTCAACGGTCGGCGCTTTTCCGCTCTTGGTTACTTTATAGTTATGCTTGGATACGGTAAATTTAGCGCCGACTTTCTGGGCTGCCGGTGCCTGCGAGCTGCCCGTCTGAGAATTCCCGGTCTCGGAGCTGCCTGGCGTCTCAGAGCTTGTTGTCTCCGAGCCTTTTGTCTCGGAGCTGCCCGTCTGAGAGTTGCCCGTCTCGGAGCTGGCTGCCTCCGAATTGGTTGTCTCCGAGTTGGTCGTTTCCGTACTGGTTGTCTCCGAGTTGGTCGTCTCCGTACCGGTTGTCTCCGAGTTGGTCGTCTCCGTACTGGTTGCCTCCGAGTTGGTCGTTTCCGTACCGGTTGTCTCCGAGTTGGTTGTCTCCGTACCGGTTGCCTCCGAGTTGGTCGTCTCCGTACTGGTTGTCTCCGAGTTGGTTGTCTCCGAGTTGGTTGTCTCCGTATTTCCGCTTTCCGCTTCTTTCTGTGCGGCAATGTCATCCGCAAGCTTGTTTACGCGGGCTGTCACTGCGGCTTTATTCTCCTCGAGCGTTTTGGCCACGTCATAGCTCATTTTTCCCAGCTCCGCTTTCGCGTCTGCAATCAGCTTCTTCACCGCATTGGAGTCGCCGTCCTGCCCCATGTTTTCCATCACCGTCAGCTGCTCTGCAACATACTGCTCAAATGCCGTGATGTTTTCTGCGTTTTCAGCTTCCGCTTGTTTCTGCGCCGCGATATCTTCCACAAGCTTCGCCACTATCGCGTCCACCTCTGCCTTATAAGCCGCCAGGTCCTTGTCGGCATTGCTGGTGTCAAATGTGAGCGCCTCAATTTTTGCCTTTGCCGCTGTGATGATTTCCTTTACTGCATTTGAATCGTCTGCCGTTGCGATTGTGTTATCGATCGCTTCCAGCTGCCCGGCCTTATATGTGTCGAGCTCCTCAATATCCGCCTTGAAGGTATGCAGCACTCTCAGTTCTTCTAAGACATGGTTCCCGATCTGGATGCCAAGGTACGGATAATAGTGGTTGTGGTCCACATACCAGCTCTGCACCATTTCAAGCACGGTTTTAAATGCCGTGTTGTTGGCCGCATTATACGCGGTCACATCGTCTATGGTAAGCGTATTCATCCAATCCTGCATATCCTGGCCCACGTCAATTAAGTGCAGACCTTTCTCTTTGGCAAGCTGCTTTAGGAACTTCACCCTGCCGTCGCCCGCGCGGCTGTTGGTAAACTGATTGGTCGCCGCGTTGTAATTCTGGGAAAGGCGGTCGCCTACCGGGCCGTCCGGCGTGTGGGTTAAGATCACCGGGACAGCGCCCCTTTGCATAATTCCGTCCACATAATAGCGCATCATCGTCTCATACGCGTTTGCCGTCCCGTCATTGGCCGAATTAATGCCCATGTTGACCGTGACATAATCGCCCGGGCAGACAGCCAGAAGCACCGTTTCCAAACGCCCCTGGTTATAGAAGTTTACGGAATCGCGTCCCGCCATGCCATTATTGGAAAAACCGCTGAAGCAGTCCGGCACTGCCACACTCTGGTCTGCCACGCAGTTGCCCCAGGAAGCCGCTCCGTTGGCCGTATTGTTGGTGGTGGAATCACCAATCGCATAGACAGCCGGTTTCTCCTGTGCGCTCTTTATCGTATCCTGTGAAATGGACAGCGTCTTTACCGCAGAGCCGGCCAAAAATGTCAAATCCAATACCCCGTCGCAGACAGCAGCTTTAAAGCTTGAGCCTGTTTTTGCAATACCCTGGGCGGTAGCCACGGCATCCACAGCCTCAGAATAAACAGTAGCGGAGGTGCTGTCTACATTTACGACATAGTTGCCGTTTGGCACATTTGCCTTGAAACGGAAATCCGCGCTGCCGGTGACATGGTCTTCCCCAACGGTAAGCCCGGTGGTGGTCAGGAAGCCATAGCCCAGTTTTTCTGTATACTGTACCGCGTCCACTGACGTATAGCCCTCCTCCGGCTCGCCGGAGCCAAACGCGAACGTTAAGCCGTGGATGTTGACCTTTACTTTGGAGGAGAGATTGTTGGCATTGCTTGCCTTTACATAAACGATTCCGGGTGCGGCGCCGGAAGATACCTCCAGCTTGCCGTCAGCCTCGCCCAGTGTAATCCCTTTTACTTTCGTCGGTGTGACGCCGTCCTTGGCAAGGAGGCTGTAGGTAATCGCGCCGCCGTCAATCACTTCACCGTCGCTGTTTCTCGTCTCTGCCGTAAACTGCGCCTCGATATTTTCCTCCCCATCAAACGGGATGGTAATGGAAGCAGTGGATTTCGCGAAAGCCACGACATCGCTTGATGTGGTGAGAACGATCTCTTTTGTCGCCCGCTTATCACCCATTGTCGCGACAACCGTGATTGTTCCGGCATAATCGCCTGCCGAAACATTTAATTTCGCTGTCTGCGGCCCCGTGGATACAATCTCTGCGATCTCGCAGTCCTCCTCCAGGGACCATTCTACTGCGCCCGTTACTTTTAAGCCGTCCGCTGTGGCAAGCGCGGCCGATACATCAACAGAGGATACCTGCCCGCCGGTTTCCGGCACTTTGACCGCATCTTTGTCAGAAGCGACCGTCATGGTTGCAACAACCGGGCGGTATGCTTCAAATTTCTGGAGGTACATCGTACCGGTTCCCACATAAAAAACAAAATACTTCGGAGTGGCCGCGCTGGTAATCGCAACTTCCGCCGTCTCGCCGACTTTGGCACCAGTACTGTCAAACACCATTACCGAATAGCTGGACACACTGGGGTCTGCCGAGATCACATAGCGGTACCACTCATTGTCTTTGAGGCCGCTTATGCTCTCCGTACCGGCCGAGAGCACACCGGAAGCATAGGAAGCCGTCCACTGCGGATCGCAGGAGGCGATATTCGGTGTCTTATCATAGACGCCAAATGACAGGCCGGATGTAAACTTCGCGGTAAAGTCAATGACATACTGGCTGGCCTGGCTGGCCCACGGATAGATAAACATACCGGACGTACCGCCGCTGGAACTAAATTTCAAGGATTTGATGTTGTCGGCATCTTTTTCAAGGATGATCTCTCTGACCTTATTGGAACCATAGCTGGTCCAGTTGTTCAAAATCAAGTCTCTGGCATCCGCGCCATCAGCGGTAGCCTGATATCCAACCAAAGAATCGCCATAGAAGTTCATGTCCTTCGGGTATCCCAGCGCAGGCGCCAGCTGGTTGGCAGCGGCGTTCTGTGAGCCGATCACCGCATAGGGGGTGCGGATGGTCTCCGTTTTGTCCCCAACCGTCACCTTCGCCTGCACATAGCCAATGACGTTGGGCGTGCCGTTCCTGACGTTGAAGTAGGCGGTAGCGCCGCCATCCGGCGCCTCTCCCTCGGTGCCAAGCCCGGTACCCTCCTCCTTGGTAAAGGAGACATAGCCGTCAGCAGTTTCAAGGCCTACAATTGACCATTCAATATCTGCCTGATCTGTCATATCTCCGCCCAGGCTGCCTTCCGCTTTCACGGTAATCGGATAATGAGCGGGAACACCCTCTGCCGGATGTTCAATTGTGGTCCCCAGCTGAGAGGTAAAGATTGCTCTGGCATATGATTCCTGCGGTACGTCTCCGAACACATCATTCTCTGCCACGGCACGAACCGTAATATCATCAATACACAGTTCACTGTCATATCTCCCACTAAGAAGGTTGATGCCCCACACCGCATTGCCGTCAAAAGGTGATATGCGCTTATCCAGCACAGGGGTTGTAGAATTCTTAGGTGCAATTGTCGTGGAAATCATTTGCACATCTTTTTTTACATAAATTAAATAATGATACCACTCTTTCTGTGTAAGTGTTACATAATTATCCGTATTGAGCTCACCATTTAGTTGCCACTTGGAAGACGTACCATTTTCCTGAACCATATTGAAAATATAGTTACTCCCAACCGCTTCATTGGCTTTAGGTTTCGCACTCGCAATTGAGATATTTGATGCGTTTGCAGTACTGTGTGTAATTGCTGCGTCAAACTCGATAACGTATTCATTTACCGTATCATCCAGTGTATTTGTCCAGTTTTGGAATTCGATATATGCATTACGATTATTTTGACGTCCACATGTGAATGAAAAATACTTATTATCACCGTCTGCTTTGATCGCTATTCCCGCCGGATAATTGGGTGAAACCGCGACGGATGTCTCAGCATTTTGAAAATCCTGGCTATAATAAACCGTTGTTTCCGCCCGTCTCCCATCCTCGACAGTCACGCTGCCCGTTTCCGTTGCCGCGTTTACCGTGAGATTGGGTCCCGGCAGGGAGGCAGCAACCATCGCCGCCGCTGTAAACAGCGCCAGCCATTTTTTGTGTTTTTTCATATGAATTCCTCCATTTCTATGGTTTTTATATTTTCAAACAGCCGCAGAAACTGCTGCCTGAACCTCCATATACAATTCATATAATCTGAGAGCCGGCATAATCTTGGAAGTTCCCTCAAACCATGTGAATTGTATATGAAATTGTACAGCCGTCCGTTCTGCTTCTGCCTGATTTACCAACCTATATGAGAAGATGCCGCTTGTTGGGGCGGCATCCTCTTTCTATGACTGGAAAAATGTTTTCCCCAGTCCCTTACCTATTTGAGGGTTCAATTTGTTTGCCTGTCAAATTTTGTCAAGTGAAATTTGAGGGAGGCTGTAATGGTTTTACTTGCTTACTTTGTAGTTCTTCTGTCCCTTATTCTTGAACAGGTCTTTATACTTTTTCACCTGTTTCTTCGGAACCTTGATCTTGATGTTCTTCTTGGTGTTTTTCAGCGCGTTCTTGCCGACTGTCTTTAATTTCGCACTCTTGATTTCGATCGACCCAAGATTCTTGTCACCGCTGAATACCGTTTTACCGATCGTTATCAGCGCTGTGCTGTTGATCTTTACTTTGGTAAGCTTGGTACAGTTCAAAAATGCATTGTCCTTGATGTTGGTCACATGCTTGCCGATCGTAAAGCTCGTCACTTTCTTATTGCCTTTCATCGCATTTTTGCCGATGGTCGTTACCTTATAGACGACGCCGTTTTTATCTTTCACGGTATCCGGTATCTTGATGGTCTTTCCCGCATTCTTTGTACCGGTAAATTCAACGGTCGGCGCTTTTCCGCTCTTGGTTACTTTATAGTTATGCTTGGATACGGTAAATTTAGCGCCGACTTTCTGTGCTGCCGGTGCCTGGGAGCTGCCCGTCTGCGAGTCTCCGGTTTGGGAGCTGCCGGTCTGTGAATCACCCGTCTGTGAACTGCCGGTCTGTGAATTACCCGTCTGGCTGTCATTTGTCTGTGAGCTGTTGGTCTGTGAATTGTCCGTCTGTGAGCTATTCGTCTGGCTGTCGCCGGTCTGCGAACTGCCGGTCTGTGAATCACCCGTCTGTGAACTGCCGGTCTGCGAATCACCCGTCTGTGAACTGCCGGTCTGCGAGCTGCCCGTCTGGCTGTCACCGGTCTGTGAACTGCCGGTCTGCGAGCTGCCCGTCTGGCTGTCACCGGTCTGAGAACTGCCGGTCTGGCTGTCGCCGGTCTGCGAACTGCCGGTCTGCGAGCTGCCCGTCTGGCTGTCGCCTGTAATTTCGGAATCGCCTGTCTCGGAATCGCCTGTCTGGCTGTCGCCTGTGCTGCCAGACGCTTTAGTCTTTAAAGAAACAGTGTCGGTCGCAAACAATGCTGTACCCTCTGCATCCTTGCCAACTACGCGGTAATCGTATGCGGTGTCCGCGACAAGGTCCGTGTCGGTAAATGTGTAGGTGTAAACAGTTGTGGGTTCAGCTTCATCAATCGAGAAATTATCAATATAAACACCACCGCCTTTGTTCGTACCAAAGACAATATTTCCCATAGTGTCTGTTTCTTTAAAGAATGACAGATCACTCTTTTCATACACAACACTCTGATCAGAATTACGAACAACTTTGACATTCAAGCTTTTCGTAGCAAAATCAACAATTGCCGACAAATTTAACCAGCCTGTAGATTCTGCTCCTGTAATCACGTTTTCTCCATCCTGACCTTTGAACTTATCCAAAGCTTCCTGTGTTTGATTGACCGTAACATTGTTAAATTTATGATTGCCACCGTTAAAACAAAGATCAAAAATGACAGTATCTTTGGTTTCATCGATCCAGTTGGCAGACATGTTCTCGTTGCCCAGGAAACTTATTCTGGCATTCTTATTTGTACTGTTGCAGGCATCAAATTTAAAATCCATAGAAACTACGACCTTATCTGAGATGGCTGTTTTATACTGGCTAAACGCGTCACTTTCACCATCTGCGTTGGTGCAGCCCAATACTTTTCCTGTTTTCGCATTTACGGATGCAGTGTCCTTCATCAGAGAAAACACTAAGCTAGTATTTTTTTCTTCAAAATTATCTTTGTTTTCTTCAAAGTCATTGAAATAAATATTTTTAACTGCCTCATGGCTGGTCACTGCGATCTTGTCGCCCGCTTCGCCGGCCGTCACCGTCTCCACATCAACCCATGCGCTGTCAACTTTTTTCTGTACCGTATACTGTGCAGCGTCATCTGCTGTCTCAAACTCAAAGGATACGGTATTTTCAGTGGCCTCACCCACTGTCACTGTAGCTTCCCCTTTTGTGATTTCCGTCACAACATCTGCCGGCTCACTTGGTGCGCCATCTTCAGCCTTTACGGCTGTTGCCGGGAAAACACTGGTAATTGTCATCGCCGCCGCGAGAAACAGTGCCAGTGCCTTATTCTTTTTTTTCATTTCTTCTCTCTCTTCCTTTCCTGATATTTGCAAGTTCACAGACAATCAAACCAGCCTGTAAGCTTGTAAACAACTACTTCATTACTTGCAATTCTCATTACAGTCACAGGGATTATGTTTTTGCCGCGCAGCCGGGCGATGCGAGCACCCTGCTGGGGTATGTGTGCACTGGGGGATGATGCGAGCATCACCTCAGTTCTTTACCTGATAATTCTCAGACGCAAATATATCCCTATGATGAAGCTTAATTTTCCATAATTAATACAGCCCTATATACGAACAACACACGATTTCGGTGTATTGCCATATTACGACTACCGCCTCCCTCCGTAAGCGTCTATGTTGTAAAAACATAAATGCTCCCTATGCTTTTCCCTCAAATATGTAATATAGTACGCCTATATTATACTCTCAATTAATCGCATTGTAAATCTTTTATAGAACTTTTTTGCTATAAGAAGAAAATATTGTGCTAGCTAAAAACTTGAATTTGCTGATATTTCAAGGAATTTGCATTCTTTGTCCCAGCAACACACCAAATATTCCAGAAAATATATGGAATGGAAACATTTAACATTTAAAAATAAAATGCTTTACAATTTCCTTTGCACCGATGCAGACATAGGTGTTGAATAATATGAATTTTTTGTATCTGACAGCCTGTCCTTATGCTATCGCGCTTTATGGAATACATTATTGTCAAAATTTTTTCTCTGATTTTATGCAATATACATAAAAATGTATTTTGGATTTTGTATAAATTATGCCAAAAATATTTTATAAACACCAATTAAGCACCAATTGACAGTAAAATATTAATTATCGTTGGCGTAAGGACACTGTCTATCTAACAATAACTAAATTTTATCTTAATAGGTAAAGAACTGAGGTGATGCTCGCATCATCCCCCAGTGCACACATACCCTAACTGGGTGCTCGCATCGCCCGGCTGCGCGGCGGAAACATAATCCCTATGACTGTATTGAGAATTGCAAATAATGAAGTAGTTCTTTGCAAGTTTACAGGCTGGTTTTGCTACTTGTAAACTCAGGAATACATGCATCTGTTCGTACTATAATCTTGGGCAGCAACAATAAGCTATTTGTCCCGTTCACAGAGAAAACGTTAGATGACATGGATTCCGCATCTATCAGGAAAGGAAGAGAGAGAAGAAATGAGAAAAAAGAATAAGGCGCTGGCACTGTTTCTCGCGGCGGCGATGACAATTACCAGTGTACTGCCAGCAACAGCCGTAAAAGCGGAAGATGGCGCACCGAGTGCACCGACCGATGCTGTGACGGAGATAACAAAAGGTGAGGCTACTATCACAAAAGGTGAGGCCACAGACAAAACCGTATCATTTGATTTTGCGACAGAGGACGCTGCACAGTATACAGTACAGAAGAAAGTTGACAATGCTTGGGTCGATGTGGAGACGGTGACGGCCGGCGAAGCAGGTGAAAAAATTACAGTACATGAAATTACTGCAAGTGAAGCTGTCGTATCAGAAGATTTTGAAGACAAAACATCCATATTTAATCTGATTAATAAGGAGCATTCGGCAAATGAATTTTTAGAAGCAGATACTTGCGAACAGAACAAAAACTCCTCTGCTTATATTTACGGTGTGGGTTCTAGAGGTGGTGATACTGGTACGCAGTTAGGTGATTTAGATATTAATGATAATGCTGTTGTATCTATTGACTTAAAAATGGATGGGTGTACAAAGGGCAAAAGTTCTAATTTCGCATTATTAGGTGCCAATAATAAATCCTCTTGGCTGGATTCTAACGAATCTGAAGGACCAGGCTATAACAGCCAGATTTTAGTGATTTGTGCAGATGCACAAAACGATAATGGTTACTGGAGTTCTATCACCATAAACGGGAATGATATCACGAAACAGGCTAATGTCAGCAGCGGGAAATCAAATAAAGAATCCTCTGGCAAAGGTGGTATCAACAGAGATACAACCGGCTGGCTCCGTTTAACGGCTGCGATTGATTTTGCAAGCCAGACTGTAGATGCGAAACTTGTAAGAATTTCAGATGGTTCTGTTGTATATGAAAACAGTAATTTAAATTTTAAAAATGAAAATATCAACAAATTAAATAGTGTTTATTTTGTAGCCGGTAAACAGTATGGCGGTGTTTTTGTAGACAATCTTGATATTACCAAGATTTCCAGAACCTATACCTACACATTCACTGACACAAACCTTGCCGCAGACACCGCATACGATTACCGTGTAGTCGGCAAGGACGCAGAGGGTAAAGCACTGTTTGCAACCGACACCGTTTCTTTAAAGACAAAAACGGCCGGAATTACAGGCGACAGCCAGACCGGCGATTCCGAAACTGGTGATTCCGAGATTACAGGCGACAGCCAGACGGGCAGCTCGCAGACCGGCAGTTCTCAGACCGGTGACAGCCAGACCGGCAGTTCCCAGACAGGTGACAGCCAGACCGGAAGCTCACAGACCGGCAGTTCCCAGACAGGTGACAGCCAGACCGGAAGCTCACAGACTGGCAGTTCCCAGACAGGCAGCTCACAGACGGGTAACAGCCAGACTGACAACTCACAGACCAACAACTCACAGACTGGCAGTTCTCAGCCAACCAACTCTGAAACCAAAGGTTCTGAAACGCCAAACAGCTCACAGACCGGCAATTCACAGACCGGCAGCTCACAGGCATCGGCAGCACAGAAAGTAGGCGCTAAATTTACCGCATCCAAACATAACTATAAAGTAACCAAGAGTGGAAGAGCTCCGACCGTTGAATTTACCGGTACAAAGAATACGGGAAAGACCATCAAGATTCCCGATACCGTAAAAGACAAAAACGGCGTCGTCTACAAAGTCACGACCATCGGCAAAAATGCGATGAAGAGCAATAATAAGGTGACGAACATCACGATCGGCAAGCATGTGACAACGATCAAAGATACTGCATTTTTGAACTGTACCAAACTTACCAAAGTAAAGATCAACAGCACAGCGCTGGTGACGATCCCTCAAATAAGCAGACATGCAATATACGAAAAAGGGACTAAAAAAATCCCCTGACCGAAAAACGCTGAGGCCGCACGGCTTCAGCGTTTTTTGGATATTGGAAATTCGCAAACATTTCTGTTTCATAAAATGTCCTCCCTTTGAATATTTTATACAGACAAATTAGAAAGCCCAGATTGAAAAATAATGCGGCCCGCATATTTTTCAGAGGATGATTATGAAGAATCTCAGAGTAAAAAACGCAAAGAAAAAAATTGAACTCGTCATGGCGCTGGTGATCATCACCGCCTCGTTTTTCCTCGCAAGAAAGGGGGCTGCCTTTGTCAGCAGCAGAAATGTCACCGCAGAAAAGCCCTGCATCGTTATTGATGCAGGGCACGGCGGCGATGACCCCGGCAAGATCGGTGTCAACGACGCCCTGGAAAAAGATATCAACCTCTCCATTGCCCTGCAATTAAAAGAGCTCTTTGACGCACAGGACCAGGTATCCGTCGTGCTCACCAGAGAGAGCGATAGCTGCCTTGCCGACGCCGGCGTCAAAAATCAGAAAGTGTCCGATATGCAAAACCGCTGTAAACTGATCACTGAGGTCAACCCTGTCTTCACCGTCAGCATCCACCAGAACAGCTATACGACGCCCGATATCAAGGGCGCGCAGGTTTTTTATTACAGTCAGTCAGAAGCGGGCAAAACGCTGGCCGACACACTGCAAAACAGCCTGATCGCCAATGTTGACCCCGAAAATCACCGCCTCGCCAAAGCCAACGACAGCTACTATCTGCTCAAAAAAACACCCACACCTACCGTTATCGTAGAATGTGGGTTTTTAAGCAATCCCGCTGAGGCAGATCTGCTTTTGACTGATGAATACCAGCAAAAAATCGTAGCGGCCGTCTACCAGGGTATTATGGACTATATGGCTGCGGAAGAAATCCTTGGGCCCAGCAGCGGCGCGCCGTCCTCCAAGGGAGAAAGAGAAGAGCTACTCCCCTCCTCCGAAACTCCCCCAGCTTCCATGACGCAAGAAAATAATCTCAAAACTCCATCATCCGAAGCTGACACCGAAACTCTGCGCCAAGAGGATGGGCTTACCTCCCCATCGTCCGAAGCTGACACCGAAACTCTGCGCCAAGAGGATGGGCTTACCTCTCCATCGTCCAAAGCTGGCGAATAAAGCTCTCCGCCATATGGAACAGGCGGATGGGCTTACCTCTCCATCGTCCGAAGCTGGCGAATAAAGCTCTCTGCCATATGGAACAGGCGCCCGGTCTGCACACGGTATGCATCGTCTTCCCGGTTTACCAGACCGTTTTCCGCCTTTTCCCCGAACGCTCCCATGGAAAAGTGCGCGAAATCCAGGTCTTTTACGGTTACATAGTGCAGGCTGGCCTCCGTCTCCCCTTCGGCTGTCAGCGCCTGCCCCAAAGCTTCTCTCTGCTGTGCAAAAAGCTCCCTGGCCTCCGGTCTCTCGAACGCGATCATTCCGTCCACGCCCTCTTGCGCCGCGGTAAACGTGGCCGCCACTTTTCCGTAACGCTCGCTCTCCATCATCACATCCACCTTGCCGGTGGTTCCCGCGTCGCGCTTTAACTTGACGGAGACATTGACGATCTCGTCGCCGACCGGCACCGGAACCGAATACTGCTCCTGCTTTGCCATTTGGCGGCCCAAAGACAGCTGTGCAGACATCATGCGCATCTGCCGCAGATCGAGGCTCGTGACATGTTCCTGCCCCATCACCTGTCTGGTCTTGCTTTCTGCCAGCTGTTCCAACTTCTGCTGCGCCCGCTCCATGGCCTCCTCGCCGCTAAAAGCATCGGCAAACTCCTCCAGCAGCGCTTTTTTGTCATCCGCCAGCTCGCTTTCGCCGTCGTTTTGCTCAAAGATCTGCCCAAACATGCGGTTTCTGTTGCCGCTCATCGCCTTTAACGCCAATACATAGTTGACCGTGTTGGGAACGTCGTATTTTTCCAGCACATGGTAAAAATCAATGGAGGTTCTCGCGCTCTCCTCCAAACGCCCCAACTGTTCTTTCAGATATGCGGCCTCCTCTTCGTCTCCTGCGGCTTCGGACAGCGCCTGCTTTAACTGTTCCGGCGTCATCTCTTCCCAGTCTTTTACTTTTTGCAGCACATCGCGCATGCGCTCCGGGCTCAAGACCTCGCTCACATCCTTGATGCAGTTCATCTGATAAGCCGCGTCAATCTGATCTGTGATCGAACTCTGATAACCGGTGCTCTCGACGCCGTCAGCCGCATCGTCGACTGCATAATCCATTTTCCCGCTCTTCTTTTCGGAGCGCACCGCCGTCAAAAGATTTTTCATCGTCAGCTCCTGGCCCTGGTGCACCAATGCGCCCACAGCCGCACCGTCGCTGCTCTCTATCTGGTGAATCAGGCGGTAGATTCCTATGTAAGAGCTGCGCTCCGCCTCGCTGATCTGTTGGTTTTTCTCCAGCTTCCAGAGATACTCGCTGAAGCGTTCCGCTTCGCCGGAAAGCCCCTCTTCTTTTTTGATTTGCTCCGCCGCCGTGTTCACGCTGCGAAAATCCATGTCCAGGGGATTGATGCCGTCGCGAATCATGCGGATTACCACCCCCGGGGTCATATTCTTAAATACCCGCTGCACTTCCTCGTCCGCCGCTTTCATCTGTGCAACCGACTCCTGCGTGACCGGCAGACTGTTATATGCGAGAATCCGCACGGCTCTGCGGTTTTCCTCCGATGTTTCCAGCGACAAATCCGTCAATATGTCGTCCACATTGCGAAACGCCTTCTGAATCGAATCGCCCATGTCGGCCCTTGGCGCGGTCATTAAAGTCTCATAGCGCTCGTTGGCCCGCTCGAATGTATCTTTTAACTGCCTGCCGCTCTCATGCGCGGCATTGATAGAGTCTATATCCTTCTGTCCCAGCACATAGGCCGGCACGCTCTTGATGCCCTCCACCTTTGTCAGAGTCTCTTTAAAGAGGGCCGTATTGTCACTGGTCGGTTCCACGTCCGCCGACCGCAGAAGCATCTCGTAGTAGGAATTTTCGATGCTCCTAAGCTGCTCTACCAGCTGCTCTAACGGCTTGGTGTCGAGATACATGCCTCTCTTGAGCAGCGCATAATTGGCCTCGACCGTCATCGTCAGACGAATCTCCTCCAATTGCCGTCTGGCGGTAATCAAATTCATCTCTCGCTGCTGTGCCGCGGAAACGCCGTTCTGCCCTTCCCGCTGCAAAGCCGCGCTGTCCGCCGATGACGCCGCATCGCCTGCGGTGGCTGCAACTCCTCCGCTTTCGGCCAACACGCCGCCTGGCTCCTGACCCTGGGCCGGCACGCCGCCCGGCTCCCTGCCCGGGCCTGCCGTCTGGTTGGCCGGCCGCGCCATATCGCCGACGGACGGTATCGCGGCGCCGCTTCGCCGTACCGCCTGCGCCTCCCGCAGATTGGCCACAGTGAGCGCCAGTCCCCGGTCTGTCAGGTAGACCAAATCCTCCTCTGTCGCCTGGGCAATGACCTCGCAGGCTTCGGCCGCCTGTTCCCGCAGCTGGTAATCGGGCACCAGCAGCGCGTCGGTCGGCCGTTTGCCCTCCGCGACAGCCTCCGCGACAGCTCCCGCGAGAAACGCCGCATCGCCTGCCTTGTCCCCGACGGCCGCCGCGTTTAAGCGATGCAGCATTACAAGATTCTCGGGCGTAAGCGGCACATCGTTGGAGATCATCCACCGGCTCTCCTCAAGCGTCGTATCATCCACATCGAGGCCGGCGCGCAGGATCACCTGCTCGATCTGGCTGCGGTACGAATCCGTCTCCACGGGCATCCCCCCGATATAACCGGCGCTGTTATTTTGAGCGTAATAGAGATTGGCAATCGTCGGCATCAGATCATTGTCCAGCAAATACTTCTTGGCGCCGTCAGATGGGTTTTTCAGCGTCATCGCCTGCATGAACGCCTTTGCCGCCTCCTGCTGATTGTCCTTAGTCAGTGGCAAATCCGCCTGCCGCATGGCAGCCGCAAGCTGTGCCGCAAGCTCCGGGCTGCCGGTAATCTCCGCCAGCTCATCGAGGCTTAGATCATCCCCGAAAGCGGAAATATCGACTCCCGCCTTGGCAAGCTCCGCTTTAATCTTATCCGTCACGGTGACGATGGTGTTCGCCGAGGTGGAGTCCAGGGAGAACCCTTCCTCCTGCATCTTGGCATAGTCCTCCTCCGATGTGGTGTTGGAGAGAACCGCCATCTGATTTTTGCGGTCCGCGGCGCTCATGCCCGTGCCCTGCACCATGTCCTCAAGAATATTGTCTTCCTCCGCCTGCGGTTTGCCGTATGTGACGTCTTTCATATTGACCGTCACCGTGCCGGTCTCCCTGCTCTTCTCCGCAGAAGCCTTGGCATTTACGGGCAGGGCATCCCCTGACGCCGCCCCCGCCTGCTGTATAAAATCAATCACCCCTGTACTCTGCTGCTCCACTCTCATCATTCACAATCCTTTCCCGATATCCAACCCCCATGCCGTCCATGCAGTACGCCAAGCAACGCAGACATGCCCGCATCCGCTCTCCCTTTTCACCCACACATGAGGCGCTTTCCTATGACAAATAAATGGCGCAATTTCATCCGGTATCCTCCCAAAATCTTTGCGCCATCCTTAGCTGATCATTATATCGGTCAGATCAGCTTAATTATTAACTTATACGATCAAACAGCCGAAGCTTGCGCTGATAAATTCACGCACTAAAAACGAAACACTGCCACGCCGTATGCGGGAAGCGGGTACTCGATGGAAAACTGCTTTCCGTCGCACTCTTTCTTGAGCGCCCGGTAAGAGTCAGGCTTTGCGGCGGCAGCGCTGCCGCCAAATTCTGCCGCGTCGCTGTCCAAAATCAGCTTGTACGCCTTTCTCTTGGGCACGCCCACGCGATAATCGGGGCGCTCCACCGGCGTAAAGTTAAAGACAAACAAGAGGTTGTTTTTGCCGTCCTTGCTCTTGCGGATAAAGCTGAAGATACTGCGCTCGTTGTCGTTGGCATTGATCCACTCAAATCCGTCCCAGCTGCTGTCGAGCTCGTAGAGACAACGGTTCTTCTGATATATATGCAGCAGTTTCTTCATCCAGTCCTGGATTCTCCGGTGTTTGTCGTCGGCAAGCAGATACCAGTCGAGCTCTCTCTCCTCGCTCCACTCCCGCGCCTGGGCAAACTCCTGTCCCATAAACAAAAGCTTTTTGCCGGGATGCCCGATGACAAAGGCATACGCCACCATCAGATTGCGGAACTTATCCCCCTCTAACCCCGGCATCTTGTTGAGCAGCGAGCATTTCAGGTGTACGACTTCGTCGTGGGAAAGCACCAGGATATACTTCTCGCTCTCATTGTAGCTCATGGCGAATGTCATTTTATTGTGATTGTTCGCGCGGAAATAGGGGTCAAGCTTCATATAGTCAAGGAAATCGTGCATCCAGCCCATATTCCATTTGTAACTGAAATTAAGGCCGTCCTCCTCCACGGGAGCGGTGACTTTCGGCCACGCCGTGGATTCCTCCGCGATCATCAGGGCTCCCTTGTTTCTTCCGCAGATCAGTGTATTGATATGCTTAAAAAACTCGATCGCCTCCAGGTTCTTATTGTCGCCGTATATATTTCGCACCCACTGGCCGTCCTGCTTGCCGTAATCGAGATAGAGCATAGAAGCTACCGCGTCGACACGCAGGCCGTCCACATGATAATGCTCCACCCACAGCAGGGCGCTGCCGATCAGGAAGTTTTTGACCTCATTTTTGGCGTAATCAAAGATCTTCGTGCCCCAATCCGGGTGTTCTCCCTTTCTCGGGTCCGCGTACTCGTAAAGGCAGGTACCGTCAAATTCCGCCAGTCCATGGGCATCCCGCGGGAAATGAGCCGGCACCCAGTCGAGAATTACGCCGATTTTATGTTTATGACATTCATTTACAAAGTAGGCAAAGTCCTCCGGCTTGCCATAGCGCGACGTCGGCGCATAATAGCCGGTGACCTGATATCCCCAGGAACCGTCAAACGGATACTCGGAAATACCCATCAGCTCCACATGCGTATAGCCCATCTCAATCACATACGGAATCAAATGCTCCGCCAGATCGCGGTAACTGTAAAAGCCCTCGTCCTCTCTGCCCGGGTGCCGTTTCCAGGAACCGGGATGTACCTCATAGATCGCCATCGGCTGTGCATAGATATCCTCCACGGCCGCCCGCGCCGCCATCCATTTATCATCGGTCCACTTAAAATGATCAATATCGGCGATGGCGGAAGCGTTGCCGGGGCGCAGCTCCGCATAATTGGCGTAGGGGTCTGCCTTGTATAAGCGTTTGCCGTCTTTCGTCTCAATCAAATATTTATAGAGGTCACCCTCCTCAACGCCGGGGATAAACAGCTCAAAAATCCCCATGTCCTCCAGCGGTTCCATCTCATTGGCCGTCTCATCCCACTCGTTGAATGTTCCGATTACCCACACGCGCGCTGCGTTTGGTGCCCAGAGATCAAAACACACCCCGTTGATGCCAAATTGATCGGTAAAATGCGCGCCCAACTTCTTGTAAATGTCGTAGTGCGTCGCCTGCCCAAACAGATAGCGGTCTAACTTTGTAAAATTCGCCATAATAGCCTAGCCTCCCATTATATATTTAAAAACCAAAATCTTTCTCATGCAGGATTACATAATCCTCGTCGTCATACCGCTGAGAGGTGATAATGCTAAGCAGCTTCTTTACGCCTCCCTTTTCCACATGGCGGATTGCCTCGTCTACGATGTCCTTTACCTCCGTCAATGTCGTGGCATGGTCAAGCTTTTGTATGTTGCTGATGCTGTTATAGAGCGCCAGCACACCGAGTTCGTCTATTTTATAGCCCAGTTCATTTGCATACGCCTTGGCGAACGAGACCAGCTCGTCGCTGGTAAAAGCCGGAATGTTGATACGCTCCGTAAAACACTGTGCGAGCGCGGGATTTAAACTGAGAAATTTCTCGACGCCCTTGTGCGTATCCTCCACCATCAGCAGCAATCCACTCTCATCCCCCGCGAGAAGCGCCGCCAGCTCGTTTGCCGTCTTGACGGAAATGTCGCCCGCTTTCTCGATGATCAGGCATCCGCCCGCGACTTTTTTGATCAGTGCCGCGACGTCACGCTGATTCAAAACGGAAGCCTCTATCTTGCCGACCTTCCCGGACGGGCGGTTGAACATTTGCTGCAACGCGCGTATCATAGCCGTTGCCAGCACAGTTTTGCCGCTCCCGGAATCTCCTCGTATCATTAAATTACCTGTCACAGCAGCCTGTCCCGCCGCCAACCGGCCTCCCATGCCATTTAACGCCTGGCAGATCTGCGCCTCCATCCCCTTGATGGAGACAAAATAGGTAAATATTTCACGCTGCGGTTTGGACAGCTCCTTGATCGGCCGGAAGCTGTCCGCCTGACCGACTTTGGGCATCTTTTGCGTGGGCGCGGTGGCGTTCATGGCTTCCATGGACTTCATGGCCTCGCGCAGAATTGCTTCTTCGATCTGCTGGCCTTCCGCGCCTTCCACAGTCTTTGGCGCTTCCTTCTCCACCTGTGGAAATATTTTTGTCTGCTGCCTGCCCTGTTTCTTGGACGCCTCCGCCGGCCCGCCGGATGGCGCTTCCCCGTCCATACCTTGCGTCTCGCCTGCCGCCGGCCCATCGTCTGCCGCAATGTCCGGCAGCTCTTCCGCCAACGCGGACATTTCTTGAGGCAGCGGCTCTTCCGGTGCCGGCGATACCGGCGGCTCCTCCGCTTTGGCCGGCCTCGCCTGTGAGATCTCCTCCTGCATCACTGCCGTATCATGGCTGATCTCCTCCATCTGCTGCTGCAACAGTTGATTCATCTGCGCGACGAAAGCTGCGGCTTTTTCATCCTCCACCTCGTCACCCTCCTGGTACTGCTGCAACAAGTCCTGCGGCGTCATACCGGAGTCAAGCACGGGCAGCACCTCCGAGAGCTGGCCCATGATATCCACGACGTCGCGGATCGCCTGCTCTTTGGCAGCCTTGAGATTGCGCTGCTTGGCCTCCTCCTGCGCGTGTTCCCACTCTTCCAACAGATCACCGATACTGATTTGGCCCGTGATCTGCCGTTCGATCATTCTCTGCTCCGGCACCACGAAGCTGAACTGTCCCTGCGGATCCTCGGCCAGCATTTGATTGTAATCGGGATGGTTTTCTGCGTAAACCTCTGCGGCGGAAACCTCTGACCGCTCTACTCGGGGCAGGTCCGAGGTGATGTGCATATTGGGCACCTCCTCCACCGCCTGCTTAATCATCGCCATCCCGGTAGAGATATCGTCCTCCCTCGTTGCTCCCCGTATTGTGCGCATACCAAATTTCACAATATCCTGCAAGCTCTGTGTGTTAAATCGATCGGACGACAACCTGACATTGGGTATCTTTACCGTATTATTGACAATCTCGCCGGATTCGAGCATTTCGCCCGGCCGCACCTCAACCACACTCTCTTTTTCCGGGTCCGCAAGCTGGATGGGCGCAAATCGTTTTTCATCCTCCGCAAGCCCGGTCGGCGCTGCCACCGTCTCCGGCTCTGTCTGGCGTCCAAAATCAAATACGTTCTGGTACGCAGCCGTCTGTCGATTCTCACTCTCTGCAACCGTCTGCGTCTGCACTTCCCCGCTCACCGCAATACCCTTTTTTTGCTGCAAACGGCGATACTTCAATGCCTGCGCCTCGGTCAGGCGTCCGTAAGCCATCTTCACTTCAAGAGCGCGCTCTACATAATCGCCCTCACCAAACCATAAAATCAACTCGTCACAGGCATCAATGCACTTTTCTTCCATCCCTGCCTGTCGATAAAGCGTCACAAGTTCATACGCCCACTCTTCCGAGTACTCCTGTGTCTTAAGCTCCTCTAAGATCTCAATCAACGCGTGGATATCCACGCCGGTCGCCCGGCCAATCTCATAGCGCAGCACATATCTTAAATTGTCATGCGGCGCAATGTTTACAAACTCCTGATAGTAATCCTCCGCCTCATCAAACCGCCCCATCCTAACGGCGAGCTCTGCCAGCCGGTAGATAATCGTCCGGCCGATCGGGGTGCGGTCGTACGCCATCAACAGAATTTCTCTGCTCTCCTCATACCGCTCCACTTTCTCGTAGATCTCGCCGGCTTTCATCAAATCATATACGTTTTTTATCTTGTGCCAATTAATACTGTCTGCAATCTCCGCCGCCTCCTGATACTTCCCCTGGGCGGTCAGAGACTTTAGCTCATCCAGTTTTAATTTGTATTCAAACTTATCCAATGAATCCTCCATTATCCGGTGTACCGTATTCCGCTGTTCTTTCAACGCGCGGATTTACCAGATTTTACAGCAATTTTCGACGTTTCCAGTTTAGCATATGCACCGTAAGATGTCAAAAATCACCTGCGCCCTTTTTTCTTTGGCCATTGCCCTCGCATCTTGCGCTCTCTCGCTTTCTCCACAGGCTTTTCGGCATACACCAGATGGTTTGTCTCCCTGTCTACGCTGACCATATCGACATAATTCTCGGTGTGGACCGGAAGCTGTCGTTTGTGCAGAATATACTCGACCACATTCTTGACGATATAATAGATCACCGCCATAAACGGAACGCCGAGCAGCATGCCCAAAAATCCCCACAGTCCGCCGAACACCATGATCGCAAAGATCACCCAAAACGAGGACAAACCCGTGGAATCCCCAAGAATCTTCGGCCCGATGACATTGCCGTCGAGCTGCTGTAAAATCAGGACAAAGATCAGGAAATAAAGGCTCTGCATCGGATTTTGCAATACGATAATGAAAAAGGACGGAATCGCTCCGATAATCGGTCCGAAAAACGGAATAATATTCGTCACTCCGATGATCACGGACACTAGCACCGTATCCGGCATGTCCATGATGCTGAGCACGATGTAGGCGAGCACGCCGATAATTGCGGAATCTAAGATCTTGCCGGAAATAAATCCGCCGAAAATCTCGTTGCTCTTGTGGACGGTGCGAATGATGACATTGGCGCGCACCGGCTTAAAGACCGCATAGAGAATCTTTTTGGCCTGTCCGGCGAACGTCTCCTTGCTGTACATCACATAGACGGAAACGATAAGCCCCACCAAAATATTCACGACAAACTTGACGCCGGAAATAACGCCGCTGGTGATCGACACCAGATAAGTCTGCATCTGTTTTAACGCGGAGCCGGTAAAAAACGACTCAATAAACTCGGTGGCTTTCTGGATACCCTCTCTTGCAAACGCGGCGATCTGCGTGTCGCCTTTGATAAATTCGTTTGCCCACAGAATCAGATTGTTGATCTCCTGAGGAAGGTCCGCCACAAGCTCCTGAATACTGTTGCTGATCGAAGGAACGATCGCTACCAGCAAAAGGGTGATAATACCGACAAAGACTGCCAGCGCACAGACGATCGCCGCCGCGCGTGATATCTTTTTCTCTTTCTCCTCCGACTTAAACTTCCCCTGAAGCCCCCGCTTGATGTGGCGCTCGAAAAAGTTCATGACCGGATTCAGCAAATATGCCAGCACAAAGCCAATGATAATCGGTTGCAAAATCGAAAACAGCTTCCCCCAGAAGCTGGCAAATCCGTTATAGCGGTAGATCATAAAGAAAAACAGGGTGCAGCAGCAGAACGTCGCAAATACGACCGCAGCTATCGCCATATATTGCTTTGGATTCCAGCCGGATTCCGTTTTCTTCTCAAAATGTTTCTCTTCCAATTTTCTTACCTCGTACCTTATTATTTTGTGGACGAATCCTATATTACTACTTGATCTTATTATAGCGTATCTGCCAAGTTTTTCAATTCATTTATTCATTTTTATCGAAAAAGAACGCTCACAAAACAGGTTTATGGACTGTACGCTACCGCACAAAACAAGGGGGAACAATCGTCCTCCTTGACGGACGATTGTTCCCCCTATATTTTCTTTTAGCCTTTATAATAATTGATTAGACATCCCTTTAAGATGATCTCACGCTCGTCATCGGTCATGGCGCCAAGCCGAAGCTTAAACTCCTTTAAGCTGTCGCCTTTGACCACATAAGCGGTGATTTCATCTGCCTTCTCCTCCACCGCTTTGCGGATATCCGGCAAAAACAGATAATCCAGATTTTCAAACGGCAGGTCGCCCTGCGGAATCAAAAACGGCAGCATCCCCCAGTTGATGAGGTTGGAACGATAACGCTTGGTCGCATATTCATTGGCAATATTGGCCCATCCGCCCAGTACCTTCTGGCAGGAGGCCGCCTGCTCGCGCGCCGAACCGTCTCCCGGCTTAACGGCAAAGATCGTACTGCCGAAACCGATATTTTCCCTTATGGCACCGTCGTGGAAATCCTTGTCGGGAAACGCTTTTTTGATCGCGTCCATCACCGGCTTTAACTCGGGAAATACTTTTCCCGGGCAGGAATCGCTCTCGACCGCTTTCTGCGCCTGCTGAATCTCTTTCGCACGCCCGACATACAGCGGGTCCTTCCTTGAGAGTGCAAACTCCGCCAGTCCCAGCGGATTGGAGCGGAACGAGGACGTCTCCCCCGAGGGAATCAGCTCGTCGGTCGTCGTCACCGGATCGTGTATCTCGGAAACTACCTTTAAGACCAGATCTCTGGGGAGGGCGCTCATAACGGGCCAGTCCTTGATATTCGGCCCAAACTGTATCGCAACACTCGGGTCGGCAACCCCTTTGCTGTCAAAGACGCGGTTCTCATAGATCGTCTTATCAAAGAAATATTTGGGCTTCGTGAAGTCGACATCCACGTCGGTTGCAGCCGTCAGGTAGCCCTTGTTGGCAGCCGTCGCGGCAATCGAGCGCGCATCCATAAGCGCCACGGAAGCCACCTGGCCGTTCTGTACCTTAGAGCCCTCGCGGTTCGGGAAGTTCCTCGTCGAGTGGCGGATGGAAAACGCGTTGTTGGCCGGTGTGTCGCCCGCGCCAAAGCAAGGCCCGCAAAATGCGGTCTTAACGATGGCTCCGGTCTGCATCAGCGCGGCAACCGCCCCGTTCTTCACCAGCTCCATATAGATCGGCGTGCTCGCCGGATACACGCTCAGCGTAAACTCGTCCGGCCCAATGCTCGCCCCGCGCAGAATATCCGCCGCATCGCAGATATTCTCGAAACCGCCGCCCGCACAGCCGGCGATAATGCCCTGGTCGACATAGAGCCTGCCGTCCCGGACCTTGCTCTTTAAGTCAAGCTCCACGGCGCCGTCAAAGCTTACCTGCGCGCGCTTCTCGCAGTCATCCAGTATATCCATCAGATTGGCGTTTAACTCCTCAATGGTGTAAGTATTGCTCGGATGGAACGGCATGGCAATCATCGGCTTGATCTGAGACAAATCAATCTCAATCATGCCGTCATAATAGGCAGCCGCGCCCGGATTCAACTCTTGATACTCGCCGACTCTTCCGTGAATCTCATAAAACTCTTTGACTTTATCGTCGGTTCTCCAGATGGAGGAAAGACAGGTTGTCTCTGTCGTCATAACGTCCACGCCGATGCGGAAATCAACGCTCAGATTTGAGACGCCCGGTCCCACAAACTCCATGACTTTATTCTTGACATAACCTTTGTCGAACACCTCGCCGATGATCGCCAGCGCCACGTCCTGGGGGCCTACGCCCTTTGCCGGCGCACCGGTCAGGTAGACGCCGATCACACCCGGCATATCAATATCGTATGTCTTGTTTAACAGCTGTTTTACCAACTCCGGTCCGCCCTCTCCGACCGCCATCGTACCGAGCGCACCGTATCTGGTGTGAGAGTCGGAGCCGAGTATCATGCGGCCGCCTCCCGCGAGCATCTCGCGCGCAAACTGATGGATGACTGCCTGATGAGGCGGTACATAGATGCCGCCGTAGCGCTTTGCGCAGGTCAATCCAAACATATGGTCGTCCTCGTTGATCGTCCCGCCGACTGCGCAGAGACTGTTGTGACAATTCGTCAGCACATAAGGAATCGGAAACTTCTCCAGACCTGACGCGCGCGCGGTCTGAATAATGCCTACAAATGTAATATCGTGAGACGTCAGCTTGTCGAACTTAATCTGAAGCTTGCTCATATCGCCGGAAACATTATGTTCTTTTAATATGCCGTAGGCGATCGTGCCCTGCGCCGCCTGCTCCTTTGTGACCGAAGCGCCCGTCTTCGCCGCGATCTCGTCTAACGCCGTGGCGGAATCCTCCACCAGCTCATTGCCATTGATTAAATACACACCTTTTTCGTATAACTTCATCTTTATCCTCTTTTCTTCTCACTATGTTTCTTAAGGAATTATATAAGTCCCTCAACCAAAAATCAAGCGAAATAAACGGAAAACCTAATATTTACCTTAAACAGGTCGCCGTCCACCTCTATATCAAAACTGCCGCCCATCATCGAGGTGAGATTTTTGGCGATGGAGAGCCCAAGTCCCGTGCCCTCGGTCGTGCGGGAGGTATCGCCGCGCACAAAGCGCTCCGTGAGATCAGCCGTGCTGCTGTTTTCGGCCGCCAGCGAATATTCCGACACGTTCTTCATGGAAAAGAGCACTTCCCCCTCCTCCTGTGTCACTTCCACAAAAATCCTGGTTTTTTCCATGGCATACTTGGCCGCGTTGTTATAGAGGTTTTCGATCACCCGGTAGAGCTGTCTGCCGTCGGCACAAATATAGATAGGCTCCCGCGGAAGCTTCGTCACTACGGTAAGCTCCTTTGCCTCGAACTTATCGTTGAACTCCGCACCCGTCTGATAGACCAGCTCCACGATATCAATCTTGTGCATATCAAGGGTAATATTTCCCGAGCTGATGCGGGATGCCTCGACCAAGTCCTCGGTCAATTGTTTCAAGCGCTGTGATTTTTCATCGAGAATACGGATATAGTTGGCAACTCGCTCGTTGTCGGTCTCCTCCCGCTTTAAGAGACTGACATAATTGATGATCGAGGTCAGCGGCGTTTTGATATCATGCGACACATTGGTAATCAGATCGGCTTTCATGCGTTCATTCTTCGTGGAATCCTCGACCGCCCTGCGCAGCCCTTCGCCGACATTGTTGACCGCCTCCGCCAGCTTGCGCTCTTCACCGTGCAGCATTTTCGCATCAATTTTATCTTCCAGCCTGCCCTGGGAAATCCGCTCTACTCCCTTCAAAATCTGGTAGCGCTCGACCGCCTTGTGCAAAAACAGATACGCCTCCCCGCAACTAAAAAGCAGCAGGAGCATAAAAGCGCCAGGCTTTTGATAATAAAACGCCCCCACAGCCAATATAAAGCAGACCAGCATATGGATGAAAAACAAAATTACTATCTGTATCGTCACGGTGCGCTCCCGAAACAATTTGGAAAACTTCACGGACAGCCAGTAAACAAGACTGCTCTTCCACATGACCTCCGCCTTTAAGCGGCGCACCATACTCAGGTAAAAAATCAAAAAGCATGCGTCCAGAAGAAAACTGATCGTGCCCGAGGCCACCAGCAGGCCGGACACATCCCACTGCTGCCTGTTGAGGCGCGCCATCAAAAACACCAGCTCCGTCGCGGTTACAATAAATACGGAAATCAAAATTTCGGTTTTGATACGGTCGATAATATTCAGATGGATCTCCTCATCCTGATTCTTATGGCCCGACACGATCGTAAGATATACCAGCGACACAATCCAGCCCATCATACTGCAAATCGCTCCCATCACGCCCACCTTGGCCCACGGGTGCAGCCGCTCATATTCTTTCTGTGCCCTCGACAGATCGTCATTGGCAGAAAACTGCGTATCTATGCCGAACACCAGTATCACACGGTCCGAATTCCAGTAATCCCTGGCGGCGCGGTTTTTCAGAAAATAATCCTCCAGGCCGCGGATATCCGTGCCAAACTCTCTGTTTAGCATGTCATAGAGCAGATAGCTGCCCATCGTCTTGGCTTCCATGAGAATCGTCTGCACGTCGAATTGCTGGCCCTCCTCGCTGTCCGGCTGGTTTGTGTACCAGTTTCCCTTGCGGTCCCGGCACCAGAAACAGAAATTGGTATCCTCCGACTTAAACTCATTGACATACTGCAAGTAGAGCGCCGTCTCGTCCGGCGTTCGTTTGTCCCCGCGCTTTTGCAGATACAGGTACATGCCGAGATTATCACATTTTTGTTCTAGAAGATTCACATAATACCCCGACTCCACAAAATCAACCGGCCCGATATCCGTCATCTGCAAAATATTTTTTCGCAGCAGCGCTCCCACCAGAAACACGGATATTGTCAGGGCAATCATAAAAAACATGTGAAGCAGTACCCCGGTGATTTTACTCCCATTGGAAAATGATTTTTTATCCATATAATTTTCAGTGCGGCCAAATGCCGCACTGCCCTCTAATTTTTCTCTATTTTATAACCTACGCCCCAGACAACTTTCAAATAGCGCGGCTCTTTGGGATTGATCTCGATTTTTTCGCGGATATGACGGATATGTACCGCCACCGTGTTGTCCGCGCCGATCGCATTCTCATTCCAGATACTTTCATAGATCTGATTGATGGAGAACACTTTGCCCTGGTTTTTCACCAGCAGCAATAAAATATTGTACTCAATCGGCGTCAAGCGCACCACCTCGCCGTCGACCGTCACTTCCTTGAGATCATCATTGATCGAAAGCCCCCCGGTCGAGTAGACCGCTCCCTGCGTTTCAGCCGCATTGCCAAGCTTTGTATAGCGGCGCAGCTGGGATTTGACTCTGGCAATCAGCTCTAACGGGTTAAACGGCTTGGACACATAATCATCCGCACCCACGTTCAGTCCTAAGATCTTGTCCATATCCTCCGTCTTTGCCGAGAGAATAATGATCGGGATACTGCTCTCCTGCCTTATTTTTAGAGTCGCCCGTATGCCGTCGAGCTTTGGCATCATCACATCCATAATGAGAAGCTGCACGTCCTGCTCCTGCAAAACGGCGAGCGCCTCCTCGCCGTCGTACGCTTTCAATACGGCATAGCCCTCCTGCTGCAAATAAATTTCAATGGCTTCCACTATTTCTTTATCGTCATCGCATACTAAAATGGTCTGCATCCTGTGTCCTCGCATGTCTTATTTCGTCGTCACTGCTATTTTTTTCTGCTAAAACGGCCGGGCTTTTTGGTTTTTTCCGTCGGGTCAGTTTTCTCGCCCTCCCCGAAATCTTCGATCTCCATGTTTTCTTTCCACTTGAAATATTCCGCATCCAGATTGACCCGTATCTCCGGCGTCACTTTCATCTCCGGCTCGTCGCCGTAATCGTAGACCTCGTCCTCAGCGCTTTGCGCCACAAGCGGCGGCCGCGTCTCGTCGGCAAACTCTTCCTGACCAAAATCCATCACGGCCTGCGCCGCAATCTTATCGGCAAGCGCGTCGACGTCTACCATCTCCCCGCCGGGCGTCTTGGCCCTGGCGTTCTCCTCCTTCATACCCTCTTTTAAGATACCTTCCAGCTCCTGCATCTCAGCATCCAGGTTTTCCTCGTAAGCAGAGTGACCAGGCTTTTCTGCCCGCATCCCCGTGCGGGGAGATATCTCCGGTGCCTTTCTGCCCGCAGATGATGCTTCCTGTGCCCCACTGTCCGCAGACGCCGCTTCCTGTGTTCTTCTGCCCGCAGATGCCTCCTGCATTTTTCTGCCCGCAGATGATGCCTGCACTTTTCTGCCCGCAGGCGCCGCTTTCTTCTGCCGACCGCCGAGCGCCTGTTCGTCCTTCTGCGGCGCATCTTCCTCGATCGGGATACCGTTTCTCTCAAAATAATCCTTATTGATCTTGATCTCCGGTTTGATGTGGGCCGTCGGCGAAACTTCCGCCTCCTGCTCCTCATTCTTTTCTTTTTCGATCTGCTTGTTGCGCTCCTCGATCAACTGCAAATATTTGTCGGTATCCTTCAAATCCTGAAGCTGGCTCTTCAGCTCGAGCTTATTGCCCGCGATCGCATCTTTTTTACTCTGCAAATCCTTTTCCATCCTGCGAAAGGAATCCCGCAGTGACTCCATGGTTTCATCGACAATATCCATGGCGCGCCGAAGAGCCTCATCCGTGTACATGACGGAAGCGGCATAGACATCCTCCGCCGTGTGTCTGGCGTCGCGTATGATCGCCTCCCCGACTTTTCTTGTGTCCCGCTCCACTTTATCTTTCCCCTGCTGTGTCAGCTCATATTCCTCCATCATGCCGTACATGCAGAGATTAAGCTCCTGCAAAAGACCAAGCAGCTCCTGTTTCTCCACAATCACTGTGCCTGCCGCCTCGTCATAGACCTCGCTCTGTGATAATAAAATATGAATTTTTCTCAATACCTGTTCCGTGTTGTCCTGTACGCTCATATCTTATTCCTTTACTGCTGCTATTCCTGATGCTCCATGAAACTGTCCAACAAATCCATAACGCCCTCTTTCGTGGCAAGCCCCTGGGAAAACGCGGTCGCGCTGCCCGCACAGATTCCGGTCCAAAACGCCTCCTCGTAACTGCCGGAGTCCAAGAAACCCGCCAAAAAACCTGCCACCATCGAGTCCCCGGCGCCGACGGAGCTGACAAGCTCTCCCTTGGGCGCCCGCGCCTTGTATACCATACCGTTCTTTGTGACGCAGACCGCGCCGTCCTGGCCAAGGGAAACGATCACATTCTCCGCGCCCATCTCCTGGAGCATATAGGCATATCCGACCGCCTGCTTTTTGTTCTTTATCGTGTCGCCAAAGAACGCTTCCAACTCGGTTTTATTGGGTTTGATCAAAAACGGATGATAGGGCAGCGTCTTTAGCAGCGAATTCTTCTCCGCATCCACCACAAGCCGCACACCCTTTTCCTGCATACGGCACGCGATATCCCGGTAGAGACTGTCCGGCAGCTCGGCGGGGATACTCCCGGCAATCACCAGAATATCGTCCTCGTCAAGCTCGTCGAGCTGCTCAAACAGCCGTTGCAGCTCATCCTTAGAAACAGCAGGCCCCATACCGTTGATTTCGGTCTCTTTATCGGAAGAAATCTTAACATTGATACGCGTAGCGCCGCGTTCGACCGATATGAATCGTGCAAAAACCCCGGCCTCCTCCAAAAGCCTCTGCAGCTCCATTCCGGTAAAGCCCGCCATAAACCCCAGAGCAGTGCTCTCATGTCCCAGATTATTTAAAACCATGGAGACATTGATTCCCTTTCCTCCCGGGCAGATCGCTTCCTCTACGGTGCGATTCGTTTCTCCCTCTCGAAAGTCTTTGACGTAAGCTATGTAATCCAGCGACGGATTACATGTCAACGTATAAATCATTGGTTTCATCCTCCTGTTCCAATCTTACCCTTTTTCCTTAAATAAATCTTTTTTCTATTCTTATTTTTCTCTTAATTTCTCCTCTATTTGAAAGCGGCAGACCGCCTCCCGCAGTTGGCTCTCGCGCAGGGGCACCATCTGTGCGTTGCGCAGCTTCAATCCGCCGGGCATCTCTTCAAACGGCATCCCCGCGATATAGCAGCGAAGCACCATGATGACGGCGCTGTGGCTCACGACCAGCACATCCTGTGTCTCCTGCGCCAAAATCTTTTCCACAGCCGCTAATGTTCTCTTTAATAATTCATTATAGTTTTCTCCGCGCGGGATATGCACATAGCGCTTATCCTTTCTCCACGCGCGATAAATCTCACTGTTTTCTTCCTCTATGATATCCCAGTTTGAGCCTTCCCACAGCCCTAAATCCAGCTCCCGCAGTTCGTCTATCACGACGCAGTCAGCGCCGATGGCCTCCGCCGCGATCACGGCGGTCTCTTTCGCGCGCTTCTGCGGAGACGTATAGACTCTGGCCAGATGCATGTTGCGCTCTCTGAGCGTATCTGCCAGCATCTTAGCCTGCATTATCCCTCTCTCGTTGAGCGGAATGTCCGTTTTCCCCTGTATTCTTTTTTTTACATTCCAGTCTGTTTCACCATGCCGTGCAAAATATATCGTCATATAAGTCCCCTAAAGTGTGGTCACTCCAATGAAAAGGAAAAAAGCCGCCACCGCAGGAGACAACAGCTCTTGCTCACCAAACAAGATGTCATCTCCTCCCTGTGACAGCCCCTATTCTGTTACTTTGTAACGTCAATTCGTACCAAAGCTTTCCGCAGGGCGAGCTCTGCGCGTTTTACGTCCACCGCCTCCGTTTTGTTGGCAAGACGCTCTTCGGCGCGCTTTCGCGCCGCCTGGGCACGATTCCTGTCAATCTCGTTTGGCCATTCCGCAATCTCTGCCAGAATAATTACCTTTTCAGGCAGAATTTCTGCAAAACCGGAATGAACTGCCGCCAGAACATCCTCCTCACCGTCCTTGTGAATCTTGACGATACCTGGCGCGAGGACCGTGGTAAGCGGGATATGTCTCCTGTAGACGCCAAGCTCACCGGCAGCTGTATTAAATTCGATCATGGTCGCCTCACCCGTATAAAATACACGGTCGGGCGTGATGATCTCTACGCTAAAAATCCTGGTTTCATCTGCCATGCACTTTTCCTCATTTCTTACTGATTATATTTTGCACGAACCTCGTCGATGGTGCCTGCATTTAAGAAATAGCTCTCGGGGATATCGTCATGTTTTCCCTCAAGGATTTCTTTAAAACCACGAATCGTCTCAGCGATCGGTACATATTTGCCCTCAAGTCCCGTAAACTGCGTCGCAACGGAAAACGGCTGGGACAAAAATCTCTGCACCTTTCTTGCACGGTTGACTACGATCTTATCTTCCTCCGAAAGCTCGTCCATACCGAGAATGGCGATGATATCCTGTAACTCTTTGTATTTCTGCAAAATCTCCTGCACGCCGCGGGCCACGTCAAAGTGCTCCTGCCCCAGAATACGCGGGTCAAGGATGCGGGATGTGGACCCCAGCGGGTCAACGGCCGGATAGATACCGAGCTCCACGATAGCACGGTCCAATACGGTCGTCGCGTCCAGATGGGCGAACGTCGTCGCCGGCGCCGGGTCCGTCAGGTCGTCGGCCGGCACGTATACCGCCTGAACGGAGGTAATGGAACCTTTCTTGGTGGAAGTAATGCGCTCCTGCAGCGCGCCCATCTCCGTCTGCAAGGTCGGCTGATAACCAACGGCCGACGGCACGCGCCCCAACAGCGCGGACACTTCGGAACCTGCCTGCGTAAAACGGAAAATATTGTCAATGAACAAAAGCACATCTTTACCGCCGCGGTCGCGGAAATACTCTGCCATGGTAAGCCCCGTTAAAGCCACGCGCATACGCGCTCCCGGCGGCTCGTTCATCTGTCCGAACACCATGGTTGTCTTGTCGATAACGCCCGACTCTTTCATCTCGTAATAAAGGTCGTTTCCCTCACGGGTGCGCTCTCCGACGCCGGTAAACACGGAGTATCCGCCGTGCTCGGTCGCGATATTGTGAATCAGTTCCTGTATCAAAACGGTCTTACCAACTCCGGCTCCGCCGAACAGACCGATCTTACCGCCTTTCTGGTACGGGCACAAAAGGTCTACGACCTTGATGCCGGTCTCTAACATCTCCTGGGAAGTGGCCTGCTCCTCAAACGCCGGCGCCGGTCTGTGAATCGGCCAGCTCTCCACCCCTGTCGGCGGATCGATCTCGTCGATCGGCTTGCCGAGAACGTTAAACATGCGTCCCAGCGTGTTTTCGCCGACCGGCACATGAATCGGGCCTCCGGTGGCGATCGCGTCCATACCGCGCACCAATCCGTCGGTAGGTCCCATGGCAATACAGCGCACCGTATCGTCACCCAGATGCTGCGATACCTCCACAACCAGCTCGCCGCCGTTCTTTAAGGGCACGCGGATAGCATCATTGATCTCCGGCAGGCTGCCCTCTGTGAACTTGATGTCCAGAACGGCGCTGATTACCTGGGTAATCTTGCCTAAGCAATTGGAATTGCCTTCCTTATTAGCCATCGCTTATTTCTCCTTCATACTATATTTGTCTGGCTGCACTGCGTCTCACCGATGACGACGGCAAAACAGCCTTTCTTTTTATAACTATGCCATGACACAGGCTCCTCAGGAAATCGCGGACGCGCCCGCGATAATCTCTGTGAGCTCCTGTGTGATAGAGCCCTGACGCGCTCTGTTGTATTTCAAGGTCAAATCACTAATCATTTCTTCTGCGTTGCTGGTTGCAGAATCCATCGCCTGCATCCTGGCCCCATTTTCACTGGCAACCGCCTCCACGAGCGCGCCATAGAACAGGCTGGTCAGGTATTTGGGAATGATCATATCCAACGCCTCCTCCTCGTTCGGCTCATAATTCATGAGAACGTTGGACTCGGCCGCATCTTTGATCTCCTCCTCATCAAACTCGATCGGCAGAAGCTTCATCAGCTTCGGCTCATGGCTGACGGTATTTTTGAAATGGGTGTAGGCAAGATAGATCTCGCCGATCTCACCCGATGTATAATCTTCCAGCACCTGGCGGCAGAGCGCCGACGCGTCCTCGTAAGCAGGCGACTCAATGATTTCCGAATCGTCCACTTTGATCTCGTAGCCTCTGCGCTCTAAGGCGTCCCTTCCCTTGCCGCCGATCGCATAGATTTGCACGTCTCTGGACGGCAGCTCCTCGCTCGCCGCGACAAGCTTCACGACGTTGGAGTTGTAACCTCCTGCCAGGCCGCGGTTTGAAGTGATCACGATCACCGCTTTGCGGGGCGACTCATTCCGATTCAGATACGGGTGATTGACCGTGCCAGACTTAGCCAGCATGGAAGTGACCGTCTGATACATATAATTGAAATACGGGTTGGTCTGCTCCGCCCTGTTCTTTGCCTTCTGCAACTTTACGGTAGAAACAAGCTTCATGGCTTTTGTGATTTGCTGCGTACTCTGTATGCTGCTTTTCCTTCTTTTTATGTCCCTCATCGAGGCCATAATCGCACACCGCCTTTCTCTTTTATTACCGCTCATCACGCATTAGAGCGGAAAGTTTCTACCTGATTATTTCAAAAACTGCTTTTTACATTCTTCGATCGCCTGCACCAGCTTCTTCTCCATCTCCTCGCTGATGACTTTTGTGCTGCGGATACTCTCTGTGATCTCCGGGTACTTGGTCTCGATATAGTCAAACAGCGCCGCCTCAAACGGAAGCACCTGTGCGACCGGAATATCCATCAAGTATTTCTTGGTGGCAGCGTAGACGATGATGACCTGCTTTTCTACGGCCATCGGCTGGTACTGCGGCTGTTTTAGCATCTCCCGGATTCTCTCGCCCTGCGCCAGCTTCTCGGTCGTGTCGGCGTCCAACTCAGAACCAAACTGCGAAAATGCCGCAAGCTCACGGTACTGCGCAAGCTCGGTACGAATCGGCGCGGCAATCTTCTTCATCGCTTTGATCTGCGCCGCGCCGCCGACACGCGACACGGAAAGTCCCGCGTTTATAGCCGGGCGGAAACCGGCGTTAAACATCTCGGTCTCAAGATAAATCTGCCCGTCCGTGATAGAGATCACGTTCGTGGGAATATAGGCGGATACGTCGCCCGCCTGCGTCTCGATAATCGGCAGCGCCGTCAGCGAACCGCCGCCCAATTTGTCGGAAAGTCTCGCCGCACGCTCCAAGAGCCTGGAATGTAAATAGAATACATCACCGGGATATGCCTCGCGCCCTGGCGGTCTCTTTAAAAGCAGGGAGAGGGTACGGTATGCGGTTGCATGCTTACTCAAATCGTCATAGATGACAAGCACATCCTGCCCGTTCTCCATCCACTCTTCACCGATCGCACATCCTGCGTACGGTGCAATATACTGTAACGGCGCCAGCTCGCTCGCCGTGGAGGCAACCACGGTCGTGTAAGCCATCGCGCCGAACTCTTCCAATGTATTAACGATAGCCGCCACCGTGGAGGCTTTCTGACCGATCGCGACATAGATACACTTTACGCCCTGACCCTTCTGGTTGATGATCGTGTCCACGGCGATCGCGGTCTTACCGGTCTGTCTGTCGCCGATAATCAACTCACGCTGCCCGCGTCCGATCGGAATCATGGAGTCGATGGCCTTGATACCGGTCTGCAACGGCGTATCTACGGACTTTCTGGAGATAACGCCCGACGCCACTCTCTCGATCTGGCGATATTTGTCGGTCTCAATCGGACCCTTGCCGTCAATCGGCTGTCCCAATGCATTTACAACACGCCCCAACAGCGCGTCGCCCACCGGAACCTCAACCACGCGTCCGGTTGTCTTAACGGTATCGCCCTCGTTGATATTCTTCTGGCTGCCGAGCAATACGGCACCCACATTGTCCTCCTCAAGGTTCAACACCATTCCATATACTTCACCGGGGAACTCCAAAAGCTCTCCCTGCATTGCATTGTCAAGACCGTGAATACGTGCGATACCGTCTGCCACCTGGATCACGGTGCCGACGTCAGCTACCTCTAACTGCGCCGCATACCGTTTGATCTGTTCTTTGATTACGGAACTTATTTCCTCTGGTTTTAAATTCATGAAGCGCATTCACCTGCTTTCAACTGTATTTTTGATAATTCTCTCGTCAGATCATACAACTTTGTTCTGACGCTTCCGTCAACGACGCGGTCGCCGATACGGATCACGATTCCGCCGATCAGGGAAGAATCCACTGCATAGTGCATTTCAAACTGCACATATCTGGTGGTGTCTAAGAGACGTTTTTCCACCGCGGCTCTCTGTTCCCCGGTCAACTCCATCGCGGTCGTCACATAGGCGGTGCCGATATTCTTCAGCTCTTTTACGCGGCTGATAAAATAATCGAGTACCTCCCTCACTTCCTCGAAATGCTCCTTGTCCACCAGCATCCGAAGAAGTCCCACCAGTTCTCCCGAGGCTTTCCCGGAAAATATTTCTTCGATTATCTTGATCTTTTCTTCCTTCACGATCTTAGGGTGAGCCATCAGTTTGAACAGCTGGGGGCAATCCTCCAAAGCAGCCAAGACTGCTTTCGCCTCCTCCCAGTAAGCGTCCAATTTTCCACTTTCCTCCGCCACTTCAAACAATGCGTCACCGTATGTTTTTGATACTAGCTTTGCCATGTGGATTCACCCATTTCTTTCAACGTCTCATCAACTAACTGCTCCTGGACTGCCACATCAATATTAGCCGCGACAACTTTTGCCGCCATCATGGATGCAACAGTAATCATCTCCTGTTTCACCTCATCCATCGCGCGCTTCTTGGAAAGCTCTGCTTCCTGGTTGGCGTTTCGGATGATACGAGCCGCCTCTTCCTTGGCGTCAGCCTCAATCTTAGCCGCATTTGTCTGGGCCTTCTTGCGGGCTTCGCTTAAAATCTGTTCTGCTTCTTTATCGATATCCTTAAGCTTTGCCTCGTACTGCGCTTTGATCGCTTTCGCCGCTTCCTTATCGTCCTCTGCCGTCTTGATATCGCCGGCAATCTTTGCCTGCCGCTCCTGCAGCATCTTGCGCACGGGATTGAACAGGAACTTCGACATAAAGAAAAACAGGAAAAATACTGCAAGCGCCATAAGCAGGGTATCGTGAAGCAGCTGGATATCGAGATTAAAGAGTCTTGTCATTTCCTCCAAGGCCGGGCCTCCTTTCCGTAATTATTTTGGTTTTCATTTCTTAAACAAGCGGTTTTACGAAAAGTAAAAGCATGGCAACGAGCAAGCCGTAGAGACCGGTCGTCTCCGCAACGGCCTGGCCAAGTAACATGGTAGACATGATATCGCCCTTAGCGCCCGGGTTTCTTCCCACTGCGGCAGCGGCATGGCCCGCCGCGATACCCTGACCGATACCAGGGCCGATACCTGCGATAACTGCCAAACCTGCGCCGATTGCTGAACAAGCTAAAATTAAATCTGTTCCTGTAATGTTCATAATAGAATCCTCCTAGTTGTTTAATTTAACGCAACAGCTGAGTTTTCCTCGCTGTTGCAAGGTAACTGCATTATTCCACTTCGTAGTTTTGACTGATGTAGGTCATCGTCAGCATACAAAATACATACGTCTGAATTGCTCCTGAGAACAAATCAAAATAGACATGGAGCGCCGCCGGCCAGATCAAAGCGAACTTTGCCAGCAGGCCATAGACCAGCGCCATCATAACGGTTCCCGAGAGAACGTTCGCGAAAAGACGAAGCGACAGGGAGACCGGGACTGCGATTTCACTGATCAGGTTAATCGGAAACCAGATGGGCAGCCATGGCGGAAGCGGTGAACACATATCCTTCCAGATCTGCTTTAACGGCAAATTTTTAAACTGCGTGATATGAATCAGGAAGAACGTAATCAGACCGAGTGCAAACGTTGTTCCGTAGTCGGCTGTCGGCGGCCTTAAACCAAACAGACCGGAAATATTGGAAATAAAGATAAATACAAAGATTGTGTTGATATAATTGCGAAACTTTGGGGCTGCGATTCTGCCCATGGTGTTTCCCACAATCCCATCCAATTTTTCGACGAGCAGTTCCATGACATTCTGAAATCCGCCCGGCACTTCTGTGGCATGCTTCATCGCGCGGTTGGCGGCAATGGCGAGTATCACCATGATGGCCATGACGATGAGTATGCAGACATGTGATGTGGTAATCCATACCGTCTGACCAAATATCTCATAGGAAAATATCCCGTGTATCATAAAGTCAATATTATCGGCACCGGATGACATTAAAATTGCATGACTCACATTTTCACCTCCTTTTAACTATAGTATTATCGTAACTGCTCAAGATCTTCACAGTTATCATGATCTCCGTGATCCGAAGACACATCACCTCTTCCTTTTCTTTTTAAGTACCATCTATGTGCAATAGGCTGAAAGTAAGCTGACACTTTCAGGCCAAAAACACCGATAAACGCTGTGGCCAAACTGCCAAGGTCAAATTTCATCATCAGAAAGAACACAAGAACCACAACACAGTAGCGCAATACCGACTTCGCTGCAATTTTCACCCCGCCATGCTCCGAAGCGTTGTACAAATCAACCGCATCCTGCAATACAACCGCCATATTGACAGCCATGCCGCAAGCGAGCGCGATGCCGATGCAAAGTCCGGTCGTGTAGCGCAGCTTGTCCGTTACAAACCATACGCCGACTAGCTCCACCACTGCTCCATATACAAGAATTCCCAATATCAGTCCCGGCAATGCATCATTTAACCTTCTTAGCATGATTTTTGTCTGAATCTCCACTCTTTCCGTATATTTTTTTGGCCATTTTGAAAATGTTGGTAAATCCTGCGAGGGCTCCCATGATAAACAGCGGCACCACAATCCAGGGGATGTCATATTTCTGATCCAGCCAGACACCGAGCATGGTGCACAAAAAGATGGGAACAATCATATTTAAACTAAACTGCAAAATCAGCGTCAGGGATGCAAACACTTGTTTGTTGTCTTTCCTGTCCATTATTTTTCCTTTCCAATCCCGCCGCAAGCCTGCGGTTTCCCGCAGATTATGCCAATCTCACAGCTACTTTTTCATTATACCATTTTTCACCAATTTGTCTATGAATTAATCACATTTCTTTTAAAGCGAAACCGTGACTGTGCGGCCGGTACGGCTATAGCGCACCGCCTCCACTCCCGCCGCCTTTAGCATACGCTTGGAGGCAATGACGCTGGCATCGTCCTGGTATTTGTCGCTGTCGTAGACCACTCTCTTTATGCCCGACTGAATGATCGCTTTCGCACACTCGTTGCAGGGGAAAAGCGTCACATATATGGTGGCTCCCTCGAGGCTGCCGCCGCGGTAATTTAAGATGGCGTTGAGCTCGCTGTGCGTGGTATAAAAATACTTGTTTTGCAGCGGCTCCCCCTCCCTCGCCCAGGGAAATTCATCATCGGAACACCCGATCGGAAAGCCGTTGTATCCCATAGATAAAATCTTGTGGTCGGGGTTTACGATACACGCCCCCACCTGCGTGCTTGGGTCCTTAGAGCGCATTGCAGACAGCATTGCCACTCCCATAAAGTATTCGTCCCAGCTGATATAATCCGTTCGTTTTTCACTCATAGAAATCTCCATTTAAAATGTCTGCCAATTTGTGTATAGTTTTTCTGAGCATTTCATAACAGAGGCCGTATGCCTGCAGGGCGCCGCCGTATGGGTCTACGATCTCAAGCTCCTCCCCTGTCAGCTCCGTCAGCACAAAAACATTTTCCGGCGGCACATTCTCATTTTTCTCGAGAATTTTTTCGAGCTGCCCCCGCTCCATCACCAGCACAAGCGTATCATCCGTAAAATCCTCCTCCGTAAGCTGCGAGGAGGTGTAGCCTTCCATGTTGATGCCGTTGCTCACCATGACAGCCTCCGCTTTCTGGTTTAACGGCTCCGGGAAAAGAACCACCAGGCCGCGGGCCAAAATTTCCAGCGGATGTTTTAACACAAATTCACGAAAAATTCCCGCCGCCATGGGCGCGCGGCATGTACCGTTCTCGTCCGCAAATATAATCCTGTTAAATTGTTTCATCGTTCCTCTCATTCTGCCGCTTTGGCGGCTTCTCAACCTTGATCACCTGATGCCCCGCCGCTTTCATCAGACGGTTCATAATGGCCTGGCCAATCCTTGGCGTCTGAAAGCTTTCCGAATAAATGACATCCACCCGCAGCGCATCAAACTCCCGCAACAGCTTGTACAGATGGCGCGCAATCGCGTCCTCATCCTCCCTGGCTCCGATACTCATGACATGATCTGCCCGGTAGCAGTCTCTCGTCTCCCTTGTGGCTATCACCCCCGTCTTTTTGCCGGCCTCTCTCATCTTTCGCACAAGGGCGTTGATCGTATCCACCACATCCGCGCTCTCTCCCTCCACCAAAATCAATTCGGCATCCGGCGCATAGTGTTTGTATTTCATCCCCGGCGCCTTGGGCCGTCTCTGTGAATCCGCCCCTATTAGCCCCGGGTCCAGCTTCACTTCCATGTGCAGTACATCTTCCAGCATCTCTTTGGTGATATAGCCGGGGCGCAGAATCATCGGCGTCTTCTCCGTCAGATCTAGGATCGTCGACTCGAGTCCGATGCCCACGGCGCCGCCGTCGAGAATCAAGGGGATTCTTCCGTCCATATCGCAAAGCACATGAGCCGCCTCCGTGGGGCTTGGCTTGCCTGAGCGGTTGGCGCTGGGCGCCGCAATAAGGCGTCCGCTCTCCCGAATCAGACGCAGCGCTGCCGGGTGGTTGGGCATACGAACCGCAACGGTGTCCATGCCCCCGGTCGTCTCATAAGGCACGCGCCCGTTCTTGGGGACGATCACAGTCATCGGCCCAGGCCAGAAAGCGTCCGCCAATACTTTAGCCTCCTCCGGCACGTTCGCAGCGATAGCTTCCAATTGCGCAAAATCGGCGATATGTACAATCAACGGGTTATCGGACGGCCTGCCCTTCGCCGCGTAGATTTTGCGCGCGGCATCGGCCCTCAGAGCGTCCGCGCCCAATCCATACACCGTCTCCGTGGGGAATGCCACGAGCTCGCCCGCCCGTATCAAATCTGCCGCCTCCGCTATATTTGTTGTCTCAGATTCCAGTTTGATTATTTTGGTTTGCATAAACACTCCGCGACAGCCGCCGCTGTCATCCTGGCAAAAATTCATGAATTCTTAAGATTTTATTATAATAGATTACTTATTTTTTGTAAATCCGCGAGTTGCACAAACTATGAAATTATGGTAACTATTCCGCCTTCGGCTTCATAGTTACGGAATCCGGCATAATACATTTTTTTCATGTGCTAAATTAAAAACATATCTTGTCATGTCTCTGGTTTTGTATTAAAATACCTCTAAAGTCACAACATTGTGGCTCATATGATCATTATAATTTATTGAAGGAGGATATTATTATGGCATACGTTATTTCCGATGCTTGTGTTAGCTGCGGCACCTGTGAGCCGGAGTGCCCGGTAGGAGCGATCTCTCAGGGAGACAGCCAGTATCAGATCGATGCAGGTACCTGCGTTAGCTGCGGTACTTGTGCAGGTGTTTGCCCGACAGGAGCGATCTCTGAAGAGTAATCACATGACAACTGTAGAATAAAAAAAGAATCCTGCGAGCAGGATTCTTTTTTTATTCCATAATTGACAACGGCAGTCCCCCAAAGAGAACGAAAAATCGTAACCGTTCTGCCTGCACCTGGCATCGGCTTGCTCCCCTGAGAACCGCGGAAAGTTGCCGGCTCTTCCCACGCCTGGCATCGGCTTGCTCCCCTGAGAACCGCGGAAAGTTGCCGGCTCTTCCCACGCCTGGCATCGGCTTGCTCCCCTGAGAA
>CANONN010000022.1 GCA_947567625.1 uncultured Roseburia sp. | reverse complement strand
CAGGACTTTGCACTCGCTGCAAAGTCCGTAAGAACGCGTATATCTAGCCAAGCGGAATAGTTATCATTGCTTTTTGATCTGATTTAACCTGGTATTGAGATCGAGCAGCTGTTCTTTGGTCATTTTCTCGTTGACCGCGCCCATCAGATTGATCAGGCGCAGGACCGTAAAGCTGCCCATCATGTCAAACATCTTTTCGTCGAACATTCCGCCGGCCCCTTTCTCACCGCCTTTGCCGGCGCCGTCTCTGGAAGATTTGCCATTTGGCTTATCCTCTCCGCTCTGTTTGCCCATGCCGCCTAAGGCGCCGAGCACCAATTCCCTGCCCTCCGGTTTGGCAAAAATATCGCGCAGCTTGTCATTCAGAGAAAAATACCCGTCCGGCGCCGTGATGTCAAACCAGTTTAAGACTGCCCCTTTCTCTTTCATGCGGTACGCCTCGTCGAATTCCTCTACTTTGCGGATGCGGCTCTCATCCTCGTAAGCGCCCGCCACGGCCTTGAGGTGGGACTCTCCCTGGTTTTGCACCTGGAAATAGAAAAAATGCTCCTTGCTGCGCTGTTTCCCCACACTCTTTCCGTTGACAAAAAGCTCGACCTCCGGCTGGTTTGAGTATACCGTCACTTTCGTGACCGCCTCCTCGCGGTTGATATAGCGTTTGCCGCAGATGTGCACGAACGGCTCGTCGGAGAGCCATGCCTTGTATGCGTAAAAAGCGTCTTTTTTGTAATTGCGGTCAAACGTCACCAAGCCTTTATGGTTTTGCCCGTTTTCCCCGCCCTCGTTTCTGGCATCGGCACCGAAATCAAACATATTCCAGACATGGGTCGCCCACAGATACGGCCTCGTATAGAGCTGCTTGATCAGCTCTTCGTGATAATACGCCTGGTATTCTTCGGTGTAATCCCCCTGTTCCGGGTTGGAGGTGTGCCAGTTTAGGGCCTCGCACCCATACTCGCTCACGCCAAGCGGTATCTGCGGATGTTTTTCGTGAAACTGGTCGAGCCATGGGCCGTTCATGGAGGTGTCGCCGCCATACCAGCCAAAGTAGTGATTGTAGGACACAACATCCGGTATCTTTAAATAGGGGCTGTCTGTATCACACATAGAAACGACCGCGATCGCCGTCTTTCTACAGGGGTCCAGTTCGTGCGCCAAATCATTGAGGATTCTGTGGTTTTCTAATAAATCCTCGTCCGCCTCGCCCTTCATGGTGATCTCATTGGACAGACCCCACACGACAATACTCGGATGATTATAGTTTTGTATGATCAGCTCTTTCATCTGGGAAATCGTGTTTTCCCTGCCGCCCTGCATGTGAGCCGATATATAGGGTATTTCCGCCCACACGACCATGCCCTTTTCATCGCAGAGATCATAGAAAAAGTCGTCGTGCTGATAATGCGCCAGACGTATCGTCGTCGCGCCGAGCTCACAGATGAGCTCCATGTCTTTGCGGTGGTGCTTAGGCAGGAGCGCATTGCCGATGCCCCACCAGTCCTGATGGCGGGAGACGCCGCGCAGCGGGTAGCTCTCCCCGTTTAAGAGGAATCCTCTCTCCGGGTCAATCTCAAAGCTGCGACAGCCGAACTTGGTGCTGACTAAATCCAGATTTTCATTGTCCTCAAGCAATGTCACCGTCGCCGTATAGAGATAGGGATCTTTTCTGCCCTGCCACAGATGTGCGTCAGCAATCTCAAACGATACCCTGTCTACCGTCACCGGCGCATGTTCTTCTGCGACCAGATTGCCCAGTGCATCATGTATCTGATAATAAAGCTCCTGCTTCCTCCTCTCCCCGCTCAAAAATACTTTGACGTTTACCTTGGCATTGTTTCCTTCCACCTCGGCGGTCACTGCCATGCCCGGGCCGCCGTAATATTCCAGATCAAAATGAGACCGGGGCACGGCTATGATCGCGACATCCCGATAAAGACCGCCGTAAAACGTAAAATCTGCATTCTGCGGATATACTTCGTCATTGGCACTGTTATCCACCGCAATGACAAACAAATTTCTCTCCTGCAGCGCATCGGTGACGTTGACGCGCCAGGTAGAATACCCGCCGTCGTGGTGCGCAAGTTTCTCGCCGTTGACATAGACGTCCGCGGAAGAGTTGGCGCCGCGCAGCTCCAAAAAGTACTGCTCCGCCTTTGGCAGCTCGCTCATCTCGACTTCTTTCGCGTAATAGCAAGTGCCGCAGTAATAGTCCGCGCCGCCGTCCTGTCCGTCGATATCATTCCATGTATGAGGAAGATTCACGTAGTACCATCTCTGTGGCATCTCCTTCGGCGGCTCATCCGCCTCCTTGGTAAAGGCCCATTTCGTGTTTAAGTGATAGATTTGTCGCATATTTCCTCTCATTCCGCCGCTTAAGCGGCATTATAATTTTCCTTACGTCTCTTTAGAATAGGTTTTCCAAAGATGGAAGAAACATACATCGCGCATATATATTTTCTTGACCGTTTCCTTTTCTTTTTGGGCTTGACAAATCTTCCTCCATCTTTTATACTACATTTAACAATTAAGTAAATTATTAAATGAAAGGAGTGTATCACATGTCGATGCAGCGGACGCTTCGCGCGTTAGCGGATCCGATTCGGCGGGACATTCTGATGATGTTACGGCAGGGCCAAATGTCCGCCGGCGAGATCGCCGATCATTTTTCCGTGACGGATGCCGCTGTTTCCCGGCATCTTTCGGTGTTGAAGGAGGCCGGGCTGATTGCGGACCACAGGGAAGGAAAGTTTATTTTTTACGAATTGAGCACTTCGGTGCTGGAGGAAATCATGTTGTGGCTTACCGAATTGAAAGGAGATGATACGGATGTTCAAGGAGAATAAACGAAAAATAATCTTTACCTCATTTCTTACATTGCTTCCGATGTATGTCGGCTGTATACTGTGGAACAGGCTTCCCGACACGATCGCAACGCATTTTGGCGCAGACAATACGGCGAACGGCTGGAGCAGCAAACCTTTTACCGTGTTCGCAATCCCGATCTTTTTATTGATCGCCCATTTTCTCGGTCTGACGGCTACCGCCGCCGACCCAAAGCGAAAAAACATCGGGCCAAAGCCGCTTCAGTTTGTGTTTTGGATTGTACCTGCCATATCGTTTATCATGACCGTGTCAATCTATGGCAATGCCCTTGGCTATGCGGTCGATATCGGCTTTAGCTGCAGCCTGCTGCTCGGCCTTGTTTTTCTTATACTGGGAAATACGCTGCCCAAGGCGAGACAAAACTACACGTTTGGCTTTAAGCTTCCGTGGACGCTGCACGACCCGGAAAACTGGAACCGCACCAACCGCCTTGCGGGCTATTGTATGGTGGCTGCCGGTATCGTCCTCCTCGCGACGGCATACTGGCACAATTCCTGGATTATTTTTGCCGCACTGCTGATCGTGTTTGTCTTGCCCACCGCCTATTCCTACCTCTATTATATCAGGCATACCAGGCAGCAATGACGGCTGCCGCCTGCATAAACGGCGCGGCAGGCAGCTATGAGACATGGCCATACAAGGAGAACACTGCACCACAAAGAAAGGAATCAGAACACGATATGAACATCATACAGACGGATGCGCTGACAAAATTTTACGGCGCGTCAAGAGGCATCAGTAACATCAATCTGGCGGTGCCGGAGGGTGACTTCTTTGGATTTATCGGGCCGAACGGCGCGGGAAAGAGCACGACCATCCGCACACTGCTCGGCCTGATCGCACCGACCGGGGGCTCTGCCGAGATCTTCGGCAAAGAGATCAAAAAACAGCGGAACGAAATACTGGCAGACATCGGCTATATGCCCTCCGAAGCCACTTTTTACCGCAATATGAAAGTGCGCGAGGTAATCCAATATTCCGCGGCGCTAAGAGGCAAACGCTGTGACGGCGAAGCGGAGGAGCTCTGTAAAAGGCTGGAGCTGGACACGGAAAAGAAAATCGGAGCGCTCTCGCTCGGGAACCGCAAAAAAGTCTCCATCGTCTGCGCCCTGCAGCACAAGCCAAAGCTCTGCATTTTTGACGAGCCCACAAGCGGGCTTGACCCGCTGATGCAGCGGGAATTTTATGCGGTCTTGGAGGAGCGCAACGCCCAGGGGACGACCATTTTTTTGTCCTCCCATGTGTTATCCGAAGTACAGCGTTACTGCAAACACGCCGCCGTGATACGCCAGGGAGAACTCCTCGTCTCGGACAGCATCGCCAACCTAGGGCAGGCGCACGCCAAGCGTGTCTCGCTTCGGGGCGTCGATGCGCCGCCTGCGCTTGACGGGATAAAAGACATCAAAGTCTGCGGCGACACCGTCAATTTTCTCTACAGCGGCAAGCCGGAAGTACTCTTGCAGGCGCTTGCCACGCTCCCGCTGGCGGACGTAAATATTGCGGAACCGGACCTGGAAGAAATTTTTCTGCACTATTATCAGGCTGACTGACGGGCAATGGCTTTCAGCATTACTGTAAGACTGACGGGAAAGAAATTTTCTGCACGACAATGGAACGGTTCAGGCATAACAGAACAAACTCGTTATGCGCAAAAAGCAAATGCGAACATCGTTCGCAATGCAGAAAGGGATATAAACATGGTTATTTTGAAACAGGAAATGAAACAGGGGAGACTGACGTTACTGCTTTGGACTGCAATTATTGCGTTTATGCTGGGAGTCTGTATTTTGATCTACCCGGAGATGGAAAGCCAGATGAATGAAATCAGCAGCATGTTTGCCGATATGGGAAGTTTTTCCGCCGCATTCGGGATGGATAAAATCAATTTCGGCGAGTTTGGCGGTTACTTTTGTACGGAATGTGGCAATGTGCTAGGCTTAGGCGGCGCCTTTTTCGCGGCTCTGCTCGGCATCTTGGCACTGGCAAAGGAGGAAAAAGAACAGACGGCGGAGTTCCTTCTCACCCATCCGCTCAAACGCACTACGGTCGTGGCGCAAAAGCTTGCCTCCGTACTATTGCAGATTCTGATACTCAACGCAGCGGTGGTCGGCGTCTCGGTGTTATCTGCGCTGCTGATCGGGGAAAAAATGGAGTTTCAGACATTTGGCCTCTTATTTTTGGCGTACTTTATTTTACAGGTTGAGACAGCCGCCATCTGTTTTGGGATTTCCGCTTTTATCAACAAGAGCGGGCTGGGAATCGGCCTTGGCCTCGCGGCGCTGTTTTACTTTTTGAATATTGTTGCCAATCTGACCAAAGAGGCCGCATTTTTAAAATATTTTACGCCGTATGGTTATGCCGACGGGGCAGACATCCTGGCAAACGGCAGCCTGGAAATCAAATATCTGGCAGTTGGCCTGCTTTTGACGGTGATCGGTATAACCGCCGCATTCGTTCGCTATCAGAACAAAGACATTGCTTAAGATATCTGCCCCGCGGACTTAGTAAAAAGAAAACCTACACAAGTTGCGTCTAATTCTTTTTCTCTACCGCAACCCAGATCTCACATTGATACGCCGGGTTTGACACATCGGCCGACGGATAGGACTCAAATCCCAATCCGATCGGCCGATATTCACTCGTCGGAAAAAACTCTGTGCAAATATTACGGTAGGTGTCCGAAAACGCCTCCGGCATTTTACCGACACACGCAAACACAACATAGGTGTGCGCAGGGATTGTCACAACGGTTACGTCTTTGCCCAAACTGCCGCTACCATTATAGGCAGCCCCGATACCGTAAGGGAATTCATCGTCAGTCCCCTCATACTCAAAACTGACTCCAACGATATTTTTGCCAATTACGCTCTCGTCGGCGCTCTCGATCATGCGGCCAATCGTTCCGTCCTTTCCGCACTCCGCCCAAAAATCTGAAATCTGTACGGCAGTGAGCTCCGTTCCTTTGGGGAAACGTTTCTTTTTGACAATCAGTTGGAATGTCTCTCTGTTTTCGATTCTGTACTCCATAGTTGTCCCTCCGTTTAATGAAAGTTTTACGGAAAGGCGCGAAAAGGTTTTCAAGGTAGCTCCACGCTTCGCCTGCGTGGGAGAAACGCCGTGGAAACGGACAAACGCCCGCGTAAAGCTCTCCGGCGTATCATATCCGTATTTCAGCGCGACGTCGATCACTTTCCCGTTTTGCTCTGCAAGCTCTCTGCCGGCAAGGGATAACCTGCGGAAACGGATATAATCACCGAGCGTATATCCGCATATGATGCCAAAAATACGTTGAAAATGAAAGCTGGACGCGTATGCTCTTTTCGCTGTCTCCTCGTACGAGATCGGCTCTAGCAAATGCTCTTCCACATAGTCGATCGCCTTTTGAATACCTGTAATCCAATCCATCGCTTTATCCTTTCCTGCTCTTTAGTATAAGGATAAACAACCAATGTTTCCTGATTCTGTATGCGAAGCGCTGTCATGTTTAATCGAACACGGCAAACTCATACCCTGCCGCTCTCGCCCTGTCAATAAACTCTCCCAGCACCGCGGTGTTCGTCTCCGATTCCGCGTGGAGCAGATAGATGGCGCCGGGATGAAGCTTATCCAACATCTTTTGCAGGCTCGCTGCCTGATCGGGCTGATTGTTGACATCATAGTCCAGATAGGCGAAGCTCCAGAACAGGCTTTTATAACCGCAGTTGTGCACGAGAGCCAACGACTGCTCACTGAACTTTCCGGCCGGATAGCGGAACAGATGCATGTCATAGCCGAAATTATCCTTGATGTAACGGTGATTCTCCATCACCTCATTTTCCTGTGTCTCCAACGACTGGGACGGCAAGCCCTTAGAGGGATGCGTCACGGAATGGTTTCCCAGCGTATGCCCCTCATCGATCATCCGCCGCACCAGATCGGGCTGGTCTTTCGCGTAGGGTTCCGTTACAAAAAATACCGCTTTTACGTTTTTCTCTTTTAAGGTATCTAAAATAGAGGGACTGCATCCGTACTCATATCCCTCGTCAAATGTCAGATATAGGATGTTATCCTCCATCTTATCATCAATAAAATACGCCTCGTAACTGCCGTACTTTGCCTGGGCGCTGACGGCTCCCTCCGGCCGGTTCTTCTCGTCCATGTTGGAGCCCTGCCCCCAGTCCATCGCACTGTTGCTAAGAGACGCCACATTTTCAATCGGCGTAAAGTGTTCCACCCGGCCGGTGTTGGAGGACACCGCGCCATCCAAAGCCGCGTCTCCTCCTGTATTTTCGCTGCCTCCTGTCATCGTGCCATCCCCGCTGCCATCCGGCGTCCCGGGATTTGGCCCGGTTGTGCCCGGCGTCCCCGTGCCGCCCTCACTGCCGGACGGGCTCACACCGCCCTCACTGCTGCCTGTATTCTGCTTCTGCCATACGGCAATCACCGCATCCCCGACAGCCTTTGCGTATTCCTTTAACTTTTCGTCAAACAACTGATTGTCATTGGGGCTGTTCATAAAACCCAGCTCCACGATGCAGGAGGGCATATTGGAATGTGCGTTGATATAATAATTGTTGCCGTTTTGCTGCTGCGTTCCCTTGCGCACGCCGCGGTTTCTCGAAATCCCCACTGCGTTCAGGCCGTCCATAATCCGATCGGCCATCTCACTCGTATCCGCCCCCGCATCGGTCGCAATCCAGATCTCCACGCCGTTTCCCTCGCCGCTGTTTCTATGTAAGGAGACAAAATAATCCGCCTGACTGGCATTGGCGATATCGCAGCGCTCGGACAATTTTAAAAAGGTATCGTCCTCGCGCGTCATGACGACTTTTACCTGCTGTTCCCTCAAGTAGGCAGCCACTTCGTTGGTAATGGTCAGCGTGTCATTTTTTTCAAAGCGCGCCCCGTTGTCGGAACCGTTGTCTTTCCCTCCGTGCCCGGCATCCAGACACACGGTAAACAGATACTTTTCTTCTTCCTCTTCGTCGTCGGCATCAAAAATAATCCCGGAACTGAACACCTCACTGATATCTTTTCCGGTTATTTTTTCGATCAGCACGCCAAGCCCCTTAAAGGCTACCACCACCACTAAGAGCTGTACGGAGCAGTACGCAATACATATCAGGTTTCTTAATAACTTTTTCTTCTTTCTCTTGTTCATATCAATGTTTATCCCGTCATTGCCTGTTTATCCGGTCTTTGTTTCCTCAAGCAAAAATTGTGCCAATACATAGTTGCTGACATCCCGCCCGCGCCCGGTGAGATAGATTCTTCCCTCCCTTTTTACCAGAAGCCCCGCTGCCGCCATGCGTCTGAGCGGCTCTCCATATACGCTCTCCACAGGTATCCGAAAAAATCTCTCAAAATCCTCCCGGTATACGCCTTCTGTCAAGCGAAGCCCCAAAAACATAAATTCTTCCATCTGTGCTTTCACCGAAAGCTTTTCCACCGTCGCGTGAAGATTAGAGGCGGGGCATTGCTCTCCGTTTTCCTGCCGCAGCGCCAAAATATCAATCTGTCTGAAAAGCCGCAGGTACTCTGCCAAATCCCTGCGGTTGGCACAGCGGTACTCCCCCAGCAGAGAAGCGGCCCCCAGCCCCAGCCCAAGGTATTCCGCCCTCCGCCAATAACCGATGTTGTGGCGGCATGCATAGCCCGGCTTGGCAAAGTTGGAAATCTCATAGTGCTCATACCCCGCCTTAGAGAGCATATGCTCCGTCGCCTTTGCCATCTCGTACGCCTCATCCTCCGTGGGAAGAAGCTCTGTGGCAAGTCCCGCCTGCTGCCTCTGCACATCCGCGTGATACCTGTCATAAAAAGGCGTTCCCTCCTCCACGATCAGGGAATAGGACGAGATATGCTCCGGCCTAAGCATCAGCACTTTTTGCAGTGTAGCCCTGACCGCACGGACCGTCTGCCCCGGCAGGCCGCTCATGAGATCGACATTGATATTAGTAAATCCGCTGCCGCGCGCCAACTCGTAAGTCCTGATAAACTGCGCGAAAGTGTGCACCCTGCCGAGCAGCCTAAGCTCTGCGTCGTCCGCCGACTGCAGGCCGATACTTAAACGGTTAATCCCGGCCGCCCGGTAGGCCGCGAGCTTCTCTTCCGTGACGGTGCCCGGATTGCACTCGATTGTAATCTCGGCATCCGTCATCAGTGCAAATGACCCCCGCACGGCCTGCATCAGCGCCATAATCCGATCCGCTTTCAGCCACGAGGGGGTGCCGCCGCCGATATAGACCGTGGAGATGAGGACGTCTTTTTCTCGCTCCCCGTAATAACGAATCTCCCGTATCAGCGCATCCATATAGGCATCCTGCGTCTTTTCGTCCTCCGCAAAAGAGAGGAAATCGCAGTACAGGCATTTTTTCATGCAGAACGGAATGTGCAAATACAGCTGCATCTGTCTCATTTAATTTCCATCCTCGTCCAATTTGAGTACGCTCATAAACGCCTCCTGCGGAATCTCTACATTGCCCACCTGGCGCATACGCTTCTTTCCCTCCTTCTGCTTCTCCAAAAGCTTTCTCTTGCGCGTGATATCGCCGCCGTAGCATTTTGCCAGCACGTCTTTGCGCATGGCCTTGACGGTTTCCCTGGCAATCACTTTGCCGCCGACAGCCGCCTGTATCGGTATCTCGAATAAATGCCTGGGTATCTCTTCCTTCAAGCGCTCACACATTCTTCTGCCGCGCTCATAGGCGCTGTCCTTGAATACGATAAACGAGAGGGCGTCCACCTGCTCACGGTTGATTAAAATGTCGAGCTTCACCAGCTCGGAACGCACATAACCCTTTAATTCATAATCGAAGGAAGCGTACCCCCTCGAGCGCGACTTGAGCGCGTCAAAGAAATCATAGATAATCTCATTGAGCGGCAGGTCATACTTGATCAGCGCGCGCGTCTCCTCGAGATATTCCATACTGATATAGACGCCGCGTCGTTCCTGGCAGAGCTTCATGATGGCGCCGACATATTCGCTGGTGACCATGATCTCCGCCGCCACCACCGGTTCTTCCATATATTCGATCTCGGAGGGGTCGGGCAGGTTGGAGGGATTGGTCAGCTCGATCATTTCCCCATTGGTCTTATACACATGATAAATAACGCCCGGCGCCGTCGTCACCAGGTCGAGGGCAAACTCGCGCTCTAAGCGCTCCTGGATAATCTCCAAATGCAGCAGCCCCAAAAAGCCGCAACGAAAGCCAAACCCGAGCGCCATGGAGGTCTCCGGCTCAAAATGCAGCGAGGCGTCGTTGATCTGCAATTTTTCCAACGCATCCCGCAAATCGGGGTATTTGGCGCTGTCCGCCGGATAAAGGCCGCAGTAGACCATCGGATTGACCTTTTTATAGCCCGGCAGGGGCGTATCGCAGGGACGCTCCGCGTTTGTCACCGTATCGCCGACCCGCGTGTCCTGCACGTTTTTGATGCTGGCGCACAGATACCCGACCATGCCGGCCGAGAGCTCCTCGCACGGGATAAACTGCCCGGCGCCAAAATAACCGACTTCCGTCACCTCGGACTTTGCGCCCGTAGCCATCATCTGTATCATATCGCCGACCTTTACCGTCCCCTCCTTGATGCGGCAGAAAACGATCACGCCCTTGTAGGAATCGTAGAGCGCATCAAAAATCAGGGCCGAGAGCGGCGCGCCTGCGTCTCCCGCGGGCGCCGGTATTTTCTTTACAATCTGTTCTAAGACATCCTCGATGTTAAGTCCCGTCTTGGCGGAAATCCTTGGCGCATCCTGGGCCTCGATGCCGATCACGTCCTCAATCTCCTTAACCACCTCGTCCGGCATCGCGCTGGGCAGATCGATCTTGTTGATCACCGGCATCACGTCGAGATCGTGGTCGAGCGCCAGGTAGACATTGGCGAGCGTCTGCGCCTCCACGCCCTGCGCGGCGTCCACGACAAGGATTGCGCCGTCACACGCGGCCAGGCTGCGCGAAACTTCATAGTTAAAATCGACATGGCCCGGCGTGTCGATCAGGTTAAAAATGTACTCTTCGCCGTCCCTGGCATTGTAGATGATACGCACCGCCTGCGACTTGATCGTGATGCCGCGCTCCCGCTCCAAGTCCATGTTATCAAGCACCTGCGCCTGCATTTCCCGGCTGGTGAGCGTGCCTGTCCGCTCTATGATGCGGTCGGCAAGCGTCGACTTGCCATGGTCAATATGTGCAATAATGCAAAAATTTCTGATTTTACTCTGGTCAATCGCCATGAATGTTCCTCCAAAATTTGTGTGCTCAAAACCTGCACAACATCTTCGAACAGGGCATATTGAAGGCTCTGACTTCATATAGCCAACGTGAACAAGTTCACGTGTCATAAAATCAGCGGTCATGCTGATTTATAAACCTACTCTTTACCGATTATATCATCCCGCCACTTTCAATGCAATTGCAAAAAGGGAAAGGTTTTCTTAAGATATTACACCAATTTTTTCGTTTTCCATCTGCCGGAATAGTATCGTATCACGGGGATGACGCAGCCGCACCCCCATGAGATCGGCGTGGCAATCCAGATGCCGTTGACGCCGATAAAATGGGAGAGCAGGTAAGCAAAAACGATTCTGCCCGCCAGCTCGGTAAGTCCCGCCACCATACAGGTATTGACGTCGCCGGCGCCGCGGATGACATTCTGGTAACTCTGCATGATACCGGCGATCACATAGGCGATGCCGATGATTGACAGGTAATTGACGCCGATCGAGATCACGCGCGCGGAGGCGTCGCTGTCCAAAAACAGCGCCATAAGCTGATAGCGGAAAATCAGGACAAGCGCGGCGATCAAAACGCTGGCCCCCACCATAATCGCCAGTGTCTTATAGAGGCCCTCGCGGATTCTGTCAAACTGGTCCTTGCCCATATTCTGCCCGGTAAATACAGAGAGCGCCGTCCCGATCGAGACGATCACCTGGATTGCTACGGTGTCAATGCGGTTTGCCGCGACATAGGCCGCCATAACTTCGGAGCCGTAGGAATTGATTAAGCGCTGCACGCTCATGCCGCCGAGCGAAATCATGGATGACTGGAAAGCAGCCGGAAAACCGGTCTTTATGATTAAAACAATATCTTCTTTTGCGGGCCGAAAATTCATGTCAAACAGCCCGATCTGTCTTCTCTTTTTGAGTAAAAAACAGATGGTGATCGCCGCGGACAAAAACTGCGCGATTACGGTGGCGAGGGCAACGCCGGCTACGCCCATATCGCACACTACGATAAAGAACAGATCCAGCGCCACATTTACCAGAGAAGCGGCAATCAGCGCATACAGCGGCGTCCGCGAATCGCCGGTGCTTCTAAGAATCGCAGAGGCCGCATTGTACAGCACGCTTCCGAGCACAAAGCTGTAGATGATGCGCAGGTATGTCACGGAATAGCCGATGACATTGTCCGGCACGCTGAGAAGCCCCAGAAAAAAGCGGCAGGCGGTAATTCCCAGCACGGAGATCACTACCGTAAGGATGCCGACCACCCAGATCATCGCCGTCACCGCCCGCTTTAGCTTTTCCCAATCCTGGCAGCCGAAGCACTGTGCAATCACCAGTCCCGCACCGTTGCAGAGCCCGAATATGAGCGCCAGCAGGAACATATTTAATGTTCCGGTGCTACCGACGCCCGCCAACGCTTCCTCCCCGAGATAGCGCCCCACCACAACCGTATCGACCACGTTATAGATTTGCTGAAAAATATTGCCGATCAGCATCGGTATCGCAAAACCGACAATCAGCCGGATGGGATTTCCCTGTGTCATGTCTTTCATGCCGTCCTCCGTTCCCGCACATAATCTTGCGTATGTTTTTAACTAATATCTTAATCAAAATGCCGGATTGTACAATATATAATACAGACCCGTTTTTGTGTATAAACGACTTTTCTTTTGTTCCTGTCTCTGTTATAATAACCGATATCTTTCAAAACAAAGGAGAAAAATAAGATGCATCCACACTTATATTACGAACTGTCCAGCGAATCCCTGCCTGTCCTTTCCGCGGCTGACATTGCAAGCCCCAAGCCGCCCTACATTCATTTCCGGCGGCAGTACCCAGAGTATATCCTTTATTATATTTTGGATGGGGAAATGTATTTAAGTGAAGATACGACCGATTATATTTTGAAGAAAAACGACTTTATTCTGTTAGACCCAAGCCGCACGCACTACGGCACCCGGCAGATGCCCGCCTGCCGTTTCCTGTATGTGCATTTCCGCGGAAATCTGACCGAACGGACAGAACCGTCCGCTGCCAAAACGTTCGACACAACTTCAATTGCTCACGCCTGCGACTGTGTTCCACTGCCGCAGGATTACAAGCTGCCCGCTGTCATTGTGCCAAAATATGGACATGTTGAATTGCAGGAAAATATTATTTTTATTTCCCAGCTCAAAGAAAACCTGCTCGATACATTCCACGGACAAATCCGTTACAACAGGCTGCAGGCCGCCTGTCTTTTCTATGAAATGCTGCTGACTCTCGCCAAGGACTACTGCTACCAGCAGGAAGCCAATGTTGTATCCGTCCGGGGCAAAGCAAGGCTGATCATCCCGGAGCTCATCCGCTTTTTAAATCAGTGCTACGCGCAGGATATTTCCGGCGAACTGATACAGCAACATTTTAATTATCATTTTGATTATCTCAACCGCCAGTTTAAAAAATGGACCGGACAGACCATTTTTCAATATTTGAATATGACGCGCATCGCACGGGCCAGGCAGCTTCTGCTCACCGGCTACTATACCATAGAGGAGGTTGCCGCCCAGACCGGGTTTTGCGACGTTTATTATTTTTCTAAAATATTTAAAAAGCATACCGGCATGACGCCCGGAAAATACAGCCTGCTTCACCAGGAGCCGTGAATGTCACGCCCCCCCATCCGTTTATGGGCATGGAATCATTTATGCCACGCTCTCCATCCGTTTAAAATTGAGCGAGGCAATGACCATCATAACGGCTGTCAGAAGCGCCATAATGATGATTAAAGCGGCAAGTCCGACTTCCAGTGAAACCAGAAAGGTCCCCACCGCTGCCCCCGCGATTCCAAACGCAATGACAAGCCCCTCAAAAAACATCCTGGCAAACTGCTTGCCGACCGACCCTAAAATATTGCCGAGCAAAGCTTCAAGCATGACCTCCGCATACAGCTTACATGCCTGCAGACAGATATACACCGCGATGATCAGCACGGTCTGTAAAAACGGGATTCCCAGCACGAGGGCCGTCGGCAGGGTGATCAGACAGCCGTCGGCCAATGCCCTGATATGCTCCATTAAGGTGGCATACCATAATTTGTGAAACGCACGGTCGGGAATCAGAAACGTATACGGCCTTGTCAGCTCTTTCCCCCATTTCCCGGAATAGCCCGCGAAAATAAACGTCAGGTAAGCCATCACGCCAAGGATGGCAAACGGCGCCATCTCGCCAAGCTGCCCCCTGTAGGCAATCACCGCCAGGCCGATTCCAATGATGAGACATACCAGCGTATAAAACCCGAAGATAAAAAACCTGTTCTTTTTATACTCTAAATACTGCCGGTAAAACAGGGCTTTCGCATAGCTGCCCTTGTAAGTCACCGAAGCTTTCTTGTATTTTTTCTTCCAGCCGACAACGGCCACCTCGCCCTTTTTCCCGCGCTGTCTTGCCTCCTCATAGTCGTCGGCAAACTTTATGGCGTCCTCATAATATGCGCCGACACACCGCATGCGCACCGCCAGGACAAACAGGATGAGCACCGTAACAAAATACAGCGCCGTACCTGCCACATTCCATACGGTAGGCCCCAAGAAAAGCAGGTGGAGCATCGCAATATACCATCCGATGACCGGCACCATCTGAATCGTAGGGCTGTGCAGATATGAGGCCACCACTCCAAATCCGGCGCCTTCCCTGACATATAGCATGACGCCGATCAATACAAAGACTCCGAGCACGGCATACAGGAACAAACGAAGCATCCCCATCTGTTTTGGCCCCAATTTTTCATTTCCATAACAGAGCACCATCATCGAAGCCTCCATGATATTGTCTACCACACAGGATATCAGCAGATAGGCAAGCATCTTCCAGACCGGCATATGAAACCACAGGACGCCGCCGACCGTCAGAACAAGGTTCAATATCAATTCCATCATAACAGTCTTAACATGCGCATACAGCAAAATGCTTTTGGGACCGACCGGCGCCGGAAACAGGAAATGGATGTCTGACTGCCGAAAGATCAGCCCTTTTCTCTTACAATACGAAATCAGGTTTGCCGGAATCATAAAAAATGTAAACACCGTCAGCAGCGCCGTCAGCGTGGACGCCGACTCCCCGCCGTCCATTGAAGCAAATATTGTGCGAAAAGAGCCAAAAATCAATACCATATAGGCGATTACAAAAACCATGTACAGGTACGTCACCGGTTTGTGGAGCGCTTTTTTCACCCTGTTTTTCAGCATTTTCTTATAGAGGAAGAACAGCACCGGCCAATTTTCCATTTTCTTTTTCATTTCTCTTCATCCTTTCCGGACTTTTGGCCTTCTTCGCTGCCCTCTGCTTCTGTGACATGGAAAAACAGCTCTTCTGATACGACGCTATGATGTGCCCTTTATCCATGACAAACATGATGTCCCACAGCTCTTTTACCATCTCGAGCATATGCGTACTGATCAAAACAGTCACGCCCGCCGCCTTCAATTCCAAAATCACCTGCTTTAGCTGCTTGATCGCCGCAGGATCCAAGCCAACCATCGGTTCGTCCAGCATAATCACATCCGGGCGGATAATCAGCGCGCAACAGATGCTGACCTTCTGCATCATTCCTTTTGAGAGCTCATTGCCAAGCTTATCCTGCTTATCCCACAATTCAAACCGCTCTAACAGCTCTTTTATCTCCTCTTCCGACACCTGCAGATGATAGGCATGGACGATAAAATCGATATGCTCGCGCACGGTCAGCGCCTCGTACATCGCCGGAATCTCCGGCACATACGCAAAGACTTTTTTCGCCTCCATGCTGCGGGCGTCCTTTCCCTTGATATAGATATTTCCCTGATAGCGCAGTAGTCCTGCGATGCTCTTTATGACCGTGGATTTGCCCGCCCCGTTCGGCCCAAGCAGTATCCCGATCTCGCCGTTTTGCACGGTAAAGCTCACCTCATCCGCCGCCTTATATTTTCCGTATACTTTCGTCAAGCCTTTTATTTCCAGCATATTTTTTCTCCATTTCTGCATTGCGAACTATGTTCGCATTAGCTTTATTGCGCATATCGAGTTTGTGTAAGCCATAAATGGCTTTGCAACGCGCAGACACAAATCTCGCGATTGAAAATTTTAATTTTCAATCTTTTATCCTTTCCAACGGACTTTTATCTGACAAAAGCCGTCTCTTCTTTTATCTCAAAAAGGCATCCGTTTTCGCGGATGCCTTCCTTAAAAACACTTTTAAGTCTATGCCGCTCTCCGGCATCTAATGTGTACAGACCAGTTTTTCTTTATTGCCCATATAAGGCCGCAATGCAGCGGGAATGGAGACGCTGCCGTCCTCGTTTAGGTTGTTTTCCAAAAATGCAATCAGCATACGCGGCGGAGCCACCACGGTATTGTTGAGCGTATGTGCAAAATATTTGCCGCCGTCCCTGCCCTTGACGCGGATTTTGAGACGCCTCGCCTGCGCGTCGCCGAGATTGGAGCAGCTTCCGACCTCAAAATATTTTTTCTGTCTCGGAGACCATGCCTCGACGTCACAGGACTTTACTTTCAAATCCGCCAGATCGCCGGAACAGCACTCCAACGTGCGCACCGGTATGTCGAGACTGCGGAACAAATCAACGGTATTCTGCCAGAGCTTCTCATAGTAGAGCATGGATTCCTCCGGCTTGCAGACAACGATCATCTCCTGCTTTTCAAACTGGTGGATGCGGTAGACGCCGCGCTCCTCAATCCCGTGCGCGCCTTTCTCCTTGCGGAAGCAGGGGGAATAAGAAGTCAGCGTGTAGGGCAGCTTGTCCTCGTTTTGAATCGTGTCGATAAACTTGCCGATCATGGAGTGTTCGGAGGTCCCGATCAGATAAAGGTCTTCCCCCTCGATCTTATACATCATCGCATCCATCTCGTCAAAGCTCATCACGCCGGTCACTACGTTGCTGCGAATCATAAACGGCGGAACCACATAAGTGAATCCCCTGTCGATCATGAAATCGCGCGCATAGGAGATCACGGCCGAATGTAGGCGCGCGATATCCCCCATGAGATAATAAAAGCCATTCCCCGCCACTTTTCCGGCCGCGTCGATATCAATGCCGCCGAACCGCTCCATGATATCGGTGTGGTATGGAATTTCAAAATCCGGCACGACGGGCTCGCCGAACTTCTCAATCTCAACGTTGCAGGAATCATCCTTGCCAATCGGCACCGACGGATCGATGATGTTGGGAATCGTCATCATGATCTTCGTAATCTTTTCCTGTAACTCTTTCTCCTGTGCTTCTAGCTCAGCCAGCCGCTTAGCGCCCTCGTTTACCTGCGCCTTTATGCCTTCGGCCTCGTCCTTTTTCCCCTGTCCCATCAGCTTGCCGATCTCTTTGGAGAGCTGATTGCGCTTAGCGCGCAGCTCGTCCGCCTCCTGTTGTGTTTTGCGCGCTGTCGCGTCGAGCTCTATCACCTCGTCCACAAGAGGAAGCTTGTGATCCTGGAACTTATTTTTGATATTCTGCTTTACAATTTCTGGATTTTCTCTCAAAAACTTTAAATCAATCATCCTGTTTTTTCCTCGTTTCCCACAATTCTTTGATTTTTTGCATTATACACCTATTGCACATAAAATACAAGTATTTTAGGAACACCTGGACGACTACAAATATTCTGTATTATAATTCACACCCACGCCAAATTTCATAAAGCTTTTGTTATATGTAGGTGCGAATTGAAGCTATTCATTACCAAAATGCAAAAATCCGATTTACGGTAATCATCATTTTCTACGGGAAAACCATATTCTGGTCTCCCCGTAAAAAATCTGTGTCACCATACACCGGATTTTTAAATGAGTAAGAAACTGTTTTCCTTTGCAAACGGTAATTATAAACTTACACGCACGGCATCAATTTTGGGGCATCGAATAATGCATGAAGCTCACGGAAAAATTCTCCCCCTTTCCGAGTCCCCGCATGAAAGCCGGTGTGCGGATGATAACGCTCACAGAGACTTTCTCCAAATCCAGGATATCTTTCACTTTTTGCTCCATCCTTTGATTGTAGGGAACCGGCCAGTTTTCCGTATATTGTTTTACCTCCGGGGCTTTTTGCGGTTTGTAATTCTCCTGCAAAAATTGGGCACTCTCCAAATCGTGGATCGCCACTTTGGTAGAGCCAGGATAATCGTCCCCATACAACGGGACAAGAGCATCATGGCTCTGCTTTGCCATCTCATAGGCTTCCTCAATGGTCTGTTCCATATAGTCGATACGGTAGAGGGCATCCGCATCTTTCCAGAAATAATAAATGTGTCCCTCCGAACTGACATAGGAATCTGTCGTATCCCAGTTTACTTCTACAAAAGTCAGCTCCTCTCCTAAGAGGCGGTTGACATCCGCAACTCCATAACCGCACAGGGAATTTAACTCCCAGTAACCGTGCCTTAAATCCAGTTCGGTTTCTGCGGCGCCAGTTTCCCTGCCGCCGCAGCCAAAAAGACAGAAAACAAACAAAACACACAGCATGATTCTGAAGTATTTTTTCATAACAGATCTCTCCTTCTATTTATCTTACCTCCCAAAATAATTATTATTTTTACTACTTTTGACAGTGTATTCTTAGTATTCCAAAACTATTACTCATTATGGATACTACTGCCTGTTTTCGCAACTCATCTCACCTCCCTGAACAAACCCTAACATATTTATAGATTTCGCACAATAATATTCTGTATTTTGTCATTTTTATTTACTATATTTGCACATCTTTCTATTGTTCAAAAAATTATCTGCCTCTCCTGCTATCGTATCCCTTTCACCTCCAATCGCCCGTTCCCGGTAAGCTGTCCCACCGAAACATCCCGAATGGCTCTCTGTACTTTACTGTCATCCCGTATCGCCTCTATCAACGATTGTGAATCCGTCACATTCGGCAGGTCAAATTGGAACGTACAGTCGCCGACCGTTCTCGTATTTCCTATATGTTCCGGTAAGATATTAGAAATGTCGGGAAGCTGCGGGATTCCAAACGTCGGCGGTATATGCTCGAGCACGGTCTGCATGTCCGGGATTCTCATCTGGGCGTTCTGCAAAAGATCGGCTGTACGCTCGATAGGCCGGGTAATATCCACTCCCAAATCATGTTCCCTCTCAACTTTGCTGCGGTCTATTGTGGGATAAGCCGTCTGTTCGCCCTCTTTGTCCCCGCCGTTCTCTGCTTTGGTTCCATTCTGTTCTATCGCTTCGACGACTTTCGCAATCTGCTCTTTGACGCTGCCTGCAATGCCGTTTGTGACATTGTCAAACAATGCTTTTGTCTCCACGGTATATCCGCTTTCATCCGCAATCTTTGACATATAGTCACATGCCTCTTTTAAATGTTCGTCTGCCAGTCCAAGTCCGCTCTGCACCAGCTGCATAAAATCCTCGAGCTTTTTTGTCATCAGCTCTTCGTACTCTTCATACAGCTTATTTAACAGTTCTTCCTGGTCAGAAATATACCGCTCATACTCGGTTTCCCGAAGCTCCTCCTGGCGGTTTGCAAGTTCTTTTTGCAGCTTTTGCAGCCTTGCGAGTGCCTCCTGCGACGAATCGCCCTGATACGCTGCGATCTGCTTTTGCACCGTTACAATATTGTCGGTTTTCTCCGCAATCGTCCTCTGGTAATCATGAAGATCTTTCTGCGCCTGCAGGGCTTCTTTCCTTGCATCCACCAGCTTGCCAAACAGCTCGATCTCGGCGTTATATTGTTCTTTCCTAAGCTCTGCTATCTCAGATTCCTGACTGTAGGTTTCCTTGATATTGTCCTGCCACTGCCCATACATTTCTTTTAATTTTTTCTCCAGACCATCCACAGAGTTGAATGTTACGCCCAAAACGTCACTGTGGAGCGCGCCCGATTCCAGCATCCGCTGCAATTCCCTGACCTCTGCCCCTGTCCTGTCTGCACGCTCTGCCGATGCATGATAGCCAATCGACAGCGAACCCAATTTCGCATAACCCGCCTTTGTAAACTCCCCTGTCTCTTCGTCTGTCATTTTCTCGTGCGCGGACAGTTCCCGCAAAAATTCCTGCTCCCCTATGATATTGCTGATAGATTCCGACATTTGGGCAAACGCATCAAAGTGAATCTGATTGATCGCATCATTCAGTTCACAGGTATCCTTAACACACTCTGAAATAGATTCCGCCACCTGTTTGATCGTTTCATTTGCTTCCTGCCATTCATCGGTGCCCGCCGGAATGTCTTTGATGCTCTGCTCGAGCGCTTCTTTTTCCTCGCGCAGGACAGAAACTTTTCGCTCGTTGATCGTTTTTTGCTCTTCGTAGGCGGATTTGTCCGCTTTTCTTCCCGCCGCCTCGTTCTCCGCAATCCGGCTGCCGATCGCCGCTTTCCTGTCGTCGAGCTGACTCGTGCGGCGCTCATACCCGGCTGCGATATTTTGAAATTTCTCCAGGGCCAGCCCTGTCTTTTCTTTCTTAGCGGTCTCCGCAAACAATTCCGCTGCCGCCTTGTCTGCGTTGTACGCTTCCAGATAGGCATTGTACTGCACGCATGCGTTGTAAAGCTTTCCGTTATCGTTTAATCCCGCCGCTTTGTCCAGAACATCTTTTGGTATTTTCGTACCCGATTTGGTGTATTTTTTCAAGGATTTGAGCAGGGATTTGTTCTCCTTCGTGCCCTTAAAGTTCTTGATCGCCCGCTTGGCGCTGTTTAAATTCTTTTTGTCTTTGGCCACGGCATCGTTATAGGCATCCTGCTGCCTGTCAATCGCGCCGCTCTTTTTGTCGATCAGTTTATTTTTTTGTTTTGCCGTCGTGGCATTGTCTATCTTAGCGTCATAAAGCTCCTTTTTGTCATCCTGCTTTTCCACTTTGGAAGCTGCCGTCTCCCCGGCCAACGCGGCCGCGGCTTTGGCATTTTCCGCCATAGTCTTTTTCATTTCCTGTAAGGAAGCGTTGTTCGCGTCGATGCGCTTGTTGTATTCGTACCACGCTTCGGAGCCCTCCTTTACCGTAGATTTCAGATTCTCTAACTCTCTGTTCTGTTCGATCGTATAGGCAATCTGCTGTTGGAGATTTTTGTTCATATTTTTGTAATTGGCCTTGCCGGCAGAGAATCCCCACGCCTCCTTTAAGTCGATGCGCCCCTGGATTCGGTCGTTTTTGCCGGACAGCTTTTCGAGCAGGTTATCGTACTGCGCGACGAAAAGCTCGATTTTTGCCTGCATAAGTTCGGTCTGTTCGCGCTTTAAGCTTTCCACCGCATCGGCGCAGGCGAGGGCTTTTTCATACCATTCCTGATATTCTTTGATCTTTTCTTTTAACCCGTCGTCCGTGACGTCTGCCAGGTTCATACTTCCGCTCTGCACCTGCGCCGCCCAGTATTCGTCGAGGCCGACCGCGTACGCCTTTTCCATATAGGTGTGATACGCCTGCTGCTGTGTATCGATCTGTTTTTCTACATTGGAAAGCGCCGATTCGTATGATTTGGCGCGCGCGGCCAGCGTCAAAAAGGCGTCAGCACCCGCAGATTTCAGCTTTTCAAATGCGCTGGCAAGACGGTTTAGGAGGGTTTCGATAAAATTAAAGGTTTCGACAGTGGCTTCCTGTTCTTTTTCTTCATTAGAAGAAGATGAGCCAGACGATGGGTTAGAAGATGATGCAGAAGTTTTGGGCGTGTAAGTGGGATCAAAAACAGGATCTACTTTTAATAAATCCAGCCTAATCTTGTTTGACGCTTCTTCTGCTTCCTTTGCAGCCTGATCGGCGGCATTTTTATAGGTATAATATTCCTGTAAACTAAATGTATTGACATTTTTTCCATTTGCCAGCAAATTGCCTGCCGCGTCTAAGTCTTCATTATAAGAACCGCCGATACGCTCTACAAATTCATTGTAAATTTCTGATTTCTTTTCCAAAAGGCCGCACCAGTTTTGGTAATCCGCCTCGTATGGAGCGCCCAGGGCATTGGCAAGCTGACCGTTTTTCGATGCCAAACTTTCCAGATACGAGGTATCCGCCGTGTCCTTATCCGCCAAATATTGCATATACTCTGCCTCCGCCTCATTGACGAACTGCCTGTTCTGGTCTAAGATACCAATACTCTGGTTTATAAGCTCCTTAGCATTCGCAATCCCCATCTGTTTGAGGTTCGCAATATAAGTCTGCTTTTCCGCGTCTGTGGCGCCGAGCAAAGCTTCCATCGTATCCTGACTGCTCAGATATTCTTTTACAATGCCATCGAATGCCTGCTGCATGTTCTCTGCCCCCTGCATGGGGTCAGAAACAACTTTGGAAAAAGCGTCGAAGCCCTCCAACTGCTTGATTACATCCGGCAGCTCCTCCAAGGTATCCGCATAAACCGATCCCGCTTTCTGAAATTCATCGTAGGCAGATTTTAGTTTGTTGAGCCCCTTTGACGCCGCCGCCAGCTTTTCCTGTACGGACAACAGCGCAAGAATTTTTTCCGCCGCTTCCTCTGCCGACAATTTTGTTTTGGTAAGCAAATCCGCATATTGTTCCGAGGATAATAAGACAGATGGGGAAAGCTCACCGGATTTTGCCAGCTCCATCAGTGCTTCTTTGCCGGAAGAAAATTCAGCAGAATGAAACATCTCTTCAAAGGTTAGCGGCACGTCTTTGGTCCAGGTCCTTGCCTCTTCTCTCATTCTCTTACAAAATACTTCCGCGGCACTCTCGCCCTCCTTTGGAACTATTCCGCTCTCCTGTATCGCCTGGTTCAGGTTGGGAAAATCTTTTGCTATTGTTTCAGCCGTCAGTTTCCCTGCCTTGGCCATTTCTAAGAGCCCGTCCCTTGTCTGTTCCAAATTCTCTGTCTGAAAAATCTTTGTGACTTCCATATTGTTCCAGTCATCCCGAAAGAGATATTTGTACATCAAATCCAGGTTGCCGCTTATCGCTTCATACGATTTCACGGTCTCCTGTTCCATCGCGGAAAGCACTTCACCGTTCGCCTGCTTTGCCAGAAGCGCCGCGTATTCCGGTTTCATATTGGCCTGTTTCTCTGCCAAATCCAAGTATGCCGTATCCAAACGCCCGGATAATTCATTGATGCTTTCCATATAGGTATCACAATCTTCTTCCAACCAGGCAATCTCGTGCTCCGTAAGGTTCCCTGGATTTGACAATTTTTCCTTTGCCGCCGCAAGCTTTGCCTCAAATTGCGACAAGTATGCAAGATTTTTTGAAATATCGTTTTCATCCGCCAACTGGACGTTTGCGCCCGTTGCATCATACTTTAAATGTTCGTTGACGGCATCTTGGGAAATCTCATAATCGCCGTATTCCTCCTTATACGCCTTCATTGTGCCGTGGGCCATCTCTGTGGCAGAACGCGCCGCCTTCCGCTCCTCCATGTCGGCCTGTATCCTCAGCTCTTTTGTGAGTTCCTGCAGCTCCTTTAGCTGCCCCTTCTCGACATAGGTAAGCTTATCTTTTGCCGCCAGCTCATCCAGCTTTTTGCCATGTTCTTCCAATTCGGCGTTAATATTCTTAAGCTCTGCGGTCGCAGAATCATACTCCGCAATGGAATCTTTCAGCGCCTGCGCCTCCTCCTCGCGCTGCTTTTCAAAGTAGGAAAATGCTGTGGATGCGAGGGACACCGCCGTCGTGATCGCTGTGACAATTACCCCAACCGGGTTGGACGCCCATGCCGCTTTTATGGCATTTAATGCGCCTTTAAAAGAAAAGGCCGCCGCCGTCGCCACATCTTGCGCATCTGCAAATCCAAGCGTTGCTATTGTTTGCTCCCGCTGCTGTTCTTCCATGCCCATTCCGGCCAATATCGCCTGCCGTTCTTCATTTCCAAGTTCCTGGGCCGACAAGACCAGCTTTAATTGCCCCTCGCTCAGTCCGATGCATGCCTGCCCGATTTTCTCCAATTTCTCCGCGCTCATTTCACCGTCAAGCAGCGACAAGGCCCCTGTCAGCCGGGTTGTGCTCTCGGCTGCATGAAGCAGGCCTTTCACCATAGATTCATAGTCTTTGTTTTTCAATTGATCCAGGATAGACACCGAGCCCTCCAGCACGCTCATTTTGTCCAAAAATTCCACCAGATCAAGCGTCGCTTCCTTGACGCCGGAAAATAAGATCCCCGGGCTTTCATTTTGGGAAACGGCTTCTTTCGCTGCCCCGCCCCCTTTTGGCTTGCCGCCGCCGGAAGCGCCTGATGGTGCCGTCTGCGAACCAGTTTCTTTTGCCGTTATCTGTATCGGTTTCATAGAAAGCTCTTTTATTTCGTTTTGTGTTTCCTCCAAAACGGACCTTACCTGTGAATTGTCAAGATCTGGCTCAATGATAATACGCGCTTTCTGCCGACCCAAACTCTTTAATTTTTTCACTATTTTTGACGTTTCCGCTTCCAATTTGATTTTGGGAACCATGTTCTTCAAGCTCTTATCAAGCTCTTTTTGCGCCGCTTTTTTGTCCAGCGCGGTTTTTACTTTGACTGTCAGCTTTGATGCGAGCGCTTTCATACCTGACTTTAATTTTGCCAGCGATTTTACTTTGTCAAGCACCGCCTGGACTGTTATTTTATTTGATTTATTTTTATTGCTCATATTTCCTCTCTTTCCGCCGCATAAACGGCATTTTCATTTTAACTTTTCTGTCGGTTCCGTAAGCGCCGGCCGGATTCACAACCGCTTCGTTATGGATTTTCATCTGCAAATTTATAGGGACGGCAGCCCACATCCACTGTGAACCACCGCCCCTCTTTCTGACAGGCAGCCGCCCTTCCCTATTGCCATATACGTTTTCCGAAAGGACTTCCACCCGCTTTGCCTTACGGCTGGCTTTGCGCATCCTCATTCTCCTCAATCAGTACCAGATCAAGGATATTGTCGTCCGCGTCCGCCATCAGATCACAGGTGATGGTGATGGAACCCGGATCGCCGTTGTTGGAAAAGCTTAAGGACAGATTGCTCTGCGGCGCCACCTTGTAGGCCGTAAGCTTGTACGGCAAAAGGTTGTCATCCTCCGTCTTCATGACGGTATCCCCGTAAACCCTGAAGTTCTTCGGGAAGCTGGTCGATTTGATATTGATCCGCTGCACATCTTTTGTCACTTCCTTCATGTAGTAAACAATAACATTGCTGCCGCTGCCAAGCGCCGCATCAAGTGTCACGGTTTCACCCGCACTCGTACATGGAAGCGCTTCTCCGCAGTCGTCTTCTGCCGGATACACAAAAACTGTTCCCGCCGCAGGCGCAGCCTTTAAGGTAACGGTCTTGCCGTCCGCAGCCACAACAGCCTCTTCCCTTGCCACAAATTTTGCGGAAGTATCAAGCCTGCCGCCGGTGATTAACTGCCACAGTTTGACGGTCTGCATCTGCGTCTCGATCGTCATCGTGCCGCCCCGCTCGCCGGCGAACTGCATCCGCTTTGGGTGTCCTTTGCCGCCATAGGCAAATACCGACTCGCCGGTCAGCTCTGTCGTAGATACGTTTGCAAAATCCAGGTTTAAAAACGGTTTCCCTGTCGCGTAATCCACGAAGATTAAATCGCATACTTCTCTGTTTGCCATGTTTGCATTTGTCATAATTTCCTCTCTTTCCGCCGCGTAAGCGGCATTTCAATGATATTATTTTTTGGGATTTTTCTTCCTATGGCTCCCTTATCGCCAAAAGTTTATTTTGCCTGGAAGTTCCGGCCCAATTACTCGGAAGTCCCGGGGAAAATTAGACGGAGCGGAAAGGGAAAAAGTAACTTTTGCGTAATAAAAGCGAACTACATTTTACTGGAAAATTTAACAGAAATCGGTGTTGCAGCATTTGAACATTGCTATTCACTTAACAGACTAGAGATACCTGACAGCGTGGTTAAAATTGGAAAGAGTGCATATTATCTAAACTGGCTAGAATATATCCCTGTTTATGCAAATCCAAGTTCTTATGCACACACCTATGTTATGGAAAATGACATACCATTCAGTTGTATAAAACATCAGGAGACAGTTGCAATGCCTGAAATTCCGGTTACTTGTTCCGCCGTCGGCAGGACGGCAGGCGAACTCTGCACCATATGTGGAACTTTTGCAAACGGCGGGGAAACGATTCCTACCATCGAGCATACCGTTGTCTCAGGCTCTGGTATCCCAGCCACCTGCACATCACCTGGCAGAACACCAATAACTCTCTGTTCTGTTTGCAGCCAAGTCATTAGCGGTGGAGACGTTATCCCGGCCACCGGACACAAGCCCGTTATTGACCCGCCTATCCCGGCTACCTGTACATTACCTGGCAGAGCGACACAAGGCAGCCACTGTTCTGTTTGCAATCAAAGCATCAGCAGCGGGGAAGCTATCCCGGCTACCGGACACACCATTGTCCCAGGTGAGGATATCCCAGCCACCTGCAAAAATGCCGGTGGAACGAAAGGCCGCTGCGCTGTCTGTGGGGAAGACACCGGCTGGATTCATTTTATTCCACGCCAGAAACATAAAATAATACGCAAATACACGCCACCTACATGCACACAATGTGGTAAAACCGAAATCTATTGTGAATTCTGCAAAGAAATGTACATTGATGAAAACGGTGGGCACATCTATATTCCTCAAGATGATCCGCCATTAGGCCATAAATATGACCAAGGTATCATTGACGTCAAATCAAAGAAAAAAATACTCACCTGTACCGTATGCGGGGAAATAACATACACAAGCATTAAAAACAGCGATATCCCGCAAAAGGGTGACATTCTCTCCAAAGCAGAAGCATCTTATAAAGTGATAAAAGGCGGCTTAACCGGCGGAACCGTTTCATTCACAGGAACTCGGAGCTCCAAAACTCATATCATCATCCCTGATAAAGTCACGATTGATGATATCACCTATAGAGTAACCGCCATAAATGACAACGCACTTAAGAATAACAAAAAGGCTGCCAGGGTAACGATTGGAAACTATGTAGAAACCATCGGAAAACGTGCATTTTCAGGATGCACCAAACTAAAAACTGTCACAATCGGAAAAGGAATGAAAACAATCGGTGCGGAAGCTTTTCAGGGCTGTAAGAAATTAAGAACACTTACCGTAACTTCCAAAAAACTCACCAAAGTTGGAAAAAATGCACTCAAAGGCATCCACCCGAAAGCCCAGATCAAAGTACCTGCAAAAAAACTTAAGATATATCAAAATACTTTCAAGAAAAAAGGCCAGAAGCCTACTGTCTGTATCATTAAATAATATTTCATAAAAGATGGGTTCCCATGCGGAATTCATCTTTTTAAATTTAGTATTTTTCTTTCCGCTGGCTTACACGACTTTGACTTGATTTACTGCTGTTTTCGCGCTCTGTCTCTCCCCTCGTATTTCCATGTCGATAACGCTTTAAAACTTCCAGAAAATCCCGCCCATCCTTGACTTCACACATCAGCTGGCATATACTGGTAATAGGAAATGAGATGTAGTATTTGAAAGCTTATGTCAGGGGGATATTTATGAAAAAAGTAAGATGGGTTGTTATGGTTTGTATGATCATGGCGCTGATTGGCATTGGCAGGGTTGATGTCAAAGCTATCGATTCGGATTCGGGTGACGGGTTTTTATATTTCGAAAATGATGACGGAACATTAAGTATCAGTAAATATTATGGTAATGAAGAAACGATTGTGTTTCCATCTGTAATAAACGGAAAGCAAGTAACCACAATCTGTTTAGACTACTATGCTTATAGTTCTTGGGAGCGCGATACCGTAAAACATATCATTATCCCGGAAGGAATTAAATCCATTATCGCACATCCCGAAAAAAAATACAATGGCGGTGCGTTCCGGGATTGCTATAATCTGGAAACAGTTTCTTTGCCAAGTACCCTAACGAAAATTGGAGACTATGCCTTTTCCGCCTGCAAAAAACTAAACCAATTAGTTCTGCCAGAAAACCTAACAGAGATCGGTGAGGCAGCATTTCAAGACTGTCATTCACTTGAAAAACTGGAAATTCCAGACAGTGTTGTTAAAATCGGAGACGGCGCATTTTTTCTGGGCTGGTTAAAATATGTCCCTGTTTATACAAATGCAGGTTCTTATGCTCAAAACTATTTTACGGAAAATGACATACCATTCAGTTGTATAAAACATCAAGAGACAGTTGCAATGCCTGAAATTCCGGCTACTTGTTCCACCGTCGGCAGGACGGCAGGCGAACTCTGCACCATATGTGGAACTTTTGCAAACGGCGGGGAAACGATTCCTACCATCGAGCATACCGTTGTCTCAGGCTCTGGTATCCCAGCCACCTGCACATCACCTGGCAGAACACCAATAACTCTCTGTTCTGTTTGCAGCCAAGTCATTAGCGGTGGAGACGTTATCCCGGCCACCGGACACAAGCCCGTTATTGACCCGCCTATCCCGGCTACCTGTACATTACCTGGCAGAGCGACACAAGGCAGCCACTGTTCTGTTTGCAATCAAAGCATCAGCAGCGGGGAAGCTATCCCGGCTACCGGACACACCATTGTCCCAGGTGAGGATATCCCAGCCACCTGCAAAAATGCCGGTGGAACGAAAGGCCGCTGCGCTGTCTGTGGGGAAGACACCGGCTGGATTCATTTTATTCCACGCCAGAAACATAAAATAATACGCAAATACACGCCACCTACATGCACACAATGTGGTAAAACCGAAATCTATTGTGAATTCTGCAAAGAAATGTACATTGATGAAAACGGTGGGCACATCTATATTCCTCAAGATGATCCGCCATTAGGCCATAAATATGACCAAGGTATCATTGACGTCAAATCAAAGAAAAAAATACTCACCTGTACCGTATGCGGGGAAATAACATACACAAGCATTAAAAACAGCGATATCCCGCAAAAGGGTGACATTCTCTCCAAAGCAGAAGCATCTTATAAAGTGATAAAAGGCGGCTTAACCGGCGGAACCGTTTCATTCACAGGAACTCGGAGCTCCAAAACTCATATCATCATCCCTGATAAAGTCACGATTGATGATATCACCTATAGAGTAACCGCCATAAATGACAACGCACTTAAGAATAACAAAAAGGCTGCCAGGGTAACGATTGGAAACTATGTAGAAACCATCGGAAAACGTGCATTTTCAGGATGCACCAAACTAAAAACTGTCACGATCGGAAAAGGAGTGAAAACAATCGGTGCGGAAGCTTTTCAGGGTTGCAAAAAATTAAGAACACTTACCATAACTTCCAAAAAACTCACCAAAGTTGGAAAAAACGCACTCAAAGGCATCCACCCGAAAGCCCAGATCAAAGTACCGGCAAAAAAGCTTAAGATATATCAAAATACTTTCAAGAAAAAAGGCCAGAAACCCACTGTCAATATCATCATATAATGTTACTATTTCATCAAAGATGAATTCTTTTACGGAATTCATCTTTGATGATTTAATCATTAAGCCGCACTCTTTTCTGCGCACCGCGCAAATTGCAATCAACTTGTAAATAATCGCTGATTTCGCGTTTATTTTATCCGAATTCTTTACCTTGCTTACCGAGTCTTGACTTGATCTAACTCTTGTTTTTCATCATTTCTTTCAACTGTTTATTCTCCTGTTCCAATTGAGAAATCCTTTTAAGACTGTTTTCAAATTCCGAATAAAATTCCTGCATCGCCTTTGTGATAATCGATTCCAAATAAAAAGTATCAATATGATAGTAGTCCTTTTTGTCATCTGGTTCAATCACCATTTTAGGATTTATTTCCATTAACTCCTGTGCAATGTACCCGATATCTTTGTACTCGTTGTTATAGTCTAACGTAAACTCCCTATGGTTAATCGCTAAGATCTGATGCAATGCATCATTTACAGAACTTTCTTTAATACCAGATTTCAAACGTTGATCTGATAGCGAACTAGCTGTTGTGACTTTACCGCTTGCGTTTACATGGATTAACCAATGTTCATATGTAGTATCAAAAAGTCCAAAATTATCACCGTTGACAGCCAGCGCACCTTTATGCTGGCCATTTTGCACAAACATATGTACCATACTTCCTTTCACAGGACTGTTACAGTATAAGTCACCATTCAAATATCCTGAACCATTCACATAAAGCATATAAGAACCAGGATCCTTATTGCCTATAGAAACAGCTCCCTCCGTATTAAATTTTCCAGAACAATAAATACACCTTTCTAACTGGTCTGTTAGATAAACATTATTCCTAAAATATATTTTACCTCCCAAATAAGTATTTGAGTACAATTTATTGTAGATACTCCCTGATTTTTTTACTATGGCTAATCCAGCTGTAGCATAATATTGGGAAGTATCAGAGTTCTTGAACCCAAAACTAATTGCCAAGTTATCAGTATTACTTTCTAAGTCATTTATTAACGTGATCTCTTTATAAGTATTACCATCACTTTCTGTTAAATCATTTAGCATAATACACCCTTTGTTTACATTAGAATCAGGATTCAATAAAATTTTATCAGTAGTCAAACTTCCAGAAAACGAACCTGTCGCAGCTGATAACTTACCGGAAAATGTTCCTGTCGCACCAGATAGTGTCCCCTTAAAAAAACCATCGCCATTTGTTTTCACTCCCATTATAACAGAAGCCTCTCCGTTTTTCTTTTTATCACGGACACAAAAGATGTACTGATTATAGGTATCCTTCGACTCATGTTTTGGGTCAATTTCTACCATATAGTCATCATTCATCCAACAGCCGTATCCAACTCCTATGCTGGGTGAAATAACATAATTTTCGTTAATAATCGTGCCCTTATTTCTCCAAAGTGCTTGATCTACTTTATCTTTAAAGTCTTCCACTTTTACCACTCGTGTCATAGCATCCGCAGCCTCATTAACCGTAGTCTCGCCCCAATGCCCTTCCCGAAACCCGTTCGGCTTCGCACTTTCCACGGCAACCAGAATCGTCCCCACTTTGTAGTCCTTCATTACATCATCTTTTCCCAGTATCCACAAATCGCCTACTTTGTAGCCCTCCGAGAGCAGGGCAGACTTACTGGTGAAAATCTGCGCTTTTTTCTGCGCGAGCTCTCGCAGCCTGGAATCCTGCGTCTCCTGCCACTTGTATTTCTGATCGGTATCTTTTGTATACACATAGACAATACCGTTTTCCGTATTCATCCACACGTCGCCCAAGTGATTTGCATTGTCCTCATCCGCCCAGCCAATGCCGGCCGTCTTTTTGGGGTCCTCTTTCTGCGAGTATGTCTGTATCCTTCCGTCAAGTTGTTCTAAATAACCCGACAACCCCTCAATATCCGCAATCGCCGGCGCGGAGACGCCGTCATCTCCTTTCCCCCAGGTAATCTCTCCCTTCGTGATCTTAATCCCGCTGCCGGTGATCTGCACGGAACCGTTTTCGTTGCCGATATGCAGCGCCCCGCCTGCTATAAGCTCGCCGACGAGGGCCGGCGCGAGCACGCCATACTTTTTCTCATACTTTTCGGTGATCGGGTTATAAAGCGTCGTCTCCCCGACGGCGAGCTTCACGGTTTGCCAGCTATCGTCGGTAAACGCCATGATATTCCCCGTCACCCGAAACTGCTTATCCCCATAAAATCCCTCGTCATCCATGCGTCTGCAAAGAATGCCGGACTGTGTGACTGTCACCTCATTGCTGTCATTATTGGTAAGCATGGTTCTGGCGGCGTTTAGCCCATTGCGGTAAATGTCAAGAAACGTATTCTGCGCCGTCTCCCCCTTTTTTGCCTGTAAAATAGTCGCAGGGTAGCTCGAAGCCATATTGCCCGCCTGTTTTATGATACTTTGCAGATCGCTCATACTCCCGTCGACCGCTTCGACCTGCTCCGAGAAGGTGACCTGAATATCCCCCACATTCTCGCCGTTAAACTCTATGCCGATCAGACGCAGCTTTAAGACCTCGTCCTCCGTGCCGACCCTGATGTAGTTAAACAAGGCAAACTTGTCGTAGAGCGGTTCAAACTCCGGGAGCGCAAACAAATTGAGCAGGGATGTGGACACGGTGCGCTGCAGCACACAGGCCCTGCCAAGCTCCTTGTCCGCCGCCTCCACCAGTTCCCTGGCTTTTTTCAGGCACTCTGCCGTTGATAAACCGTCGGAACAATAATTGCTGTTGGTATAGGTGTCTTCTCTCCGGTAACTGCAAAACTCTAAATACAAAGCCTCCCCCAGGTAGGTCCGAAAATCATGTCCCACATGGGTTTCATCTCCGTATTGAAAGATCTGCTGCTCCTTTTTGATGCTCTCAATCCGTGCCCGGGTTTCGTCCGCCTGCGCCCTGCGCACCGCTTTCACCTCATCCACAATCTTCTGCCGCTTCTGGTAGGCGTCATACAGCTCGTTATACTGTTCGTCCGTGCTTGCCATCCCTCTTGTCGTCAGAATACTGATGCAGGCATGGTATCCGTCGGAAAAAGATTGCAGGCGGTTTAAGGCAAACTGCCCGAAATAGTCTCTCATCTCTTGTTCGGACATCGCGCTCACTTTAAAATCAATGTCTGACATCGAAGCCTCTGACATCGCTTTGTGCAGCTTCTGTCTGGCAAACGTTTCTTCGTCGCCGTTTACGGCCACCCGCAGGAACTGTGCGGCGGCCATATCCACCGGATATACGTTCGTCCCGTCACTGTGCTGCGTGACGCGGATTTTCCCTTGCCATACCCCGGTGCCGCAATCTTTTCCCTCCGCATCTTCCTGCGGATTATGCGAATAGGACGCCGTGTCCGGCACAATTTCCAAGTCAAAGCGCGGGTCGAGGAATATTTTTGCATACGCCTCGATGTTGTTTGTCACGCCCACAAAAAGACGGTCGTCATAATTGCCCATAGAGGACACCGCCACGGCAGCCCCGCCTGGCATGTCTAACGCCGCGAACACCTTTTCATACTGCGCCTTAGCCTCTCCCGGCTCGGTCAGCTTTTCCGTATCCGGCATCATAGAAGATTCATACCAGGCCAAATCTTCGTAAGCCCGGCACATTCTGGTATAGATACCATTTTCTCCATAATATTCCTCCTGTACTTCTTCCGATGCCATCAGCGTTTGGTAAGAAATGATCTTGTCCCTCAATTCTTTGGACATGTCGTTATACTGGAAATCCGCGAAACGATAAATATAACCGGAACCGTTCATGTTGACGGCGCGCACCAAATCCGTGATCACATCGTCACCGCCCCGGACGCGGAAACAATTTTTCACGTTGTCCTTATGGGATACGATACTGATCTCTTTTGCCAGCCTGACCTTGGAGACAAACACCGTGGTATCTTCTCCAATCCCTCTCAATTCCTCCCCATTCGCATCGCGCATGACGGTTCCGGTCTGCGGGTCGATGCAGTCACACAGGCTGTAACAGTGAATACGTCTGCTGCGCGTGTCAAAGAGGAATACGACATTGCTCTCGGCAGCAACCGTGCCGGTCAAAAAATCATAGATGGATTCTCCGTCAGCCGTGTAGGTCCTCTGAAAAGCGGTGGACGGCTCGGGACGGCTGCTTTCCTCCAGCGCTATAAAGGGCGTCACATAGCCGATACTCCAGTGCGGCGCCTTGTCCGCCAGAACACGGTGCAGAAGCGAGTGTTTCGTATCCTGTGGATTATAAAAGACCGTCGGGATAAAATTGCCCTCTTCATCATAGTTTTCCGCGCTCCACTCGGTCAGCTCCATATCAGCCGCATCCTCGTCGTTGACATGGAAATCATACAGCCGTATCTGTGCCAGCTCTGTCTCCAGCGATACGCCGTGGACTGATTTGACCGTCTGCGTATTGTCCGTATAATTGACAGAAATCTCGAACCTGCCGAATTCTGCGACGTCGACAATTTTTAAGTCGACCAGCTCATCCCAGATCGGGCACGCGCTCCCATTGATCGATTTGTGAACCTGGAACGCTATCTCGTCCATCCCGTTTGCGACAAGCGAAATATTCCAGTTTTCATAGAAACCGATCACCCCGATCACGGAAAAAGAACGGTTCATCAGCAGCAGCCTGGGCGGCTCCATCCGCCCTGTGATCTTGTTGATCTCAATTACTTCACATGGTTTTTTCATTTTTTATTTTTTCCTCCATTCTGAAGCGTTTTGCGCCAAGAGGGCGAGCGAAATGTCCGATATCGCTCCGCCATCGCAGAATTTGTGACGCTTCGGCACAAATTCCTGCCGAACTTGTTCGGCATGTGGAATGAATTGCCATCGAGCAGTTTATTCCGCCTTTCTACCTCCTGATAACAAATATTGATACATGAGTGGAATATTCTGCATGCATTTCTTTCTTCCTATGGCTCCCTTATCCGCAACCTTTATTTTTAGCGGAAGTTCCGCCCCTCTCTCCCGGAAGTTCCGGCAAAAAACAAAACGATCAAAAATAAAAAAAGTAACTTTAGAAATGTTTGTGCTTATCAAATGAAAAACCAGGACATTTCACGGAATCCCTTGTACAATCGTGTACTCTCTGCTATACTCTATTGTAACAATAACGCTGCGTGACGCCCCAAAGCGCCTACAGACCCAAAAAGATCAAAACAGGAGACACGCCCATGAACCAGCCGCATGAAACTTCGGGACACAATACGCCGCACACAGTCGATACCAAACCCGAAAAGCGCAGATTTTCCGATCATCTGCCCGTCCTGTATCTGCTCGCGCTGGCGCTCATTTTGCTCGGTCAAATTTTAGGCTCATTCTTAGAGCTGATTCCGTTTATGACCAATACCGATATCGGCGTCACGGCCTATATGTATGTACAATTTATCGGTATCTGGTTTTTGACGCTCCTTTTTCTTGTCTTCACAAAGAAAAACCGTCCGATCTTGCAGTCGATCGGCCCCCGCACGGCAGGCAACAATGGAAAATTATTTGTTCTGGGCCTCATGATAGGTTTTGGCCTAAACGGCATCTGTATCCTGGCCGCCTGGCTGCATAAAGACATTGCACTCTACTACAAAGGCTTTCAGCCCGTTTATCTGATTCTGATCTTTGTCGCCGTCTTTATCCAGTCCTCGGCGGAAGAGCTGATTTGCAGAGGTTTTCTCTATCAGAGGCTGCGCAAAAGCTACAGCAGTCCGGCGGTGGCTGTCATAGGGAATTCCCTGCTCTTTGCCATACTGCATCTGTTCAACGAGGGGATTACGGTATTATCGGTGATCAACATCTTTGTCGTGGGAATCCTGTTTTCCATGATGGTTTTTTATCTCGACAGCTTATGGTGCGCGATGGCGGCGCATACGGCCTGGAATTTTATGCAAAACATTATCTTCGGCCTGCCCAACAGCGGTATCGTGCTTCCATATTCTGTCTTTGGGCTCGACGCCTCCACGGCAGAAAACAGTTTCGCCTACAACGTCGGCTTCGGTATCGAGGGAACGCTGCTGGCGGATATCGTTCTCATTTTGGCATGTATCGCTCTCTATCTGTGGGGCAGAAAGCATACATCCCACGCAAGCGGGCAGGCGCATGAATGTGTCTGACGACGGAGTTTCCCATAATGTAAGAAAAAGGTGTGAAATCTCGAAACAACCTCAAGATTTCACACCTTTTTTATACACACCATAACTGTTCACAGAACATAGCGTCCGTTGTCTTCTCTTATGAAGCGAAGCAGCCTCCTCGCCCGGCTTTCCCAAGTATGATGTTCCCGCACATACGCAATCCCGCTCTCCACCATGTCGCGTCTCCTACAAGCATCGGCCAGCAGCCCTTCCACAAGCCCCGGAAGCTCATCCAGACGTTTCAGGCTATAATAGCAAAGTCCCATACCGTCTTTTAGCTCCTCCCTCAGATACCGGCTTGCATCGGTCACGCTCACGGCCCCGTTTAAGATCGCATGAAACACCCGGTCGTGCGCGCCGTCCTTAAACCACGGCATGACATTTAAAGACACCTTTGCCCGCCGCTGCATCATAAGGCAAGTCCTGGTATCGGTCTGGGGATGGACGTCAAGCAGCCGCCTGTTTTTACACTCCAGGCGCTCCCATCCCCTGCCCGCAGTTTCCACCGGGATACCCGCCGCAAGCAGCGTCTTTACCACCTCTCCCCTCCAGTAATTGCGGATATACAAATCAATAAAAAGCATGTGGTGCATCACGGTCCGCAGCTGCGCGTCAGGCAGCTCCCCCAGCTCCCGCTCACAATGTCGCAGCGCCGCCTCCTCCACGGTCTGCGCGGGATTTGCTATCAGATCGTCGATGATTCCCCGGTAAAACGTTGCATACTCCTCATCAATGCGATGGATGTAAGGTTCAAAAAACGCCGGCGCCGTATAATTGGCGGTAAACAGGACCTGATCACTGCGCATATTGTCCGTTTGAAGAACGGTCGGCTCACACAGCGCCGCCCCCGCCAGCGGCAGAAACCCCGCACTCTGATACTCGGGATAAAACCGCTTCATATAGGATTCATGATTTCGGTCGACACTGATGTGATAATAGCGCCGCGGCAAATCTGCGCCCCTCTCATCCGAAATCAGTTTATCATGATAATAGTAGGGATGATCCGCCACAATATTGTAACAGGGAATATCAAAATAGTCCCACAGATAGCCTTCCAGGGGATGATAGATTCCCTCCTCCTTCTCCAAGCCCTCAAAATTAAAGGTGAGAAACGCGGTCTCCCCGGACCTTATAAACGCTTTTAATTTGTCGGCGCTATCTGCGGGATTTTTAAGATCATGGAAAAACACCTTTACCCCTTCCGCGGTAAAGGTGTCTGCCATCTGCCCTGAAAAATAATCCAGCGTCTCCACGCCGTTCGTACACATCACAATTCGCTTTATCATCCTATCCGTTTCCTGAACATCCATATACCATTATTCGTGCCGCAGCGCGTCGATCGGATTTAGATTGGCCGCTTTGTAGGACGGGAATACGCCGAACACCACACCGATAATCATGGAAAACGCCACGGCGCCGACCGCCGCCGGAGCACTGATTGCCACAGGCGTCGTCGTGATATAGGAGATCAGCTCTGCGAGCACGATTCCCACTATAACGCCGATCAGTCCCCCCATACTGGTGAGCACTGCCGCCTCGGTCAAAAACTGTCCCAGTATTTTTGACTTTCTGGCTCCGATCGCCTTTTTGAGACCGATCTCCTGCGTGCGCTCCGTCACGGAGACCAGCATAATATTCATGACGCCGATACCGCCCACGATCAGGGATATCCCGGCAATCCAGATCAACATCGTGTTTGTGGAGCTGCCCAGCTCCTGTATCTGCTGTGCCTGTTCCAACAAATCGGTCGCTTTATAAGAAATCGTGTCATCCGTCACATTCAGATACTGGTTGAGCAGATCGGCACATGCCTTTCCGGCTGTCGTCATACTGTCCGTCGTTCCCACGCGGATTACCACATTCTGCGGCTCATCATACTGATAGCAGATCGGCCACGCGGCGTCGGGAATATAAACCGTACCGGCCGAATTCTCCGCGTAAGTATAGTACTCGTCGATAGAATTAATCACCGGCTCAAACACCTTTTTCTTCGTCACAATGCCGATAACCGTAAACGGCTCCTGATGTATCTCGATCACTTTTCCCAGCGGGTCTTCGCCCTGGAAGAGGGAATACGCCGAATTATTGTCGAGAATCGCCACTTTGTTAAAATTTGTAAAGTCTGTCTCCACAAATCCCCTGCCCCGCTGCATAATGTAATTACAGGTGGCAAAATAACTATTGTCAATACCGCGGACGAAACCGCCGGACAATGCCGTATTCAGATAGTAAACGCCGCCGTAATCCTGTCTGGTGACATAGCGCGATACGTTCTGCACATCATCAATGGCCCGAATCTGTTTCATCATTGCTTCTTCGATCAACGGCACTCCCTCGGGCGCCCCGTTGTAACTCATATCGTATTCCCAGTCACTCTGGTAGAGTGAAACCTCCACTGTATTATCGCCGGAACCGATGAGATTTTGTTTGATCTGCTCATTGGTTCCCTTAATAGTAGAGACTATCGCAATAATTGCCGCAATTCCGATGATGATACCAAGCATCGTCAAAAAAGAACGCATTTTGTGTGACCAGATTCCCTGAAATGACAGTCTTATATTTTCAAACATTCTGTTCCTCCCATCACTCTGCCTCGTCCGAAACCAATACGCCCTCTTTCACATTCTTTCCGTAGGGAAACGCTATCCTGTCCTCTTCGCTTAGACCTGCCTTGATCTCCACGGAATTGCCCCACACGGTCTTGCCGGTCAAAACATACTGCTTTTTCAGACGACCGTCTTCCCCTGCAATCATACAGTAAGATTTGCCGTCCTCCTGTCTGACATATGCTTTTTCAATATAGAGGCTGTCAGAGGACTCCTCCTCTTCCATGAGTTCGCCGTTTTCACCGCTTCTGCCGCCGATCGTCAAATCCACATACTCGCCGTTCGTAAGCTCTAGGCTGTCCTGAATGTAGGCGGTATACTGATAATAAGAAACATTGGGATTGCCTTCTCCCCAGCCGTTATTCTGTGTCGGATACTCCGAAATCTTGGTGATCACCGCCTCGAATGACTGTCCGCTCTCCCATGAATTGGCCGTAACCATGGTTCCCGGCATCACCGTATCCAGCTTGAGCTCGCTGACCGAACCGCTGACATATAGCCCGTCGTCACTGGTTACCACCATAAACGCCCCATGCCTGCCGGACTCGTTGTCCTGATCGTTCGCTTCGTTCAGCGTTTTTACATGCCCTACTACCGTTGCATAGACAATCCCATTTGCAGCTGCGCTCTCTAACGACTGTAATTGCAGCTCCTGCTGCTGCCTGTTAATGTTCAGCTTTTTTACCTCGTCTTCCTTCTCGGCAATCGCCGCCGCCAGCTCCGTTTTTGTGTAGGCTCCTTCATTCTGCTCCTGTCTCTTCTCAACCACCGCCAGCTCCGCTTTCAGACGGTCGAGCTCCGCCGTGATCTTGACGCCCGAAAATACATACCACATCTCCCCGGAATTGGCCGGCACCGGGCAGTTATTGCTGCTGTAGGTAACCGTATTGGGAGAGACACTGCTGTCCGCCACCGGCACCGTCACTTTCTTGGTGGCAGAGGCGCTGCTATAGCGCGGTTCTTTTATCACCTCATATGTGAGGGCTCCATCCCTCTGCTCTCCGTGAGACGGTGTGATGACCGGGCGGTCCGGTACCGGCCGGTCGGGTAGCGTCGGCGTCTCCGAGTCCGTCCCCACATTGGGCTTTTGGTCTCCGGTCTCACTATCGCCGGCTTCGCTGGAATCCACGATATCTTTGACCGTGGTAAGCATCTTACCGCTGCTGTTCTTTTTCACTACCACAAACTTAACGTATTTCCCTCTCCACTCATTCCTCAGCTTATTGAAAAAACTGCCGTAGACATACGCCCCCTGATTACAGCAGATAATATAGGGGTCTGCCTGTGTGCCGGCCGAGGTGGAATAATTGTAGGGCACCACGGTATTTGTAATATAATTATAGATATTCGCATCCCTGGGGTCTTTCTGCGGCTGTGCCTCCAGCTTGTCGATTGAAGCTTCGATCTGATCAATGCGCGCCTCCAGATAAGCGGCCGTCTTCTCGTCTCCCTCTGCGTCAACCGGCGTCTTTTTCCGCAGCTCCGCCAACTCGTGCTGTGCGATCGCCAGATCGTTGTCCAACGTACTGATTTCCAGGGTCTTTCTTCGGATATCAATCTCTACCTGCCTGGTGTCATATTTAAACAACGGCTCGCCGATTGTCACCTCATCCCCCACCTGCACATAGACCTCCTCGACCTGATTGTTTCCCTCCAAAAAGATCTCCTGGGCAGAATCATTTGTCACCATACCATAGCTGGTTTCCCCGCTGTCATAGTAACCCCAGTTAATATCAGAAACCGATATCACATCGACTACGGTATTCTTATCCTGATATGCCTGATAACCGTAAATGCCGCCGACAGTGGCCCCGACCACAATGCCAAGGCTGACAATTACCGCCAATATTTTTTTTATTTTCATTCTTATCCTCATTCCTGCATGAACGATCGAAACACATTACCCTTGCTGCTTTTGCTCGCTTCCCTCATAGATCACGCCGTCAATAATGCGCACCATGCGTTTGGCGCGGGCCGCGATATTGGAATCGTGGGTAATCATTACCACCGTGACCCCCTCTTCGTTCAGCTTGTCAAACAATTCCATGATCTGTTCGCCGGACTTGGAGTCGAGCGCGCCGGTCGGCTCATCCGCGAGCAGTATCTTGGGACTGTTGACCATGGCCCGCGCGATGGCGACGCGCTGCTTTTGTCCGCCGGAAAGCTGTGTCGGACGGAACGTCACGCGGTCACCCAATCCCACGCGCTCAAGCGCCGCAATCGAGCGCTCTTTTCTCTCCTTTTTCTTGATGCCGGCGTAACTTAACGGCAGTGAGACATTCTCGATCGCCGTCTCCCGCGGCATCAGGTGAAAGCTCTGAAAGACAAAGCCGATGCTCTTTAAGCGCAAATCGGACAGCTCTTTGTCTTTTAAGCGCATGACGTCCTCGCCCGCCAGAGAGTAGGAACCGCTCGTAGGCTTATCCAGGCATCCGATAATATTCATCAGCGTCGTCTTGCCGGAGCCGGACGGCCCCATGATCGCGACATACTCCCCCTCCTCCACGGTGAGACTTACGTCCTTTAACACCGGAACCACCAGTTTTTCCTGGACATAATCTTTATATATGTTCTGAAGATCTAAAATCTTATTCGCCTCCATCAGATCTCCTCTCCCTCGTTATCATCCAGATCGTCAATATTTTCCACATCCTCGATATCTTCCAAATCATCCATGTAATCCCCGTCGACGGAATCGTCGCCATTCTCCAATTCGAGTGTATCCCTGTTGTAGAAATCATCTGTCTCCATGCCGTCTATACCGTCCATCGAATCGAGATCGAGGCCGTCGGTATCGTAATCATAATCCTCCAGATTCGTCTCGGTATCTTCCCCGCTGTTATACAGCGGCGAAGAGTAGTCAATGTCCTCCTCGTTGGTGACGGTGATGACACCCTCATACAGCCCTTCCATCGGCCACGCAATATAATCCTCCTCCGTAAGCCCGTCGAGTATCTCGTACTCGTCTAACTCCGCATCATACTGTCCCAGCGTGATATAACGCTTTTCGATGCGGTTCTTTTCGTTGGCCGCCCACACATACGCTTTTCGCACAGGCGCCGTCTCCGTACTGTCCGAATCAATCGACTCGGCCATCTCCGGCATTACCATTTCTGTCATCTCTGTCGTTTCAAGCTCGCCGAACATGTTCTCTGCGGCCGTCTCATCATCCTCAAACACAATATAATAACTGTACAGCCAGAGTCCCTCTTTCTCCTCCTGCTGCCCCTCGTCGAGCTCCATATAGACATGCTGTCCGAGCATCAGATCGTTTTGAGACTGAACCTCCACATAAAACGGATACTTGGTGGCAGATTCCGCCCCCTCGTAACTGTCGTATCCCATATTGCCATTATTATTGCCCGACATGGTACTCTCACGGTCGATCTTGGTGATGACGCCATCCCATGTCACGTCCGCATTGACGCGGGAATGAATGATGACGGTCTGTCCCTCTTCCAAATTCCACACGTTTTGCTCACTGATGGAGCCCTTAATCCGGTAGCCGCCCGCCTGCTGCACGGTCATAAACGCCACGGTGTTGCCGTTATCGTCATAACCGCTCTCATTGATCGTGCGCACAATACCGCTGTTCTTGCTGACCACAATCGAGTCTGTGATCTGCTCCTGATATTTATCAATTTCCAACTGCTTGCTTTCCAAATCGAAATTGCTCTGTTCTATATTGTTTTCAAGAGACTGTATCTCGGTCGTGTAGGAAAACTTATCGGCCTCCGCCACAGTATCCCGCTCTTTTCTTAATACCTCGATCTGCTTTCGGTATGTGGCGATCTCGTTTTGCATACTTTGCAGCTCAAGCTCGGCCTGCCTCTTTTGCATCTCGATCTCCTGCGTATCATAAATAACAAGCTGCTGCCCCACCTCTACGGTATCGCCGACGGACACCAGCACCTCTTTGATCGTGCGGTCCGTATCGACATTGACGTCGTATGTATCCTGCGCTTCCACGACGCCGTTGTAACGGTTTGCCACACCATAAAACTGATTCATGATCTTGCCGACTTTTTCCACATATACTCTATCATCCGATCTGGCGAAATTCAAAAACGGTACCAACTCCATAATCTGATCGCGATAATAATAACCCGCACCGCCGATTGCCGCCAGCAATACGATTACTCCCGCGAATACCGCAACTTTCTTCTTTTTCATATTAATCTCCATTCCTGCGCCTTAGTGTACTGCTTCGTCCCTATGATACCAATGCCCTGCTCAAAATCAAACCTGCCGGCACACTAGTGAATCCGTATCATGAAACCACAAATATCTTAAAAAATGTTTGTTAAAAATATGTGAAAACAGACCGCCTTTTTTAACTGTCATACAAACTTAATAATTTCTAAATAAAATGCAACGGGGAACTAACACGCAGTCCCCCGTTGTCGCTTATTACCCGAACAAATTTATTTTAACGGATACTTCTCTGTCAAAGACTTCACGATTGCCTTTGCCTTCTCGGCCGCGGGTTCGCCCTCTTTTATCATCATGGCGATCGCCTCGGCAATCTGATCCATATCTGCGGTATTTAATCCGCGCGAAGTCACGGCCGGCGTGCCGAGACGGACACCACTGGTGACAAACGGCGACTTCGGATCATTCGGAATCGTGTTTTTATTGCAGGTGATGTTCACGGAATCGAGCAGCTTTTCCACTGCCTTGCCGGTCAGATCATAATTCGTCAGATCCACGAGCATCAGGTGATTGTCCGTACCGCCGGAAACAATCTTGATATCACGGCTTAAAAGCCCTTTGCAAAGCGCCTGGGCATTGTCCACAATATTCTGCTGGTAAGCCTTAAACTCCGGCTGCAGAGCCTCCTTAAAGCAAACCGCCTTGGCCGCGATCACATGCATCAGCGGACCGCCCTGAATCCCCGGGAATACCGCTTTATTAAAGTTGTATTTGTCCGCGGCCTCCTGATTGCAGAGTATCATACCGCCGCGCGGACCGCGCAGCGTTTTGTGCGTTGTTGTCGTCGTCACATCGGCATAAGGAATCGGGCTCGGGTGAAGTCCCGCCGCCACAAGACCCGCGATATGCGCCATATCCACCATAAGCACCGCGCCGCAGGCGTCGGCGATCTCACGAAATCTCTTAAAATCTATCGTTCTCGCGTAAGCGGAGGCGCCGGCGATAATCATCTTTGGCTTACACTCCATGGCCGTCTCAAGCACCTTATCGTAATCGATAAACCCATCATCATTGACGCCGTACGGTACGATGTTAAAATACGAACCGGAAAAATTCACAGGACTTCCGTGCGTCAAATGTCCGCCATGGTCTAAGTTCATGCCCATCACGGTATCGCCCGGTTTTAAGATGGCAAACTGCACAGCCATATTGGCCTGCGCCCCCGAATGTGGCTGCACATTGGCATAGTCACAGCCAAACAGCTCTTTGGCACGCTCTCTGGCCAGCTCTTCTACGATATCGACGCAGTCACAGCCGCCGTAATACCGCTTGCCCGGATAACCCTCCGCATATTTGTTGGTCATAACACTGCCCATCGCGGACATTACCGCAGGGCTTACCCAGTTCTCCGACGCAATCAGCTCAATATGGCTGCTCTGTCTGTCAAATTCTTTGGTGATGGCGTCGGCCACTTCCATATCTACCGCCTGAATATCCTCGAGTGTGTACATATCGCATCCTCCTTCATTTTCCAGCTTTCGCTGCTCTCATTGAAATCAATCGAGCTTATTTCTTTATGTCTACTTTATTTCCCTCAGTCTTTTTCGCCGCGGGAGCGCTTTCTGCCGCGACCTTGTTCCTGCCAAGATTTACTTTCATCACATACCACAGCTGCGCCGCGATACATACCGAAGAGTAAGTACCAAAAATCATACCGGCCATCAGCGGCAGTGAAAATTCACGGATGCTCGCCACACCGAAGATAAACAGCATTAATACCATGATAATCGTGGTAATGGAAGTACTGATACTTCTCGAGAGGGTCTGCGTCAAACTGCGGTTTGCCACCTCCGCAAGGCTCTCCCTCGTCTGTTTGCCGCTCAGCTTGCCAAGATTCTCACGGATACGGTCGAAAATAACGATCGTATCGTTGATCGAATAACCGATAATCGTAAGCATACACGCGATAAAGGTGCTTCCCACGGAAATGCGCACCAGCGCATACACCGCCAGAACCGCCAGAACATCATGCAGCAGCGCCGCGATTGCACTCGCGCCGAAGCGGATATCTTTGAAGCGGAACCAGATATAGATCAGCATACAGATACTGGAAACGATCACAGCCAAAAATGCGTCGGAACGCATCTCTCCGCTGATCGTAGAACTGATGCTCTGTGTGGTGATCGTCCCCGCATCTACGCCAAACTGATCGGTCAGCAGCGTCTCAAACGCATCGCGCTCCTCAAGCTCTAAGGTGCGCGTCTTGATCGTGATCTGGTTTGTGCCCTCGACTTTATTGGTCTGAATATTGTTATCCCCGGTAATCTCCGCCACCTTGGGAACGATCTCGCTCTCGATCTGCTCGATCGTATAGTCTTTTCCGAAATCAGCGGTTGTCGATGTACCGCCGACAAAATCAAGCCCGTAATTGAGCGCGCCGTCGCCTGCACCTGCGCGCACGCCCATGCAGATCAGCCCTGCCGCGATCACAACCACCGGGATTGTAAAGAAAATCGCGCGCTTGCCGACAAAATTGATCGTTTTTTTCTCTTTGGCGCGGCCGTATAACTTTTCATTTTTCAGACCGAGCGCGTGGAACGAATATAAAATCCATCTGGTCACAACGAGCGCCGTAAACATGGACATCACAATACTGATCATCAACGTGTAGGCAAACCCTTTTACCGTACCGCTACCCATCGCCATCAAAATCACTGCCGCAAGGAATGTGGTGATATTTCCGTCCAAAATCGCAGATAGCGCTTTCTTAAAACCGATCTGCATACTCATCGCCACGCTCTTTTCGGTTGCGATCTCCTCGCGGATTCGCGCAAAGATAATTACGTTCGCATCCACCGCCATACCGATACCAAGGATAATACCCGCAATACCCGGTAAGGTCAGCGTAATATCAAATAAATACAAGGTCGCGATCACAAGTTCGACATAGCCAAGCAGGGCCAGGGAAGCCGCCACACCGAGAACGGAATAGACAGCAATCATAAAGATCATAACCAGCACGAGACCGATCGCCGCCGCCTTCAAGCTGGTGGAGATCGCCTGGCTGCCGAGCTGTGCGCCCACCACGCTCGATTCCAGCTCCTCCAACTGCAGGGAGAGGGAACCGATACGAATCTGGGTTGCCAGAGCCTGTGCTTCCTCGAAAGTATCCATACCGCTGATCTGCGCCGTACCGCCGGTAATGGCGTGCTGTACGGTCGGATAACTGATGACTTCGCCGTCATATACGATCGGCAGCACATTGCCGACATTTGCCGTCGTCACATCGCCGAAAATCTGCGTGCCTTCGTCGTTTAAAGACAACTGCACAATGTATTCCTTATTGCCGTACTGATCGGTGGTCGTAGCCGCCTGCGCGTCCGCCACCTGATCGCCCGTCATAAACACCGTGCCGTCGGATAACTGAAATTCCAGAGAACCCGGATTGCCAAGCTCCGCCAGTATCGCGTTGGCGTCCGAAACTCCCGGAATCTCAACCGTGATACGGTCGTCTCCCACCTGATAAACCGAAGACTCCGTGCTGTACCCCTCGACACGCTTTTGCAGCTTGTATATGGTATCGCTCATGTCCTCCGCGCTGGGGTTTTTGTCCACTACCTGGTAAGTAATAGAGACGCCGCCGGACAGATCGAGGCCCAAAGGAATGCTCATATTCTCACCCACACCGGTGGACGAGAGAATAACGGTCGCATAGTACCCCAGCCCCACCAGCGCCGCCAGTATCAGCGCCAGTATGACAATTGATTTCCTCTTTTTCATTTCTTTTTCCTTCCTTTTCTTGTACTTGTAAAAAAGAATCACTCCGTGATTCTTTGCAGGTTGCTCCGCAACTTGAGAATTGACGTGTCTGACGACGCAGTTTCCTATAAAGTAAATAAATGTACCGCAACGTTGTAATGAACGGATACAGATGTTACATGCCCGCCTCGGCCGCTTTCATCATAATTGCGCACTCCACACGCTTTTTCTGAAGCTCGCAGCCCACATCATAGGCGCCGCAGATATCACCGGTAAAGTGATACGCATTGGCCGCGCACCCGCCGCTGCAATAAAATTTAGCGAAACAGCTGCGGCACTTTTCTTTCGCGTAGACATTACAACCTTTAAATTCGTCACAAATCTGCGTCTGCGTGATTCCGTCGTTTACATTGCCCAGCAAAAACTTCTCGTTGCCGACAAACTGATGGCAGGGATAGAAATCTCCCCACGGCGTGACCGCCAGATACTCCGTGCCGGAGCCGCAGCCGGATAAACGCTTCGCCACACAGGGGCCGCCCGTAAGATCGATCATGAAGTGAAAAAACGTAAACTCTTTTCCCTGTTTTTTGCGCTCTACCATCTCGGCGGCAAGTTTATCGTACTCCTCAAAAAGCTGCGGCAGGTCATCCTCGCGGATGGCGTACGGCTCTTTGGGGTCGGCGACCACCGGTTCCACCGAAATCTGTTGAAATCCCAGATCTGCCAGATGCAGCACATCGGCGGCAAAATCAAGATTATAATGGGTGAACGTTCCGCGCGCGTAATACTTGTCCTGCCCTCTGCTCTCGGCAAACTTCTGGAACTTGGGAACAATCAGATCGTAGCTTCCGGCTCCCTTGCGGAACGGACGCATCTCATCATGCACCTCTTTCCTTCCGTCAATGCTGAGCACCACATTGCCCATCTCGCGGTTGCAAAACTCCATGACCTCGTCGTCTAAGAGCACGCCGTTGGTCGTCAGGGTAAAGCGAAACTTCTTATCGTGCAGCTTTTCCTGCTCTCTCCCGTAGGCGACCAGATCTTTTACCACCTGCCAGTTCATCAACGGCTCCCCGCCAAAAAAATCCACCTCAAGATTCCTTCGGGCGCCGGAATGGGCGATCAAAAAGTCGAGCGCCGCCTTCCCTACGTCAAAGCTCATGAGCGCCCTTCTGCCGTGATATTCACCCTCGCCGGCAAAGCAATACTGGCAGGCGAGATTACAGTCATGGGCAATATGCAGGCACAGCGCCTTGACCACCGTGGGCCTCTTCTTGAAATCCGTCATATAATCTTCATAGGTATCTTTGGTAAAAAGTTCCCCGTTATCACACAGAACCCTAATCTCGTCCAAAGCCTCTTTGATCTCTGTCTTATCATACTTGTCCCGCAGGGCAGCTATGATTTCATCTTCACCCTGAGCCTCATACATGGCGATAGCGTCATACATCACGTCATCCACCACATGGATTGCACCGCTGTTTACATCCAGAACAATATTATAGCCGTTATTCTTATACTGATGAACCACTACAATATTTCCTCTCTTTCCCTGTGCACCACACCGTACAACGGCGTGGTGCAATGCATGGCCATACATTGCATCTCTTTGCATACAAATGACCGCACGCTGTGCGAACGGTCGATTGTATCGTACTTATAAGGTTCCAAAACACTGTAATTATTTGTTCTCACAGCTCTGATTTCCCACGGTACAGGAAGTCTTGCATGCTGACTGGCAGGAAGTCTGGCACTCGCCGCATCCGCCTTTTTTTACAGTATTCTGTAATTTTTTGGTGCTCAATGTCTTTACATGTTTCATGTTCGTCCTCCGTTTTGCCTGCGCTTACCTGTTGCACACGGTCTTAATTTCGTTTATTAACTCGTATAGTATAACATAACTTCCCCTATATGCAAAGCACTTTTTTCATAATGTATCATTTTCATGCATCATTTTCTTATATGTATATGTTTCCATCTTCAGCTAATCATGCCGCCCGCCATACCAGAGGCCGTGCACAGGATGAGGGTGGTGAGCACTTTCACCATATCCTGCGGCAGTCCGCGGTTGACTGCGCACGAAATCAAAAACAGCAGCATAAAATAAAGTACGCCCGCGCAAAGCCCCCACAAAAACTTCTTCTCACGCCGCATTTTACCGATCAGAAATCCGCCTGCGATACCGGAAATGATATAGATCACGATAATTCCGGCTTTCACCGCCTCCTCGCCAAGCTCCATCTGGTAAAGCAAAAATGCCAGCAGCAATAACAGCGCCCCGCTTACGGCAAACATAAGAAACAGACTGATTCCAACTGCCTTTCCCATACTCACCGCCGTATCTTTCGTCCGCATCTTATTCTTGAAATCCATGCTCATTTCCCGTCTCTCTAAAATATATTTTATCTTATGTCCGAGAAAATAATTTTAGAACAACGGCACGGTTAAATCTTAAACTTCTGTACATTCCCGTTGATGTCATCCGCAATGCCCACCAGCTGCTGCGCATCGGTATTGCACTCCTGCACAATCTCGCTGAGCTCCTCCATCGAAGCGGCGGTCTCCTGCGTGCTGGCCGCATTCTGCTGCGCGATGGCCGACAGGCTGTCGAGACTGCCGAGCACGCCGTTTTTCGTGTCGTTGATGGAATCCACCTCGCCGGAAATGCTGCCCACAGCGCCCGCCACCGCGGTGATCTCGTGATCGAGCCTGTCAAACACGTCTCTCGTTTCATTCAGCAATTTACTCTGGTTTGTGATCTCAGACAATACCGACTGCATCGTCTTTACGCTCATGTTGGAGTTGTGAATCAATGTCTCTACGATGGCGCCGATGCGCTCCGTGGACTCCATCGTCTGGTCGGCAAGCACCCTGACTTCGTCCGCAACCACCGCGAATCCTCTGCCCTGCTCGCCGGCCCTCGCCGCCTCTATGCTGGCGTTAAGGGACAGAAGGCTCGTCTGATCTGCCACTTCATTGATAAACTCGATTACGCCGCGAATCTCCATCGCTGACTTGTTTGTGATATCGGTCTGTTCGTTGACCTCATTGACGGACTGCATCGTGCGGTCATTCATCGTCACCAGTGCGTCCAACGTCTGGTTCATCTGCTCATTGGCCGCTTTCATCTCGTCCGTCGTTTTCATCAGGGAATCGGTATTTCTCGTCGTCGCTGTAATCGCATCACCCATGCGGCTCATCTGGTCGTTGACCTTCTGCGTCTCCTGCGCCTGGTTGGTGGCGCCGTTTGCGATCTCGTCGATCGCGATATTGACATTGGAAATGGAATTTTCGATATTCGCGAAATTATCGCTAAACTTCCCGGAAAAATTATTCAGGGTATCTGTGGCACGGTAAATATTGGTGACCGTCTTGGCGAGGTTCGCCATCAGAGTATGTACGTTTCTGGCTATATTGCCGATCTCGTCGCTGCGCTCCACCAGCTTGCGGCTCATCTCGAAATTGAGCTCCCCGTCGGCCACCTTGTCCAGATTGCGTATGGTTCCGCTGATCGCAAGTACGATCTTTCGCATCACAAGCGCGATCAAAATGCCGGCGACGCCCGCAATCACCACGATAATCAGAATATTGACCTGCATGCGCGTGCGGTAGAGACTCGCGACATAGGACGTCTCAAGGCCCGCAAACGCAACTACTTCCGCATCGCTAAACGGGATGGTCTGAAAATAGCCGTAATACTTTTTATCACCCATCCTGACGTTGGTGGCAAAATAAGAGCCCTCTTTCGTCAACTGGCTCTTAACTGCCTCATCCAGCTTAAGATTGCTGGTGTAATTGCCAGAGGCATCGCGCACGCCAGACACTTTCACCGCCCCGTTTGCAAACACGGCCGCCTCCACCTGCGCGCGCTCCGCAAACTGTTCCAAAAATGACTGCCGTCCTTCGGCGTCGCCCGTCGAGAGCGCTTTCTCCACCCCACAGACAGCCGTCTTTAACTGGGAAAGCGCCATCCGCTGCGCCGTCTTCTCCGCTGTCGACTTGATTGCATAACCGGAAAGCAGCACCATCACAACAATCGGAATCAATGCTACAACCAGAATTTTACTGATAAGATTTAACCCCTTTTTCCCTGTCAGATCTTCCATCGTTTCCACTTCCTCCTTGGATTTCTCTATCAATCAACCGAAATCAGTTCATACGCTCTCGTTCCAACCCCGAGCGCGGCCGCCGCCTCGATCGTATGGACGCCGTTTCGCGACTCGATGCGCTCCAGCAGATGATCCCGGCCGGGGTCATCCGACGCGTACACCAAATCCAAACACGCCTGGTCGATGGCAACCGGGTCTGTGCCGGCCAAAATCCCGATATCTTTCATACAGGGGTCTTCGGCCACGGCGCAGCAGTCACAGTCGACCGACATATTGCACATGATATTGATATAAACCAGATTTCCCCCAAAGTAATCCGCCACAGAGGAAGCGGCGTCGGCCATCGACTCCAGAAAGCCGTCGTGGTCGCCCATAAAACCTGCCTCGTAATCGCCGGCCCCGTGGATAAACGCCTTACCGTAGGAAGATGCGCAACCGATCGAGAGCTGTTTTAGCGCGCCGCCGTACCCGCCCATGGGGTGTCCTTTAAAATGGGACAGCACCAGCATAGAATCATAGTCTGCCAGATTTTTACCGACATAATTTTTCTGAATCACTTTGCCGCCCGGAATGTCGAGCACCAGATCGGGTCCTTCGGCGTCCATAAGGTCCACGTCAAAATACCTGGTCCAGCCGTGCTCTTCCATCAGCTTTCTGTGGCGTTCCGTCGTATTGCGCGCGCCCTCGTAGGCGGTATTGCACTCCACGACCGTCCCGTTTACATGGTTTACTATCGCTTTTACAAACTCCGGCCGCAGATAATTCTGGTTGCCCCTCTCACCGGAATGGAGTTTTACCGCCACTTTCCCATTCAGCGTTATCCCCACCTGCTCAAACATCCTTACCACGCTCTCCGGGCTGATCTCTTTTGTAAAATAAATTTTCGCTTTTTCCATTCATATCCTCCCATTCTATCCTGCTTTATACTGCTTAAGCGCCAACCGCATCCGAAAACAGGTTCCGATTCCATACAAATCGGTCGTCTGTTATTTATTTTACCACACTCGGCGCCAAAATCAAAGTGTCACTTTTTTAACAATTTTTCTGAGTTCTATCACCGCCGCGATGGCCAGCAAGAACTCCGCCACAAACTGCGCGTACGAAAGGCCGTACAGAGGATACAGCCAGTTTAAGAGGAACAGTGCCGGAATCTCCAGCACGATTTTACGCATAATGGCAAACACCAGCGACTTTTTCCCCATACCGGTGGCCTGAAACACGCCCACGGCCAGAAAATCCACCGCAAGAAACGTCATGGCAAGGCACAATCCCCGCAGCAGCCTGCCGCCGCAGGCAATAATCGCATCGTTTTTCATAAACAGCGATATCCAAAAATCGGCGCCCGCGAAATAGAGCAGTGTCGCCGCCGCCATAAAGCCCGCGGTGACGGCAAATGAAAAATAGATCGCCGACTTCATGCGCTTTCCGTTGCCGCTGGCATAATTATAGCCCACCAGCGGCATAATGCCCTGCGAAAATCCCTGCGCAATATACATGGGAACCATATTGACGCGCTGGGCAATGCCCATCGCGGCCACCGCTTCCGCCCCGTAAGCGGCGGTAAAATTGTTGAGAATCGTCATACCGGTCACATTGAGCAGGTTCTGAATCGACGCCGGAATCCCCACACCGAATACTCCCGCGACGATATCCCGGCGAAACGAGAACTTCCGCGGATTTATGCAGACATAGGTGCGGCCTCTTTTGACCAGCAGTACCACAAAAAAATAAAGGCACGCCACACAGTTGGAGAGAAAGGTCGCACAACCGGCCCCTGCGGCCCCCATGTTTAACCCCCATGGCAGGATGAAAAACGGGTCCAGCACGATATTGAGCAGGCATCCGCTCATGGTTCCAAGGCTGGCGTGCAGGGAAGCCCCCTCCGCCCGCACCTGATAGGCGAGCACCACGTTTAAAATCGCAGGCACGGCGCCGCACGAAACCGTCCACATCAGATAGGCGCCCGTGGCCCCCACCGTGCCGCTGTCCGCCCCCAGCAAATGCAGCAGCGGCGTTTTGCCAAGGCTATAGCCCGCGCCAAACAAAATACCGGCAATCAGGGCGCAGTAAAAACCGAACGCCGAACTGCGCGAGACAGTATCATAGTCCTTTCGCCCCAGCGCCCGGCTCATCATACTAGAACTCCCGACGCCAAACAGATTGTTTACCGCATTGAACGCCAAAAGCACCGGAGCCGCCAGCGTCACCGCCGCATTCTGGATGGAGTCATTTAACATGCCCACAAAATAGGTGTCGGCCAGATTATAGATCACCATTACCAGCGAGCTGATAATCGTAGGTATCGCTAAAGTCATGACTGCCTTTGGAATCGGTGTCCGCTCGAAAAGTACCGTCTTTTTTACATCTTCCATTGGTCTGCCTCCTCTATCATAAAAAAATACCCCTGTCGCTTTTATCTATTTATTATAACACAAAGATAAAAACTTAACAGAGGTATTTCGTGTGAGAAGTACTTCTAAAGTAACCGTTTGGCTCAGGGCTTTGCACTCGCTGCAAAGTCCGTAAGAACGCGTATATTTAGCCAAGCGGGAATC
>CANONN010000021.1 GCA_947567625.1 uncultured Roseburia sp. | reverse complement strand
CCCCAATGCGGTCAAATTCATCCCCAAATGCCGGCACTGTCGTACTTCTGCAATTCACATGAAAAGGCGGCGCCGTAACGCCCACTTCCCACTGTGACATTGGGAAAACCTTGCCATCCATTTCCTGACAAATATCGGAAGTATTGGAATCCAAGGTTGCCACAATTTCAAACTGTTCCACATCCAGCTCACGGAAACAATCCCGCTGCGCCGCCGAACTAAAAAACGCTTCTTCTGTCATAACCAAACGCCCGGCAACATTCTTTGAAGTATTCATTTTCTTCGCAATGGCATCAATAGCTTTCTGCGGGTCCTGTCCCAGTATCATGTTCCGGGTCAGCTCGGTATTCAGTTCATTTACCAGCTTTTGCCGGTTGCCCCACACTCTTTCCGAAAAATTTTTTCCGTCCGCCGCCCAAGGTTTAGTGATTACTTTGGAAATGGTTTTTTCATCCAGTGTGGCAAAATCCCAGCCGACACCAACGCCTTTTTGAATTTCAAAAGCGGTGTGGTAGAATCCTGACTTGTAAATCTCCCGCATAGCCGAATCAACCGTATCAAGCTGATTTTCAAACATCACTTCAAGGCTCTGCTGGGTATGTAGTTTTAATGCTTCCAATCTGCTGATGTGGAAGCGCGCGGAAGCATTTTCAAGCTGCCTTGTCCATGCACCGTTTATGGCGTTTTCTTGTCCATACTTAATATACTGCTCAACATCCCATTTCAGTTCTTCCAGCTCTTTTTTGCTCAACATCCGTCTCGCATCTGCCAGTGTCACTTTATTATTTTCCGCAAAACGCTGATACCATGCCGCGATCTGGCCTTCAATCTCTTTCTGTGCTCTCCGATACTGCTGTTCAATATCAGCATAGCACTGCACCCCTAACTGGTTCTGTGATTGTTCCAGTAATGAAAACCGATTTTTCCAGTATGCACTATTCTTCATCCGCCGCACCGTCCTGACTGCTCTCGCCCTTATCCTTTACATTCTGCTTTTGAAAAGGATCATACTGATTTTCAAGTTCTTCCTGTTCGTTTTGCTTTTCTTCTTCTATCCTCTCTAGCTCGTCCTCCACATCCTTAATCCATGGATGCTGGGCAACTAGCGTCTTATTTGACAGTATGCCGACAGAATTCCTGATATTTTCAATGATCTGCCCCTCGTCCATCAACATATCACGGTTAAATATAATGCTGACTTCTTCCCCGTAAAAATCACCCTGCCCTGTATTGGCAAGATGTGTATTAACAAACCAGAGTATTTCTTCAAATGCCGCCTGAAGCTCTGTCTCCATATCATTTGCATCCAAATTAATGTCAGAATACATGGATTGAATGTTCATCTGGTTTGGATTACCAGAAAGCCTGTCATCCTTTGCATCATACCCCATGGCGTTTTCGATCAGCGCCTTTTTGAAAATTTCCACAATCGTCTTGTAATTCTCCGCATTGACCGTGATTTCCAGCGTTTCCACGCCGCCTTTTGTGTCACCGTCATACCGGACTTTGACAGCCCCGTAAGTCGCAAGGTTTTTTCTGAACTCACCTAGATTTGTCCCGTCATAATTTTTCAAAACAAGGATTGTATTTCTTGCGTCTTCCTGCATGTTATTTTCAAAGTCGGACAGCATAATGTTGATACCGTCCTGTAGCGACTTAACTTTTTTTATCAATGGTGTTTCCTGCTCATTATATTTCAACGGTATTAACGGTATCTTCTCCCAATTCAGACTGATAACCGCCCCGTCATCACCCGCCACAGTAACATATGGGTTCTCAAAGATTTCGTCTTCCGTGCTGATGTCAGGAACTAAATTTCCACCATCCAGAATGAACCTGTGAATGCCATGCAGGTCGTATATCTCTACTTTCTCAATGATTTTCGGTGTTGTACCCTCATACCCCATAACCAGATAAAGGCGCACTGCAAAATCAAGTACCGTATGCTCGCTGTCTTTCCAAAATGGGAGCACTTCATAAGCCGGAAACAGCCGGAAGCGAAGTTCCCCAGTGTCGTCATAGTGAGGATACAACCATGCTATGCCTCCATTTATGGAAGCCTTTCCCCCGTTTTTCAGGTTTTTCATGAATTTTTTGTCGAACACTTTTTTCAAAAGCTCTAAGTACTCAGTATTCTTCCCATCCACAACAAATGGCTGTCCCAACAAATAATTTGCTTTTTGGTTCACCATCTTTGCATACTGGTTATCGATCAGACGGTTATTCGGAAGATTTTCAACTGTCTCCAGCTTGCCGTCCGTTCCTATCATGGTCCTTTTTCGCCTCAAAATGTCATGCTCATTATCATAATATAAAAAACCCTTTATCTGCATGATCCGTTGCGGGCTGCCCTTCCACCTTGCAATTTCTTTCTCCAGAAACTCCTTGTCTGTCATGCGGTCTTTTGCGCCTTGAAAGATCATATTGCTAATTTTTCGTGTAAAAAAGCCAACAAAGTTTAACATTTCATTTTCGCCCCATTCATTATTGTATAAAAAGCAAAAGCCCGAAAACAGATAGGTTTCAAGGCTGATTGTTACTAATGTGATGTTTTATTCAAAACTAAAAGCGTCCCCCTTGCTGAAATCTTCCATAGCATAACGCATAGCATCCATCAGGTGGTTAAAATCATCAATAGGTTTATTCAGCCGCTTTCCGGTCTTTGTGTCTGTGCCCCATGTGTAGTTAGATATTTCAGTGATGAAATTCACGCACCTGGGATGAACAATAATATGGTAATCCTGCAAATAATCAATACCATTGTTTACACTGTCCTTCCCCTTCCTCGCCTGCTGGATATGGGAAAGCCCCAATTCATACAAGCGGTCAATGCTTTTCGGTTCTGCTGCCTCTGCCCTGATCCGCTCCTTCCGATACCCCATTGTGGTGACTTCCGAAGCGATCCTTTCGTTGCTCATGCCGTTCTTATACATTTCATCAAAAACCCATAAGGTTTTCGCTGCTTCATCCACCAGACCGCAAAACAAAGCGGAAGGATCGTTTGTATAACCAAAATCCAGGCCAAAGGCAGACTTGACGCTTGGCAGCCTGCGGATTTCCTCAATGTCGAAAGCCTTTTCTTCCCAGTTCTCAAAGATAAGCCCTTCAACAATACCCCAATCACCCAAACCAGCCACACGGTAACGGCGGGGATTGTTCAGGCGCATGGTTTCAAATACTTTGCGGTCTGCTTCATCCAACCATTCATTACAGAGGTAATTTGTAGTCATGGCAAGGGTTTCATCATCCGGGTTGTCAAAGAACCGTTTCTTGATCCAGTGGTGTTCATTCCACGGGTTGAAGGTCAAGGTAATCTGTTTGAACAGCCCCGTTTCAGGCGGTATTGCTCCACGGATGGATTCATCCAGCATATTGAAATCATCCTCATTGCCGATCTCATACGCTTCTTCAATCCACATCCAGCACAAATACCCATGTTCAACGGTTATTGAAGTGACTTTCAGCGGATCATCAAGCCCCCTGAAATATATCTTCTGTCCCGTGGGCTTGTAGGTCATTTCAAGGGGGCTTTCTTTTATCTCCCAGTGGTTTTGAACCCCCAGCCGATTGATAGCCCATTTTAATTCCGTGAAGCAACTGTCCTTTAGTGTCCTGAACACCTTCCTGACAACCAGCAGATTAGCGTCAGGGTATTTCATCAGGTTCACGATATACCATAGGGCAGTTGTCTTTGACTTCTTACTTGCACGACTTCCCTTGCAGACTCTGTATCTGCCTTTCCACTTCCAGTAAGTGCCATACCCCTTGCCAACGTATTCAGGAAGGGAGATCATACGCTTGCCGGAAGAAGTGGTCTTGTACTGTTCAGGCAAGTATAAACGCTTCTGATAATCAAAAACGTATTGACTACTAATCTTCAAGATCATCTTCCCCGGAAATGACAACCGGGATATTCACATTCACATCCAGCTTGTCATTCCACATACCTAAGTGTTTGCCCAATAATTCCAGTGCTTTCAGCTTGGGGGAAATCTTCACTTCCCTTTCAACGCTTGACCCGGTATCACTTTCAGATTCCTTGTATTTCATGGATTCGATACAGGCAAGGTCATCTTCCGTTGCACTGCTTTTGATTCTTCCCTGATTGTCAACAATATCAGTCATCTTCACAAAGGCAATCTTGGCAAGTTCTAAAACAACCCTGTCCTGATTCACCCCTGTCCTTTTTGACCGTTCTGCCATCGCTTCACTGATTGCCTGTTGAACCTTAACATTTCCTAACATCCGTGACCCTTGAACATCCGCTGTTTTTGCTGAATACCCTGCCCTGATAGCCGCTTGTGTTGCGTTAAGGTCAATCAAATATTCATCAACAAAACGCTGCTGTTTCTCTGTTAGCTTCGCCATCAGAGCATCACCCCTCTTTCCGCTTCATAAGGAGGTCGCTGCCGCTCTGGGTTTCACCCGGCAGCAAACAAATGAATATGGAAAAAGCACCAGAGGTTTTCTCCGATGCTTTCGACAATACCATCATACCACTTTGCTATGTGCATTGCGTGCATTTTATATACTTATAAAATTTTCTCATCACTTGGGTTCTGCTATAGCCAACCAATTCCCCTATATCATACCATCCCAACCCATTTATCACCCGATAGCGGATAATATCGCACTCCGGGTATGGCGCGCTTTCTATGTAGTCATTCACCATCTTTCTGTCATGTTGGATTTTTGCTTTATAATATTCGATTTCCCCTTCAATCCTCTCTTTTTCCGCTGCATACCATTCACAGAAATCTCTCCCCCCTCCGCTGCCTTTTGGCATATCAGAGATAACATTGTTTTTGTATGGATTGAAGTTCTCATGATTGGCAAGCTCTATGTATAGAGATTTCAATTTGTTGCTGTCCGTCTGCAAGCTAAAAAGTTGTTCTAATGTCAATAAATCTGTCCTCGCTTTCTGTTTTTCATCCATACTATCAATGTTTTTATAATCCATATCACAGAAAAGAATGTTTCCGGCTTCTTCCCGCCACTAATAGCCCATAAAACTCCACAAGCCCTGTTTTCCTCTCGCTGGAACAGGCTTATCGAAAAGTTCGGCGCCCTCCATCACCCACGCATACCGGCTCGGCGTGAAATCCCCAAAAGCATATTCATCAGGATGCTGGGCTTTGATAAGTTCCGCGGTCAGCGCATCAATCAGGACACAGTTTACAAGCCTTGCTTTTCCGATGACAGCTCCCGTTGCCAGCACTGTATCAAAAACCCCTGCCTGCTCCATATGCCTTGATTCAAAAATGGTCTGCCGCATAGTATCCGCCATGTTCTTTTTCCCTGCATGGATCAGGAGCTCTCCCCTGTAGTTTGTTTTCCATGACCGCGTTTCGCAACGTTTCTTTCCTGATGCCAGAAGCCATGCCCACGGCTGTAAAACGGTTATTGTTTTCATACTGCGCATCCCCCTCCTCTTCACCTAACATCATCAATCTTAAATACAATTCCTCTGCAATAAGGCTCTCCGTCTTCATAAATCATAAAGGTTTCATGCGGTATCTCGGTTTGATAAGTCCATGTAATTTCCTGCCCGTTAGCGTCTTTTTCGCCGCCACACCATACCGCATTTATCCAATATGGATATTTCTCTTTGTTGTAACCCTGATATACTTCGTCATGATTAAAATAAACCTTTCCTCCGTCAAAACAGCCGCCCTCATCATCTATTGCCCCTCGAAACTCCATAAGGTCATCGGAACAACCATAAACAATAACAAAACCGTTTTCTCTCGCTGTCGCATTTTCTTCTTTGGTAAACTGCGGATAACCATATTCTTTTCCATTGATTAATTTTGCATATTCTTGGATATACATTTATGTTCCTCCATTTCTCTGCCCCATTGTAACGTAATTCCTTCTATCTACTCGCCATCATCAACTCGTTTTCCTCTAAATAAACTCTCCCTCATTTCCCTATCCTCCCATAAGCGATTTTAATGCCTTGTCTTTTTCTTTTCCGCAAAATTCACATTTACCAATCATATTTCCCTATCCTTTCCCCATCATTCGCTCATTTCTTCCAATACGGCTTCGGCTGATTCGCGTGTGAGGAAAACGGTTTTTCCAAATTCCGTAAACGGAATATGCTGCTTGTTAAATTTATCTGATGTCACCACAACACAGAACCCGCATGAAAGGAAGTATGAATAATCCCTAACCTCTGCCTCTGCATATCCTCCGAACTGCATTTTAACATACACCGTGTCCCCCACCTCACAAGGAGTCTGTATAAGTCTTCCCTGTTCATCCAAGTCCTCATATGTTCCTAATTTATTAAAACACTTGCTAATTGCGCATTCTCTACAATCCTCGTTTCCTTCTTCTGTTGCTTTACAGTATTCACAGCACAGATCACAATCGTCTGCTCCACCAAATCTATCTATGCTGCACAATTCTTTTGGAACATATTCTCCACAGTATTCTATTGTCAATCTCTCCATGCCTTCCCTCCTACAATCTCATGGCTATTTCAATCTATCCCTTAATCCAACTGGAAATTCCTGTATCAACGGTTCTCCCCAAATCTCCGCAAGGCTTGATTTCATAAAGACCGGAACATTTGATTTTCTGCATTCATTTACAATATCCTCAATCCACTTTCTTTTCGGAACAACCTTGTCTTTTCTCCGTCCAGTTTCTGCCCCAATGATTGCCCAATAAACATAATTATATAAAGCATCATCTTTAGGCTGAATATCTTCTAATAAAGGTTCTATGCTAACAAATCTCTTGCATTCCAAAGGTAAAAAAGCGGAATTTCTTATATCTGCTTTTCTTGAAATCGTGCAACCATACCACATATTATTTTGCCAAGAAGGAACACCATACTGTTCGTATCTCTGCGGGTTCTTTGTCAGAAACAGATAATTGTGTTGTGGTGCTTTCTCACAAGCCTTAAACACTTCTTCAATCCATCTATCTGGCACCCACTTCCCAAACAAATCAGCCATAGAGCAGACAAATATATTTCTGCCTTGTTTGCCTATGTATTCATTCAAGCGGTACGCATGAAATGTTGGCTCAAATCCAAATGGATACGGAGTAGAATCAATCTTGTTATCCAATAAATGCAATCCCTTGTTTTTGCTTGCAAAGTCTGACAAATCAGGTAAATTTCTCCCAAATCTTTTTGCAATTCCTCTCGCATAGCAGTATTCGCACCCATGCCAACAACCTGTGACTGGATTCCATGTTGAATCGCACCAATCTATTTTTGTTTTATCCATCTTTCCCTCCACAATTCCCTGAAACTTATCCGACATAGATAACAATAGCTTTTACAAATTCTGTTCCCGCAACCTTTTCTTTAATCATCCGGTTATACTTTTTATCAGACAAATTTTTATATTCCTCTTCATCAGATAAATTATCTGCAAGTTTTTCTTCATAATCATCCTTATCTAACCAATAGTCATTGTAGAGAGTTAATTCTTCAATTCCTACTCTTCTTACATCTGCCTGCTCATACGGATATTCGTCATGCCAAGAATCTTCTCCGCAGAAAATCAGTAATGGCAAACCAGGGTTTTCTATGATAAGATTTCTTAATTCTGTTGTATCGTTCAAAGAACAATTTAATTTTGTTTTATTCATAAATTCCTACCTTTCTTTATCCCCTAAATCCACAATCAGTGGGCAGATATCTTTTACAATATTTATCACGTTCTGTTAATCTCTTCATATTTCCTTTCCCCTCCTCTCCCTAAATCCCATCAACCGCTGTATCGACACATCCTTTTAGCATATACGCAATGTCATATATCTTGTAATCACAGTTTGTTTCCGTTACGGACTGTATTTCAGCTTGCAGGGATTTCATTTCTTCCTTTGACAAATTAAGATAAATTTGCATTAAGGTATCTTTCATGCGATTTAATATCGGTCTTTGTGTTGGTATATTTCCCACTGGATTATTTTTACTCATATGCTTTCCTTTCTATATAGTCAAATATAGTTATCTGATTATCTTCCCAGTAAAATTGTTCTTCTTTGTCGTGTATGCTTGTCTGTGTGAGCGTGTTCCATATATTCCCTATAAGGTCTGGCATTTCTTCCAGCTTCAACAGCTTATCCCACAAATCTCTATGATTATTTCTTAAATGTCGCAATTCACAATCTCTCGCATTAGGACAGAACCAACAACCACCCCTGGGAGCAAAATTATAATTGGGGGATAGCAAGTCATATTTCTTGCATAGGTCAAATGCCATATGCTCTGTATATTCGTACTTTTGCAGTAATGATATTTGGTTTGTGCTTTTCACAACTCTGTCAAGTCTGACTGGTTCATCAACCGCAATCCCTATGTATTGGGTAAACTCTTCTTCAAAACTCTTTAAAAATCGCTTTATTGGAAGAACTTTTACGCTTCGGTTAATCTGGCATCTGCCCGACATCGGAAAACCTGTTATCATTCCAGTGCCGAATCGTTTGCCCCTTGTTGGTTGCCTTAAAAATATATCCATATAGGTCAAGTCCGCATGGAGTATCTTTGTTTCATACCCCCAACTTTCAAACAGTGGAATACATTTGTTTTTGATAAAATCTATATGCTCTGGCAATTCTCCGCTGATATTTTTATCAAACATAACCTCGGAAAATATGATAAGGTCAAGCGGCTCGTTGTGTTCGTGCGCCAAGATTATACTTGCGGTACTGTCTTTACCACCGCTCCAACTTGCTATATATTTCATTCCTGATTATCCCCCACTGCTCTGCCATAGCTTTTGCAATCCCCTCAAATGTTTTTGCCCTATTCTTCGCCCTGTCTGTTGTAAACATTCCTTTGTGCTGTTCTCCGTGCTTGTGAGAGTATGAACCACTCGGACACCATGTGGCAACAGGTTTAACGATTTCCGTCGGTTCTAGCAGCGGCAAACCTTTCAGCCAAAGCTGCGTCCTCTTTGTGTATGGGTGTCCAAATTGATAAGGCTGTATCACTTGTTGCTTTTCTGGCAGCTCATAGATTTTACTTGGTGTCGGGTTCTCGATTGCTATCTTTTCGCAGTCAGCGTTATAAAACTGCATGAAAAATCCTTTTGCTTTAAGGCCTTTTTCGTATCTATCCCGATTCAATTTATGCCCTTTCCATAAATGCCTTGCCCCTGCATTGGATAGATAGGTGCATGGAGGGAAAGCTATAATCATATCCCATTTTCCGTAAATACTATGTTCCGCTCCGTCCACTGTCCGAAAACTGCAATCTCCGTTCAGCAGAGGAAGAACATCAGCCTGTATGTGCCATTCCGGGCGTCCACCGGAACATTCTTCAATGTCGCAGGAATAGGCTTCATGTCCTAAGCGCCGAAATTCTATGCAGACGCGCTGGCTTTCTTCGCAGGCTACCAAAATACGCATTTTTTTGTTTTGTATCATTTTTTTCAAGAAGCCCGTGTACACGTCACCCCGGCCGGAGGCTTGGCTCCTTTCTGTTATTTTTCCTGTTGAACTCCTGGCAGCTGGTATGTATATCTAACCCTGCCAAATAACCTCTTTCATCCACCCGGCGTCGAATTTAACAGCCTCTTTTCCAACTCGTCAAAATCATATTCCCGCTGCGAGAAATTAGTGAAATTGTTCTTTGGTTTCTGCGCTGCGGGTTTCTTGTATTTCCCTGGAAGATATTGTTCAAACACAAAATCTTTAAGGAAATTCTCTGCGTTTTTGATATAGCGCTTCTTTGTTTCGTTAATCAGTCCCTCAATCCTGCAAGCCTCTGCATAATTTTTAGCACATGTAACAAGGTTGTCCTCTGTTTCCACTCCATCGGCAATCAGATTAATATATGCTGCCTCCGTCAGATGGCGGTTGCAGTTTTTCGGATAAGCAGAGATAAAATCTTCGATCCGGCGCATGCACTCTCTGTTTTTATTTCCTTTACTTTCCTTTTCTTTACTTGTGCCACTTCTGCATACATTTTTTTGATTTCTGCATACAGAAACTTCATTTTCGTATGCAATACCCTTAATTTTGCCAACACTAATCAAAAGGTACTCTTTTTTTACCGGGATACTTTCGCGTCTTTTTACTACATCAAAGTATTGTGACTGTATCCTTTCTGATGTGAGAATGGAGTAGTTCCCATACATCCCGGCATCAAATATGCCATTATTTAAGCACCTGTTTACAATATCCATTATTAAGTTGACAGTCACGCCGCTGTTTCCACCGAACCAGTTCGCCAGAAACAGAAGCGGGCTTCTTTCGACCCATTCACAGTAGTAACCCTTCTCGCTGTATATCTTCTGCCAGAGCCGGACTACTACCGCAAACCCTTTTACTCCATATGCTGCTTCGATTTCAGAGATATTGTCGTTAGTGTGGCAGTCCAAAAGGAAACTATCCATCCCTATCTTTGCCATAATAACTCCTAAATTCGCCACGCTGCTGCCATCGTATCACCAACAACAGCAGAATAGCTTTTTCCCTTATCGCTCTATGATCCTTACTTCAATCCGCGGATTTTCCTTATCCACTTCAAAACTGTCGGAAAACCCGACAACATACTTCCATCCATCATCCTTTAATACCCCGGTATCTACAAGGGCATCCTGTATCACCTTCCGGCCAAACGACGAAATATTATCTTTATCGCGCCGTCTATTCGGTTCCACCCATAAATACTTCATGAATACCGGATTCCCAATCCTCACGCCCCTCATGCACTGCCTGATCGCTACTGCAACAATTTCCCCGTTGTCTGCTTTCATCTTCGCCCCGTTGTAGCGGTTCGTGCGCTCTGCGGCTATGTAATCATTGAGATTATTGAGCGTTCCAGGAATCGTCAGTAAATATTCCAATTTAAAATTCCTCCATATCATCACATTCCGCCTCACATCCGATATACGGGCATTCTTTTATATCCTCGTTATCCAGATAACATAAGCCGCTAGTATTGTAAACGCAGTCCATAAGCCCTCCTTTCCGGCGGCAGGCCAACTACCGCCAGTTTTTTTGTGATATATTGCATGAAAAAATACTACGGTTAATAGTTACCAATTACTTTTAACAGGTTATGAAATCACGATATACTGCTTATATTTTTCAAGCTCATGCTGTAAATACTCTTTGATATTCTCCATCGCTTCATTCCTCCAAGCGCCGCCATCCGCTTCAAAGACCGCACACTGCACGCCGCCGCGCTCATTTTCTTTCATACGGAAGATAAACTCACTCTCCGGCTGCTTCACTTCTATGAATGTCCTGTACGGACGCAGCTTAACAGGGTTCGGCACAATGGCATCCCCTTTAGACACAATCCCGGTTTTTACCGTCGCTTTCTGCGTAACGCCATCATCCCCATACTGCGCGATCGTTCCGTTCTCTACGGTCCCGGCAAATTTGAAAAGAAGTTCCCGGTCATTGTTTGGCAGAAACTTTGCCTGGAGCGCAATGAGGAATTCCTCGTGCCCAATATAATGGCCGTAATTAAATTCAGGCACATCACATACTGCTTCTACAAGCGTTTCCCGCACGCGCTCTTTGTCCAGCTGTGAAATAAGCCTCACTTTTACCGGGCTTACAACATGCACGAACATTTTAGCCTGCATGGAATCCGCGCCCGATTGCAGGTATTCCACAAGGCTTGTGAGTGTACACATCCTGATAGTCTCTGCCTTAGGATTGTAAGAAATACGCTTTAACTCCTTGTCCGAATATTTCTGCCCGCAGACTTCCTTGATATTTGCTTCTGACAAACCAACAATGTACTGTAATGCTTCCTTTATCATAATTTATCCCTCCGCTACCTTAAAATTTTTTATGTTTCCAACAATTTCCCCTGTATCCGTGTTTACCACGTCTGGTCCTATGATCTGCTCTGTCTGGTAATCATCCAGCGTCATTTGGCCTCTTACCTGCTTCCCGTACTCCTGTGCATAGTTTTCTCCTGTTCTCAGGTCCTTGCCGATTAACATCCTTGTCACGATAGGGGAAACAGGGGCAAGTTTTTCGTTAGCTGATACTTCTACTGCAACATCATCCCGGTTTTCGTTCGACTGAAATGCAATCTTGATGTTGATATAACGCTTATTCTTCCAAGGCGTGTTCTGGTCCTGTATATTATCAAGGACTTTTTGCATTGCCGCATTTACCTTTTCCTGCAGCGCGCCGCCCGTGAAATCCTGTAAACTAAGTAAATCCATTTCCTCATCCCTTTCTTTCAAAATTTAGCTTAAAATATGTTTTTTTTATTGCTGCCCTTAATCCCTTTTCAATTTCATCCTCCTCCCCTCTAATTCTCCAAATATTCCTCCAAACAAGCCCCATAATCCACGCTCTCATGCTCTTTTTGCCACTCCGTCCAGAAACTTATAGTCTTACTCTGCGGACGCTCTTTTGCAAGCTCTACATGAATTTTAAGCGGTATCGGGCAGGCATCCCCGACCACAAGGCAATCACCGGGAGAAAACATGGTAGTTGTCTCAATTACATCTGCACTGCCAGCCGGCATTATGCCCTTAATCATGGTCTTGTCATTCTCGTTATTGAGTTTCATTACAATGTAGTTCGCGCATTGCGCCATAATGGTCTTATTCAATTCTGATGGTCTTTGAGATGCCACAAACAATGTGATCCCAAACTTCCTGCCCTCTTTCGCGATATTCTCAAATATTTCTACCATGCGCCGCTGTGCCGCGGATAGCTGGAAATCCACCGGAATGTAAACATGTGCTTCATCACACACCAATGTGATAGGCCTTGCATCTTTCTGCATGATTTGAATATTGTAAATCCGGTTATCACAATCTGCTCATTCAAAGATTGCAGAATATCCCGCATTTCAATAAAATCAAATCGTACGGGCTTTCCTTCATTGCCATTTGCACACTGCGCATAGTACGCTTTCCTAAGAGCCGACATAACCACCGTACTATCCTCTTTCACTTTCAGCACATTCGCTGCCATATCCGCAAACCCAAGCATCCAGATAGGGAACGGAACTTCACCCATCTTGAAACTGTCCACATAGGAAAGTTTGCTGTACTCGCCGTGTATATCAAATATGACAATATTACAGTTTGTATTGTTTGCGGTTTCTTCGATAATCTTTGTGACTGTTTCGGACTTACCGCAGCCTGTATTGCCAACAATGCAGGAATGCCGCTGGTAGAATTTGTTTCCGTCAATCCATGCATCACATGTATTAAAATACCTGCCAAGATGAAAGTACGGCTTAATTTTCTTGTCATGGTAAAGCATTTTGACAAATTTCTTATAATTGATTTGCTCTATCACAACATCTGTACTCGGATACCGATCAATCTGCTGCTTAAACTCACCGCCAATCACACTCCCAAGAATAGAGCACTCAATCAATTTCAAAGACGGATGCTGCAATTCTTCCATGATGATATTCTCATCCATCTGCGTTTCCACGTCATTATCCGTTATGGCGGTTATCATAGTAACAAGCTCCACTCCTCCGTCCGATACGGATATGAGGTCATTCAGGCGGGCGTTTTTAAACTCCGCATCGTCCGTCCTGATTTGTATTTTGTCGGGTAATATTTTTACTAATTTCAAGCCAACACCTCGCTTTCTTGTTTTTGATACTCTTCCATAGTCGGTCTTTTACCATCTAAATCGTTCCATATATAAAGCTTGCGGTTTTCGTCCTGCCATTGGCTTTTATAACAGTTTCTACAACTGCATCTACCGTTCAGCCAACGCATATCTCTGTAATACTCAGGCTTTCCGCAATGCTTGCAGATTACAATTCGTCTCATTTCATTCATAGTTACTCCATTTCATCAATAAGGCTTTTTAGTTCTTTCTTTCCCACATCAAACAGCTTTTCAGAATAAGCGTCATACCATCGCAAAAACCTATCCTTTAATGTCATTCCTGTGCCGCATGGAATTTTTACCAATTCCTCAAATCGCTTTGCTGTTTCGGCTTTTAAAAGGGTTGCCACCTTTGTAGGAACAACAACCGGATTGCCGCCATAAGCCTTGACTTTCTTTATTTCATCCTGCGAACTAACAGGGATTGAATAAGGCTGTGGATTCTGCTCATCAAAGGATTCTACAAGCATCTCCTGCACCTTTTTCACATCTCCAAGATAGGTATTAAATTCCAAATGGTACACATCATCTTTATTTGATTCCACCATCTGCCTTACAATCTCAATCGGAATACCACCGTTTACCATGCCCTCCGCAATCATTTTTGAAGTAATATCCTCAACATTCCACGTATCACAAGTTTTGCGGTCACGTTCCAAATTTATGTATCTTGGCTTGCAATTGTACCCATACTGCAAATCGCTGTTGCAATCAACATACAATCCGTTCACAAATACTTGCCCTGCAAATTCTTTATCTGTAAGAATTTCTCCGTACTGTGTTTCAACTTTTTCATAGTCAAAACCGCACATTCCTATCCAAACATCTGATAAGTTATTGTATTCTCTCCAAGATACATTTCCTATCTCAATGCAAAGCCCTGTATCTTCTGTTTCTCTCTTGCTTATATAAAAAGCAAGAATTTTTTCGAGCCACTTTTCAGAGTTTTTGAACCTTGATTCCCATACCTCGTTTTTCTCGTTGTTCAGTACTGTAAAGGTCTTTCCAATGCGATTCAGCACAAGGGCGGCTATCTTATAACCTTCGCCGAACTGTCCGACAGTATCATCATTTCCTGCCTTACTGCTCCTGCCAAGCAAAAGAGTATTAATTTTAAGAGCTGACTTGCTGTTTTTTAACTGCAATACCTGTCTTTCTTCGTCATACTCAATGCTGAAATGGTTCTCTTTATCCAATACCTCTTGGTCTGTACCATTCTGAATCAACTCCCTTATTGCATCGTTAAAAGTCCAGTCCGACACATAATTAGGGGTCAATGTCAGTTCATAACATTTTGCATTTTCCACTTTCCTATCCCTCCAACAATTCGCTATAATTCCTTATCCTTGCCTTTTTCACACTCTTGCAGTAGTCGCACACACCGCAGTAATGCGGCTTTTCCAGACCTGCCTTAACAGCGATAAACCGTGGCAGCTTCCCCTCAATCTCCCGGAGCGCCATATCAAGCGTTGGCTGGTCTATCTGGAAGATATCAAAGTCCGTGACAGCTTCTTTTGTGGTGGCCGCCAAGTAAAATGGCAACCGCCCATACCCGCAAGTCTCAACGCCTGCCTGATAAACAGCCCCTTGCAGGTCATACCGCCAAAATGCAAGGCTCTTGAAGTTCTGCACAACCTTTAAATCTGTGATGCAGATGTCTTGTACAAAAGAATCCATTTTCATTTTCCACGGTGCCCCAAACATCTCAAAGGTTAGGATTTTCTGTTTCTCGCCAGACATATACAACATGAACCTATCATCTTTCTGCACACGCTTGATAATTTCATCAGCCTTTCGGAAATCTGCCCGCAATGCCCCGTTGCGGCAATAGAATATGTTCGGGGATTCTTCACGCAGCTTGTCCAGCGTGCCCTCAAACCATCGGTCAACAAGTGTCCCGATCAGCATGGCCTTTGTCTGCTTCTGCTCAAACTCACCACGTATTTTGGCAAGCGCCATAGCCTCGCATTTGCAGAAATCCTTGTACTGGCTCACACTGAAAAAGGCTTCATTTGCCGCTTGTGAATAATAGTTGTCATCATTTAGCTTCTGCATCAACACCACCCTCAAAATTCAACTCCTGCTGTCCATCAGCCGTCTTTTCTTCCTTTTTCCCCTTGCCGGCAAAAGCATCCTCCGCTTCTTTCTTCTCCACGCCCGGCAGTTCAAAGATTTCCTCGCGCTTTGCCATTCCGTCCTTAATGGAATTGAATACTCTTTTCAGGCGGATAAGGTCATTCATGGAAAATGAATCCGCCTTGCAGCCTATGTACTTCTCAAGGCTTTCCTGCGGAACTGCATATTCTTCCTTTGCCGTCCTTACAACACCTGCGATAAGGTCTTCTAATGGTAATTTTTCCCCGTCAGCCAACGTCTTCCTGCACTGTTCAACTGCTTCTTCCTGAATATCGCCTGGAATAATGCCTAAGATACACGCCCTCACTCGCCTTGCAGCCTGATTTGCAACCATCTCATAAATGTCCCTTGAACTCGTCAGCGGGTAATTTCCGCTCTTAGTTTCCCGGATATGCGGAACGGTAAAGATTTTAGTCTGTCTCGTATTTGTTTCCAAATCCCACGCATAAGCCATAACTTGTGATTCCCCGTTTCTTTGCTCCAACTCAACAAATCCAAAATCCATGTTCCCCCAGTTCTGCGCCATAGCCTCTGCAAGCCGTATGGATGTGCCGGTAACCTTGGACGTGCCACGTTTATACTCATACTCCGCCTGTTCTGCCAGCCTCTTACGCCGGCAGGCTGTCAAAATACGGTTGCGCGCCGCGATTTCATCACGCGGAAACTTCTTCGCCATGATAATCTGCCCCTGTACTTCCTGTGCCTGTCTGCTGGTAACCATCTCTGCGGTTACGCTTCTCCCTGTTGTCATTTCAAAACCTTCCATCCCCTAATCCTCCTTAATCCAATTCCCTGAATAAAACCAATTAATAAATTCCTGTTTCAGACCTTCGTCCAGAGAAATGCTTTTCAGAGCATAATCATACGCTTCTTCCTCTGGGACAAAAGTTCCGGCCCCGATTTCTTCCCAGCCGGAACCGCGTGATTTTTCTTCTGTCTCTTCTGGCTCTGATACTCCCCAATGCTCCGGCCACTCTGAATCCACCAGCATCCGATTTTCGATCACTGTCCCATTCCTCCGCCTTTCTTTCCTCAACTGCATAAGCGTGTTATATTTTGCAGCAATCCCAATAAGCTCATCATAACGGGACACTGTTATTGATGTTCTTTCTTCCATATCTCTCCATTCCCATTCGTTTTAGAACAATTTTCTTCTGCCGTTCGCTCTTCTCGGCGCATTCCGGGCATATCCCGTCTTTTAGCTCTCCTCTGTCACAGTTCCCATGACACTTCCTGCATTCCACGAAAAACATAAAAACCCTCTTTCTATTTTGTATTTTTTGTGCTAAAATTGGAGCCAGAAATACTTATGTATTCCTGGTTTTAATAGCGCCCGTTCCCTTCCAGAGAAAACGAGGGCGCTATTTTTCTGTTTCCAGTTCGATCCACCCTACATCTTCCACCGGCTCTTTTGGCTGGGGAAAATATAAAATGCTGCTCTTCCGGCACTCCGCCAGTACCATCATGGCGTACCCCATCCCGGCAACGAAGCCGCCAAGGATTCCCACGGTCCCGGCCGCGTACCCGTAGAGCCCGGGGGAGTCCATACAGCACGCGCCAAGGATTGCTATGCCAAGCCCCGCAGCGGTTATAAGTTCAGATAACCGTTTCATGTGTTTTCAATCACCCCTTTCTTACATAGTCAGCAATCGCGCTTTCTCTTCCCCATCCACTCCAAAATACTCGCATAAGGTGAGGACCTGTCCATAACTAAATGGATCCGGATTCACTTTCTCGCCTTTCTTTCTCTTGTCTGGGTCCTTAAGCATCTGAGACACCATGCCCTGTGAAATTCCAAGGACCTTTCCGACTTCTGCCTGTGTCTTTCCGGTTGCTGCCATCTGCATTTTTACCCATTTTTGAAAATCCTTAAGCTTATATCTTTTCCTATCAAGATAATTTCTTGACATCCTGTCACCTTCCTCCTATTTTGTCATTAGTTTTCTAAGCTCAACCGCCTCTTTACTACTTTGAAGAACACTTTCCTCAAAATCTTCACTGCTGGATGCCAGCAGCCGGATCAGTAATGATGCTTTCTTCAATCCCTCCGCATATCCGGCTTTGAACCCTCTGCTATAGCCTCTGCGTTCTTCCGGTCCTGAAAATCTTGGTTCGTTCAAATTTTTGTCACCTCCTCTAAGTTCCCCATGTCAATCCACTTCTTTACATCTGCTACATCCATCTCAAAATTTTTCTTCCCCAGTGCCCCGCCGCAAAACCGCAGCGTGATATGAACCTTGTCCACCCCCTCCGTCTGCATATAGCGGAGTATGTCTTCCGGGGCGGCAAAATTTCCATACTCTGTCTCGTATGCAGCCATGATTATCACCGTCCCTTCTTTTTTTGCGTATATTGCCTTTTTCTCCCATATTTCTTATACTGTACTTACAGGCTCTGCCAAGCCGAGTACTATAGGAAGGAGAAACACCATGAAAAAAGTTTATGCCTGCCTTACAGGAAATTGGGTTTGTTTAAATGACGACCCAGAATGTGTTATGGGAATAAATCGTGTAAAGCCAAGCATTTGGTATGAAGAAAATGCCGTAATATGGTCGCCAATCCAACGGAAAGAAAAAGATACTTATTATCAGCTGGATTATGTGCAAATCTTCTACCACAGCAAAGATTACAGAATCAACCCCATATTCATTCAAATTGTAGAAGAATAGTTTGTTAAAATTTGCGTTTATAATCTTCTACAATTTTTTCAACACCAGCCAGCGGCACACGGTTTGCCGCTATGTTGGTGTCTGCATTAAACCGAGTGTCTATGCAATGTCTTAGCCTTCTCCACTCCAAATATGTAATCCCCTGCATGGCTTCGAGAATCAATCTGATTTTTTCCTCTGCCATCTTCCCTCACCTCTCTCCTTTCAAATTTGCGCTGTGCAACTTCCTCTGTAAAAAAAATAAACCGCAAAATCCTCTGGTTTTATATGCAACAAATCTGAAAGTTTTTCAGCTTCGTTCAAATCCATAGGACGAATATTGTTTATTTTCTGATTAACAGTAGGTTGTGCAAGTCCTAATGAATTAGCAACATCTTTCTGGGTTATTTGCAATTCTGCCATTCTGCCCTTGATTTTATTTGTGTTAATCAATTTTGTTCCCCCTTTCTTATAAATCACATGGTAGCACTATGCAACTTCTATGTCAATAGCTCTGTGCAACTTTTTTTTATAATTTTTAATTTTGCTATTGCATTGCGCAATTATATGTAATATAATGCCTGTCATAGAGAGGTGATTCAATATGACAAATGCAGAAATAGGGAACAGAATCAAATATGCTCGCAATCTAAGGGGTGCCACTCTGGATGATATTGCAAAAAAAATAGGAGTTGCAAAATCTACTATACAGCGTTATGAAGCTGGAAAGATTACTAATATAAAGCTCCCTGTTGTCGAAGCAATAGCGATAGCTTTAAACACAAACCCAGCGTGGGTTGTCGGAAAATCTGACGATATGGAGCTACCAACACAAAAAGTTCCCAAAATCATGCAGTATTATGACAAGCTCAATGACATAGGGAAGTTTGAAGCCGAAAAAAGAGTTGAAGAACTGACGCTAGTTCCAAAGTATGCTACGGGAGCCAACATAAATTTGAAGCAAACAGATGTAGAATTTTCAAATGAGTTTAATCCATATTTTACGGATGCAAAAAAAGCGCGAGAATATTTGCATTCTCAAAACTATCTAGTGGCTTTTGATGGGAAAGCGAGTGATTTATCAAATTCTGATGTAATAAAAATTGCAAACGAAATAAAGAAGAATAGTAACAAAGAGTAAGTTACTAAAAGGGGGGAGCGATTTGCTTGATAATAAGTCATGAAAGATACCAACAGATTAAAAATCTTGCTAAAAATTGTTTTAAGTTTTTCAACACAAGAAACCCTTTAGAGGTCTTTCAAAAATTATATATACCATATTCACTTATAAATATTGAAGGAGATTTAAAAGGATTCACTCATATAAATGAAAAAGGAGAGCCATGGGTATATATCAACAAAAAGTATGATTATTACTCTATGAAAATAATAGCTGCTCATGAATTAGGACATATTGTACTACATAATTCTGACACATTAAATATGTTCGAGGATGATGGTGTCTCTTCCGAAACAGAGTATGAAGCGAATATTTTCTTAATGGAATTCATGCCACAGACACAACCTCACACCAAGAATTACATGGAATTATCTCCAACGGCACTAAAAAACTACATCTGCAATAAAATATACTAAATTTATCAGATTAAACCGCTTCGGCGTTTTGATAAAAAACTAAAAGAAAAGAGGAATAATCGTATGGGACTTTTCTCAAAAAAGAAAGAGCAAAACAAAATCGTTAGAGTACTACATTATGAGGGAATTGATGGCTTTGCCAGCGATTGCCCTTGCACATTGGAAGTTAAGGATGGTGTACTAACACTTAAAAGAATACAACCTGAAACAACCGTTACACTTCCACTAAACAGAATCAAATCTTTCAGTGCAATGGAAGAAAAAAATTTTATGTTAAAATATCACGGGCAGGCAATCACTACATCTAAATCGAAAAGCATTAATAAATATTATCTGGTTGTGGAATACGACAAAGGTATGCTTGCCTTTTGGGGAACTGCCAAAGAGTATGGAAGATTCAGAGACCTTCAATATAATTTTAATACTTCACAAACTCATATAGAACTATAACAATTGCTAGAAAATTACCACTTAAGCCACTTGCACAGTTAGTAGGCAACTACACTAGCCAATACGGAGAAGAAAAAGGATGATAGACACATGGATCTTCAAAATGCCTGCTGATGCCAAAGAAGATACGGCAATAACCGCGGAGACCCCATATAACATAGTCGGGGATGCCAAATCAAGTTATGAAAATCGGATGCAAGCCTATTTGCAGAGATTCCAGCATATAGCAGAAAATCTATCTAAGAATAGCACAAAAAACTAACCTGCGCCATGAAAATATAATATGCTTAATCGGGTAGCCCGGAGGGAGGGCGGCCATTCTGTTCCGAGTTCTGCGGAAAGGGGTGGTGCTTATGACTACATATGAAGAATTAATGGTTATACTGACAATCGGACTTTTGATTGTCACGATTCTGAATCTAAAAAATAAGTAAGCCGCCCTGCTCTCTGGTAAAGAAAAGGCGGCTTACTTAGCGTTATAATTCGCCGGAACGGATAGGATCAATCTATCTTCCGGCTGTCCTGTTAAGCATATTATAACCCAGACACTTAGTTTTTTCAACCCCAAAATGATAACCGCCCCTGCGCCAACAGGAACGGCTTTCATACATCCGAAGATGCATACTATATATTTTTTCAGACATGCATATTGTACCATTTTCGGAAACAGCTTTGCAAGCGGAACAACCGTTCTGTCTGGCTGTTATTTTTATACCATTTTTAAGGAGGATAAATCCATGAAGATTGAAAAGTTACCGTCCGGCTCCTACCGGATAAGGAAGATGTACAAAGGAAAAACATACACCGTGATATTTGATGAGAAACCAACACAGAAAGAAGCTATGCAGGCCATGGCGGCAGAGCTGGATAAAGTAAAATGTAAGCGCACAACCCTGACATTCCAGGATGCAGCAGAAGAGTATATTGAATTAAAAAGAAATGTCCTCTCCCCGTCCACTATCAGAGGATACGCCGGGATTATGCGTCAGATGCCAGAAAAATTTCTAGCCGAGAATATTCACGACATCACAGCGCTTGACATTCAGGCAGAGATAAATCGGATGGCAAAAGGGCACAGCCCAAAGACCATACGCAATTACCATGGTTTCATATCGGCCGTTTTAGGCATGTATTGCCCAAACCTTAAAATTAATACCACACTTCCACAAAAGTCCAAAGACGAACCATATATACCCTCTTCTGACGATATAAAGCGCATACTGGAATGTGCCAAAGGGACAAGATTTGAAATCCCAATCGTGCTTGCCTGCTACGGTATGCGCCGATCAGAGATATGCGCACTTACTCCCGAAGATATTGACGGAGATATTGTTAGAATCAACAAAGCCATGGTTCAGGATGAAAACAAGAACTGGATAATCAAAACGACCAAAACAACAGGCAGCACAAGGGAAATTATCATACCTGCAACGATTGCCGATAAGATACATGAGCAGGGATATGTATATAAAGGGCATCCGAACAATATTACATGTTATCTGTCCAGAGTGCAGAAATCTCTTTCTATCCCTCATTTTTCCATACATAAGCTACGGCATTACTTTGCGAGCCAGATGTCAGCACTTGGGGTGCCAGAGGCCGATATATTGAAAATGGGCGGCTGGGAAAGCGATCATGTTATGAAATCGGTTTACCGCCACTCTATGATGGAAAAAGAGGAACAGGCCAAGAGGGACGCAGCCGACAAATTACGAAATTCCATTTTGCCTGACACCGTATGACAAAATTCATGACTAAAAATGACAAAAATACACTTAATAATACATTAATTAATCTTATATTTTTAAGGAAAAAAACAGCCGCAAACCCTTGATTTCACTGTAAAATCATTGGATTCGCGGCTGTTCACCTGTAAAGCTGCTAACGGGAATCGGACCCGTGACCTCCGCCTTACCAAGGCGACGCTCTACCGACTGAGCCATAGCAGCTTGTACTGTGTGTTATTTCAGCACCTCAACTATAATACTACACAAATCTCTTTTTGTCAACAAACATTTTAAAAATTATTATGACCAACATGCGACGGCACGCGATTGCCGCCGTCGCATTGAATGCAACTCTTACACTTCACCCTCCGAAAAATTAAACTGTTCGGAAAGCTCTGTCGCATCAAAAAACTCCTGTTTTGCCATCGCCAGACAGTCTAATATCTTGGCGGAAAACTCCCCGCACTCACCGTTCTCAATCATAGCCATAGCGGTATCGGAGGCAAACGCATCCTTGTAGACACGTTTGCTGACCAAGGCGTCATAGCAGTCGGCCACGGCAACTACCTGGGCCCAGATCGGGATTGCATCACCCACAAGCTTATCGGGATAGCCGGAGCCGTCCCATTTTTCGTGATGATAGCGGCAAATATCATAACAATAGCGGTAGAAATCATCCTCTTCCTGTTTAAACTTCTCCAAGATCTCACAGCCATAAACCGTATGCTTTTTCATCTCGTCAAACTCCTGCGGCAGCAGCTTGCCCGGTTTCATTAAGATATTGTCGGGTATGGCGATCTTGCCAATATCGTGGAGCGCCGAGGCACGCACAATTGTCTCCACTGCCTCATCGTCCAGATCATATTCCGGGTAATTCTGTCTCAAATAGTTCAGCATAATCCTTGTAAAATAGCCGACGCGCTTTACATGGTCGCCGGTTTCCAGACTGCGGAACTCCACGACAGAACTTAACGCATTGATGAGGAATTCATTATTTCTGCTCAATTTCTCGCGGCTCTCGCGCAGCTGCCTGGTACGAATCTCAAGCTTCTCCTCAATATCCAGACGATTGAGATACAGCTCTATGATATTCATCGTCCTGCGCATAACCACGCGCGGCGAAAACGGCTTGTAAATAATATCAGAAACACCGTACTCATAAGCCTTCTCATCACTCTCGGGCGTAGACTCACCGGTTATCATAATGACCGGCAGAAAATCCATATAGTGCATCTTGGTCATATACTCCAACACATCAAGTCCCGTTTGAATCGGCATAATCAAATCAAGAAATACAACGGCAAGCTCCTCTTTGTTATCCTCGATCAATTGAACCGCTTCTTCTCCGTTTGCAGCTTCCAGCACGGTAAACTGCTCCTCAAATATGTCTTTTAATATTTCACGGTTAATTTCGGCATCATCCGCAATGAGAATCTTTGTCTTTTCTAACATCCCTATCTTTTTCCTATCCTTTCCATTCGTAACAAAGCAGCCCGGTCAGCATCATTTTTCAAATCGGCAAGCTAACTTTTTAAAGCCTGCTATTCGACATAGCCGGCTTTTCCCCTATACATGCAAAGCATGGCTACTTTACCGCCTGTGTAATACTATCCTACCGTAAATCATCCCAATTTTCAACCAAAATATTATTTATCACAATTGACCCGATTCACACGCCGGTAGAGCCAAAACCGTTTTCGCCCCGCTCTGTATCATCAAGCTCGGTGGTCTCCTCAAACTCCACGGCAGCACAGGGCAGTACAATTAACTGCGCAATGCGCTCTCCTGGTTCGATCACCCGCTCGACCGACGCGTCATTAAACAGAGGCACCATCACGGGCCCTCTGTAGTCGGCATCGATCACACCCACACAATTGGCCGGGCGTATCCCCTTTTTCGTGGAAAGCCCGCTCCTGGCAAACACGCCGCCAAAATATCCGTCCGGCACGGCGATCGCCAGCCCGGTATCGACCTTCACGGATTCCCCCGGCCTCATCACCAACGGCTCTCTAATGTCTGCACACAGATCATACCCTGCCGCCTGCCGGCTGCCTCTTGTCGGTATGACTGCGGTCTCACTCAATTTTTTTATCCGTACACGCATCTTTTATCCTGTTCTTTCCCTTTTTGTACCCTGCACAAATCTTCCATGTCAGCCCCCCCCCTTAGCCGCATGGCGATGCGGCATCCACTCAGTTGACTTCTCCTCCGGTTCCCAAATTGATTTGCTTACAGCTTAACACATTCCATAACAAGCCTTTTGCCGCATGGCGATGCGGCGTTCACTCCGTTGACTTCTCCTCCGGTTCCCAAATTGATTTGCTTACAACTTAACACATTCCATAACAAGCCTTTTGCCACATGGCGATGCGGCGTCCACTCCGTTGGCCTCCCTCCGGCCCCAATGGGTCTGCTTATGGCATAACGCCTTTCATGGCAAGCCTCTTGTAAGCTTTTCCTATGATTCGGCAGGCCAGGTCAGATTACTGTGCTCGGCCCGCTTATCGCGCAGCATCAGCTCCGTCACCGCCTCCTTCGCGGGCTTTCCCTCAAACAATACCTGATTAATCTCCTCGATAATCGGCATATCCACATCATATTTTTGCGCGAGCCCCATCGCCGCCTTGGCCGAATACACGCCCTCCACGACCATCTTGACCTCGTCCATGGCCTGCTGCATCGTATAGCCCTGGCCAATCAGCATACCTGCCTTGCGGTTGCGGCTGTGCTTGCTCTCACAGGTGACAATCAGATCGCCGATGCCGGTAAGGCCGCTGAGCGTCTCATAGCTGGCCCCCATCTTTAGGGCAAGCCGCCCGATCTCCAAAATACCCCTGGTAATCAGCGCCGCCTTGGTGTTGTCCCCGTACCCCAGGCCGTCCGCCATGCCGGCCGCCAAGGCGATGACATTCTTTAACGCCCCGCCGAGCTCCATGCCCAGCACATCGGGACTTGTGTAGACGCGAAATACCTGATTCATAAAGATATCCTGCACGCCCTCCGCGATACTCTTCTTATAAGAACCCGCCACCACCGTCGTCGGGAGACCGATTCCAACCTCCTCCGCGTGGCTCGGTCCGCACATCACGGCAACCTCGGCGAGCGTAATCTCCTGCTTGACAATATCGGAAAGCGTCATCAGGGTATGCTCCTCAATTCCTTTGGCGACACAGACAATCACCTGCCCCTTGGTCACAAAGGGCGCCATACTCTTTGCCGTGCTCCTGGTAAATACCGACGGGACGGCGAGAATCAAATAGTCTTTTCCCTCCACCGCCTCCCGCAAATCCGTGGTGAGCGCGATCTCCTTTGAGAGCTTAATCCCCGGGAGCTTGTCAACATGCTCTCCCTTTTCCTTAAGCATAGCAATCTCTTCGTCCATAATAGACCAAATCGTGACTTCGTTTCCGTTCTTATGCAACACGAGCGCCAAAGCTGTGCCCCAGCTTCCCGCTCCAATCACAGCTGCTTTTGCCATCATAGATACCCCCTATTCATTCTTTTTACCGCCAAATTTGTTCTCCGTCCCCTTTGCCAGGCGCACAATATTGGCCCGATGGCGCCACAACCCCATGGCGGCAAAGCAGGCGCCGACAATATAAAACTCCGGCAGATATTCCGGTGTGATCGCTAACAGACCCATCTGCCCGAAAATCACAGATTGCAGCAGATATAAAATCAGCACGAGAATCGACCCCAGCGACACATAGCGCGTAACTCCAATCACAACGCCAAACACAAGCAGACACAGGGGCGCCGCCAGCGGGCAGACTGCCAGTATCACACCGGACGTGCAGGCAATGCCCTTTCCGCCCTTAAACCCCATATAAAAGGGAAAGTTGTGTCCCAGCACGGCGCCGAAACCAGCATACAGATCGATCACTAAAATAGAATCCGCGTAGCTGCCCCGGAATAAAAAATATGCGATCACCACGGCCAGGATCGCCTTGCCCAGATCGCCGGCAAATGTGATAAGTCCCGCTTTCCATCCCAGCACCCGCAGAGAATTTGTGGTTCCCGAATTTCCGCTGCCCTGTGTGCGGATATCAATTCCGTGCGCCTTTCCATAAATATAACCGGTCTGAAACAATCCCAGCACATATCCGATCGCCAATGCGATAAGTCTCACTGCTATCTCCATGCCAAATCCCTCGTCTTCTTAATTATTCGGAATAGCAAAGACAGGCTGCCCCGTCCGCTATTTATCCTCTTTTCTCTCTCTGGTAATAAACTTAAGCGCCGTTCCCCGGAAACCAAAAGTCTCACGAATTCTGTTTTCCAGATACCTTGTGTATGAAAAATGCATCAGCTCTTTGTCGTTGACGAATATGACGAATGTCGGCGGCTGCACTGCCACCTGCGTGATATAATAGATCTTCAGCCGCTTTCCTTTGTCGGACGGCGGCTGCTGCATCGCGACTGCCTCGGCGACAATCTCGTTTAACACACCCGTCGCCACGCGCATACAGTTGTTCTCGATGACGACGTCGATGAGCTCAAAGAGCTTATGGAGACGCTGCCCCGACTTTGCAGAGATAAACACGATCTCCGCGTAGGGCATAAAGCTTAAAATCTGGCGGATTCTCTCGGTATGACGATAAATTGTTTTGTCATCCTTTTCTATAGCATCCCACTTATTCACCGCAATTATGATACCTTTTCCGCGCTCATGGGCAATTCCCGCGATCTTGGCGTCCTGCTCGGTGACGCCCTCGTTCGCATCGATGACAATGATACAGACGTCCGCCCGCTCCACCGCGGTCACCGCGCGGATAATGCTGTAGCGCTCGATCTCCTCCTTGATCTTGTTCTTGCGCCGAAGCCCCGCCGTGTCAATAAAAATATATTCTTTTCCGTTATAGCGTATGTCTGTGTCGATCGCGTCCCGCGTCGTGCCCGCAATATCCGATACGATCACGCGCTCCTCCTGCGCCAGCTTATTGATCAACGATGACTTGCCGACATTCGGCTTGCCGATGATCGCCACTTTCGGCCGCTCGTCCTCTATATTGGCCCCGTTATCGTCGGGAAAATACTTTATCACCTCGTCGAGCATATCACCCAGCCCAAGGCGCGAGGACGCCGAAATCGGATATGGCTCGCCGATGCCGAGATTGTAAAACTCATAGACGTCCGGCATAAACTTCTCAAAGCTGTCCACCTTATTGACGACTAAGACCACCGGCTTGCCCGAACGCCGCAGCAAATCCGCCACCTTAGAATCCGCATCCAAAAGTCCCTGCCTTACATCCGTGAGAAACAGAATCACATCCGCCGTATCAATAGCAATCTGGGCCTGCTCGCGCATCTGCGACAAGATCACGTCCTTGCTGTCCGGCTCGATTCCGCCCGTATCAATCATGGTAAACGCACGATTGAGCCACGTCACATCCGCATAAATGCGGTCTCTTGTCACCCCCGGCGTATCTTTTACAATAGAGATTCTCTCGCCCGCAAGCGCGTTAAACAGCGTGGATTTGCCCACATTGGGACGGCCTACGACGGCTACTACTGGTTTACTCATAAACTACCTCGTTTCTAACCCTAACATACAGGCAAGCAAATCCTGCCCGCTTGATTTTACAATATCTACCTCCACTTGTAAAGCCATTTTCAACTCGCCAAGCGTCATATCGTCCAAAAATACCTCCTCCCCGCTGCGCAGTAAATTGCAGGGAAGCAAAAGGCGCTCGCCAAGCCTCTCGCCTTTCAGCTGCGCGACGATATCCTGCCCGGTCAACAGACCGGACACTGTGATGCTCTCCCCGAAAAAATCATTGCGTATCTCAAATACCTGTATCTCATAGGTCGGAAATTGTTCCATACATTCCGCCGCCAGCCGGCGGATAAAGGGAGCGGCCAGACGCCCGGTCGCGACAGACACCAGATGCGTTTTTTCATATGGCGGCGCACCGTCCCCCGCCGGCTTGTCCGACTTTCCATTCTCCATCGGCCGCGCGCTCACGCGCTCACGCTCCTGCGTAACTTTTGCCAATGCCTCATGGAATTCGTCGAGCAGCAGACGCATCATACCCACGCCGTTTTCCAGCTGGATATAACCGTCATAGTTATCTTCCTCCGGCAGACTGCGTCCCGCCATCAGATACCACTCGTCGCTGGCGTGGACAAAATGTGTGCCGTGGCGCTCCATACAGGTATCCTGCCATCTGTGCACCAGACTTAAGACCTGCTTTGCATCCTCCGCAGTAAAAGGCGACAGCGGATACAATCCCTCCCGAAACTTTGACAACCCGACCGGCACGACCGAGACGCTTTCCATATAAGGCAGATATTTCGTCAGATCGCGAATCGAGCGCTCCAGCTCTTGGCCGTCATTGACGCCCTTACAGAGCACAATCTGCCCGTTCATCTCAATCCCCGCCTCATAGAGCCGGTCGATTTTTTTGAGCGCTTCGCCGGCAAAACGATTGTTAAGCATCTGACAGCGCAGGGTAGGGTTTGTCGTCTGCACGGATATATTGATCGGTCCCAGGCGGTATGCGATAATGCGCTCTATGTCTTTTTCTTTCATGTTGGTCAGCGTCACATAATTGCCCTGCAAAAAAGAGAGCCGGGAATCGTCATCCTTAAAATAGAGGGTTTCGCGCATCCCTTTGGGCATCTGATCAATAAAACAAAAGATACAGCGGTTGGTGCAGGATTTATAATCATCCATCAGCCCGTTCTCAAACACAATGCCGATATCCTCGTCATAATCCTTCTCGATCTCAAACTCCCACTCCTCGCCGTCCTGCTTTTCAATCAGCAACGTCAGATATTCATCGTGAATCAGATAATGGTAGTCGAGCACATCCTCAATCGGGCTCTCCCCCACGGCAACCAGACGGTCCCCCGGTAAGATTCCCAATTCCTCTGCAATGCTCCCCGGCAAGATACGATCTATCACATGTTTTTTGTATTCCACAGTCACTGCCCCTTTTCGCGCGGTCATCCGCTGTCCGTTTCTTGATAGTATCAGTTTACACTAAAAAAGCAGGAATCACAACCAATTCCTGCTTTTTTCCTCATAAGCATCCGTCTGCAAATTTCTATTTTACTTCCTTGTACGTTTACTTCAGCATATCCTCGGTGATACCTAAATCGTTCAATACCTTTAAAAGATTGCGGCACTGCGGTGTCAGGCGGACATAGACACTGGTATTTTCGGTCTTCTCACGGTCTCTCTTCCCCGCAGCCTGGTCGCCCACTAGTGCAAAATAATCATAGTAATAAGACCATACGCTCGGATTTCCGTTGGGGTTGACATAGTTGAGCTCAATGCCGCTGTATTCCTCGAAAGTATCGCGTTGCAGCGCATAAAGGTATACATCTGACATATTTCCTTCTTCAATATCCAAAAGCAGCGCTTTCGCAATCTCCTCCGCGCCATCCGTGCCAAATGTTTCGGTGTGATAAGTGTCCCCCTCGTCATGAACGCTGATATTGGCGGAAAAATAAATATTTTCCTCATAATTTGTGCCCAGGATATTGCGCGCCATGCGCTTGGGCTCCTTCTCATATGCAAGCAGCCATACCGCCGCGGAATCTTCTCTGCCAAGATATTCCTCGGTCGTGGGCACCGGATAACGCCTGGTATAACACGTACCGTCCTTCAGATAATAGCGGAATGTCGTATAATAATAACCGGTATTGGTGCTTGCCGCCAGATCGAGGTATTCATTTTTATTCTTGATGATCTCTTTTTGCAGCTCAAGCACCGCATCCACATCCTCATCGTCTACGTCGATCACAAAATCCATATACACAAAAGCTTTCTCAATCTCCTCCGCTTTCGGCTGATACCGCTCGATGCCGAACGCGTCAAACCGAAACAGTAAGACTACCAGAACGGACAGCACGCTCAGCACGCCACATTCGATCAGACGATTTTTTTTGAATACGCGGAAATTTTTCTCCAAAAGCATCTCCGCCAAAAAGAAACAAAGGATACCAAATACCAGCACACCGATGATAATCAGCAAATAAATTTTATTGATTTTATATTGGTTGGTAGAGCTGGCAAACAGCATCGCCATCGTAAACCCGCCGCAGACTGCCACGCCCCAGCGGAAAATCGGCTTGATGATACCAATGCTGACCAAATCGCCCGCCGTCTCGACGTGACGTCTCTGGTAAAGTACATAGGCCGCCGCAATCAGGACAATGCCTACGACCGTATAACCCAAAATCGTTGTATATCCATTGATCTGAATACTCTCAAGTTTTCCCGTCGTTCCGAAAACGGTGTCAACACCCGTGTTGGTCCACAGATAATACAGCGGGGAAAGCATCGCTGATTGGCCGATTGTGATTTCTCCGCTTGCCCCATAGCTGACCATCGACTGAAACATCCCCACAAGTCCGACACAGCCCACATAAAGCAGGTTTATGATCAGCGAATACGCTCCGACCGCCAGCACCTGGCCGGTAAACATCGCCACAAAAACCGCCATAGAGTAAAAAAAGATCGTCATGCCCGCTGCACAGAGCATCCCATAAAACGCGTACTGAATACAGGTCACATTATTGACCAGCGCCACCAGCGCAGTGACAATAAATGTCAGAATCTGCGGAATCAGCAAAAATGCGAGCCCCGACAGATAATTCGTGATAAAAAGCTCCGTTCTCGTCACCGGCAGCGCATGAATCATGTTGGCATTTCTCGCTGTGTAGAGATAAGAGAAAACAAGCATCGCCATAATGGTGGACACGACAAAGATCACAGGCACCATCATCCCGGCTCTCACCACACCGTTGATCGCGTACAAGCCCCGCTCCACCGCCTCCAGTTCATTGTAATAGTCATAATCCTGCAGCATAATCCACATGAAATACGGCATTGCCAAAAACAGATAAACAAGATACAGCGCCCACGCCGGCCAATAATGCGTAATATTCTTTTTGAATATGGTGCGGTTAAATAAGGATGTCTTTGACTTCATAGTTCACACCTCCCATTTCGTAAATAAATATTTCTTCCAAAGTCAGAGGTAAGATATCCACGATCAACGGCTTCTCCTCCAGAAAGGCTTCCTGTGCCATTTTCGCATCTCCTCTGACAATCAGCGTATACACACGCCCGGTGTTTGAAATATGAAGCACTTCCAGATGATCCGGCAGCTTCGGCGCCCCGCTTGGACAGGCGATCTGAATCTTTGAGACACTGCCCTGCAGATCGCTGAGCGAACGTTCAATCATCACCTTACCGCCATGCATAATCCCCACATGGTCGCAGACATCCTCCAATTCTCTGAGGTTGTGGGAGGAAACGAGCACGGTCATCTGATGTTCCGCCACCTCAGACATTAAAATGCTCCAGATCTGGCGGCGCATCACAGGGTCCAAACCGTCGACCGGCTCATCGAGAATCAAAAGCTCCGGCTTACAGCAGATGGCGAGCCAGAACGCGACCTGTTTTTGCATCCCCTTCGACAACCGTCTGATATTTCTCTTTACATTGATGGTCGGAAAGAATTCCTGCATGCGATAAAACAGCTTTTCGTCAAATTTGGCGTAAATTCCCTGATAAAACCGCTTCATTTCCATCGTATCCGCCTGCAAGAAATAGAACAGATCATCGGGGATATAAGCAAACTTGGCTTTCGCGCCCTTATTTTCATAAACCGGCTCCCCATCGACAAGAATCTCCCCCTCATCCGGGCGGTAAACTCCGGTGATATGGCGGATGATGGTGGACTTTCCCGCGCCGTTTGGTCCCACCAAACCATAGATAGCCCCTTTCTTGACGTGCATATCCACGCCGTCCAACGCCAAAAATCCACTAAAACTCTTTTTTACCTGCTTTACCTGTATCAATGTCTTCGCCCCTTTCTATTTTATCTATCCGCTCAACCAGATCTCCTTTCGGTACGGAAAGATACAGTAGTTCCGCCACCGTGGCATCAAATGTGGAAAACAGGCTATGTTCCCTGGCATTGTCCACTTCCTTCTGGCCCGCCACAAAAGAGCCCTTACCCGCAATGGTGTAAATATAACCCTCACTCTCCAGATCGCGGTATGCCCGTTGAATCGTGTTCGGATTGATCGCCAGGCTCGCGGCCATTTCCCGCACCGAGGGCAGCTTATCATTGGCCGCCAGCGAATCCGTCACGATCAGTTTTCGCAGCCCATCCTGGATTTGTTCATAAATAGGCTTTGCATCCCGGTAATTTAACTGAATCAAATCGGAAAACCTCCCATCTTAATCATGTACTGTACTAACTGTACTAACTGTCTTAGTACGGTCAGTATAGCACTCCTGTGGGATAGAAACAAGACAGATATCTTTAGGAAAAATGAAAGAATTTATTAAGATATGCGTTTACGCTTCCGGTCTCTCCAATGATGCCCTTTTCGTCTGCTATTTTTGTTCACACTGCCTGAGGCACAAAAAAGCCCCAAGGTTTCCGCGTTTTCCGCCGGTTGCCCGGTGCGAAAACAGTATATTTGAATTGCAGCAGGTGCAAAGACGCCCCACCGCAAGATGCTCGCGCCGTACCCCGGCCTCCAATAAGACGCGCTCGTTGGCCCGCCACAAATCGAGCAGATATTTATGATGCGGCTTTTCTGTCAGCACTTCGCGCTCACATCCGGCAAAAGCCGCCCGAAACTTTTGTGCCACATCCTCTCCGACCTCGTAACAGTCCCGGCAGATGGACGGCCCGACCGCACAGATCAAATCCTCCGGCCTCGTGCCAAACTCCCTGCCCATAGCCGCCACGGCCACCGCTCCCATGCGCGCCGCCGTGCCGCGCCAACCGGAGTGGGCAAGCCCGATCGCGCGGTGCACCGGGTCGACAAAATAAAGCGGCACACAGTCCGCATAAAATGTGACAAGCGTAAGTCCCGGCTCATCGGTGATCAGTCCGTCCACATCCGCATAATCTCTTGGCCGCACAAATCCCTTTCCCGCGTCCTCCCTTGTCACCCGGCGCACATTGGTCGTGTGCGTCTGGTCGGAAAATACGAAATTCTCTGTCTCCACCTCCAACGCCCGCGCGACACGCATAAAATTCTCCCGCACCGCCTCTTCCCTGTCTCCCCTCGTAAAACTGAGATTCATGGAGGCAAACTCCCCCGTACTGACGCCGCCAAATCGCGTGGTAAAACAGTGTTTGACGATGTTCGTTTCGTCAAGCAGCGGATAGGATAACAGTGTTAGACCGCTGCCGTCCGCCTGCGGGTAAACGGTCTGCTTTAATACTTCGTTTCCTTTTTCCTGAAAATACTGCATGAAGCCTCCTGTTCCAACCGACTATGCCAGGTACATTTCCGCCAATATATGTTTACGGGACATATTCAAACGCATTTTGAATGACCCGCACCTCCTCCCCCAGTATCGCCACAACATCAAAGCGGCAGGGCGTGTTTTCCCCGTATCCGCGGCGCAGCAGATAAAAAGCCGCCGTCCTTGAAATCTGGCGCTGCTTGCGGTAATCTACAGCCTCAAGCGGCTCTCCGGCGCCGGTGTCTTTCCTGTATTTTACTTCCACAAACACCAGATACGCGCCCTCCCGCGCTACCAGATCAATCTCTCCGCAGCGGCAGCGGAAATTGGACTCTATGATACGATACCCGCGCTGTTCCAAATACCGCGCCGCTGCCTGCTCGTATTGTGCGCCCACCTGACGCTTATTCATGCGCTTCCATCCGTCTCTTTCCTGCATGTTTCCATGACTTCCTGTATATTTCTCAACTTCTGTTTCTCCCTGGCATATCCCCATGACTTCCTGCCTATTTTCCCGGCATCCGTTTCTTCTCTGCCTGTTCACACGATGCCTAGTGTACTGACCCGTTTAGATCACAGCAGGCCCGACTGCTCCAGCTTGCCTTTCATGCGGTTCATATCATCCACGAACACCAGTATTTCCGCCACAACCTCATAGAGCTCCGGCGGAATCGAATCGCCGATCTCAAGCTTCGAGAGCGTTTCCGCCAGTTTGTTGTCCTTGTAGAACGGAACGTCATTTTCTTTCGCTTTCTCTATGATTCTGTCCGCGACGGCGCCCTTGCCGGAGGCGAGAATTTTGGGCGCCCGGTCTCCCGGCTCGTAGGCGATGGCCACTGCCGTCCGCTCTTTATGGATTTCCTTATCCTTTCCGTTTCGCTGTTCCATAAATAATCCCCATTTCTGCTGACACTTACGCTTTCACATCAAAGGAATACCGGTGCACCGCCCCGGCGGAGGGCTTCTCCTGCGTGAGAAAGTCTTCCACAAGATTCACTTTTTTCTCCTCGTTCGACAGTGTGATGGTACAATGGTAGCCCTTATTCTTGAGGCGACGCTCCAAAACCGGTATGTGTTTTTCCACCAGATGAAATGCCGCGTCGTCCGCCAGATAAAATTTCGTCTGCACATTTTTGTGCAGCATTTTCACGGAAACGTCCGTACTCCCGAGATGTTCCAGATCTAAATGCAAAAACGCCGACACCTCCGCGTTTTTATCGCGCAGCAGCTTTTTGTTGGTATAGACATAGAGCTCGCCGTTGGCGTTTTGTCCCGCCATCTTCAGCGGCAGCTGCATATAGGCATACACCTGATTAATCTGGTTCATAAAATCAATATTGCTGCGGATATCGTTCGCCGTCTGCGTAAAGGACTCCGACAGCAAACCGGCAGCTTTCATGACATTCTCTGCCTGCGCCATCTGCCTGGTCAGCTTTTCGTAGAGCTGGCTGATTTTATTTTCCTGTTTGAGCTCCTGGGGCTTTATCGTCCACTGCTCCTCAAAAGCGCTTCGCAGCGCAGCCCCAAACTCTTTCGATGAAAAGAGCTTTTTGATACCGCTGAAGCCGTACTGGCTGTTCTCCTCAAAAATCTGTTTGACCGTGCTCAAAAATTTCTGTACCGGCATCTCCCGGTCGAGCGCATTGTCCTGCGTCCTGGCCTCCGCCGCCTCGGCGGCCTCCCCCTCGTTCGGATTCGTCTCGGCCGGCAGCTCCTCCTCGAGCGTATTGATAAAGAACTCCTCCCTGGCCGCAGGGAACAGCTTATCGTTTCCCGCCAGTACGGGAACGCCCTCTAACAGCCGTGCCAGGCGGGCGAGCTGTGCCTCGCCAAGCACCTGCCCCAACGTCACAGCCTGATCGCTTCCCTCCGCTGCCCCGTTTGTCTGCGCCGGCAGCTCCTGCGCCCTCGCATCCTGCTGTGTTACGCCGTTCTCCGTCTGCCGGGGAGCCTGGGCTAAAGGCTCCTCCTCGCCAATCTGCCCGAATGTAAACTTCACCACATCCGAAGCCGCCGTCTCCCGAAGCAGCATGGACTCCTGATTCCTAACGGCGGCATTTCCCTGCAAGCCGTTTTCGGCGTTTCCCAAAAGCTCCCCGTTTCCATTGGGTCCATACCCGGACGCAGCATAGCGTTCTCCGTTGCCCTGTAAAATATCGACGATCTTTCCATAGAGAGAGAACGATTCCTCCGCCGAGAGCTCACTGCCGCCGAGCGACGAGGCGATCTGGCCGATAGCACTGTCCATCTCCTTCAAAATCGCGTGTCTGTCCATGGCATAATTTTCAAACTGCGCCGCCATCTCGCGGTTGACCGGAATCCCGTATTTGACCATTTTCACGATCGTAGAGGGCTCCACGCCAGGATGAGCCGAGAGCAGTCTTGCCATATCGAGCAGACTGTTCTTACCGACCGGCATCTGCTCCTTCATCATCGACTCTACCAGCTCCATTGTCTTATCGTTGACCGGAATCCCCGCCGTCGTCAGGGCGTTTAAAAGGATTGGGTTCTTGACGTTGCCCATCCCGGTATAGGGCCGGATTGCCAGCGTACTGCCGTCGTTGGACTTTACCTGGAAAAACATGGAAACTCCCTGCTGCACCTGTGCCTTTCCGTCCAGACGCGCAAGGATGGTCTGCCCGTTACCGAGTGAGAGCACCGCTTTTCCGTTTCGGATGCTGGCCACGGTTCCCTCGAAAATACTGCCGGCCGACAGCTCCTTTAACGTGGAAACTAACTTTTGCACACTCTGCGCGCCCTTTAATTCTTCCGTACCGTTGGCAACATTCCTGCTGTACTGCCCCAATAAATCCGAAATCTGCATCATACCCCCTGCCTTTCCATCGTCAGCAAACGATAAGTGATCGGAACCGTCACCGTATTACTTTATGCCGAGATAAAATTTTTTATAAAACTCCTGCGGTGAATCGGGGACGGACCGTACTGTTTAATCGCGGCAATATGTTCTGCCGACCCATAACCCTTATTGGATGCAAACCCGTATTCCGGCATGGATTTATCGTACTCCATCATCATCCGATCCCTTGTCACTTTCGCCACGATGCTTGCGGTGCCAATCGAAATGCTCTTGCCGTCGCCTCCTATGATCGGCACCTGGCGTATGCCTACGTCCGGTATCGTCACCGCATCGTTTAATAATATATCGGGCTTCACCGCCAATTTGCTTATAGCTTCCCGCATGGCTTCGTAGGTCGCCTGCAGGATATTGATCTCGTCAATCCGCCCCGGGCCGGCCATGCCAATACCTGTTGCCACCGCCTGCTCCATAATCACGTCGTAGAGTTCTTCCCTCTTTTTGGCGCTAAGCTTTTTGGAATCATTGATATATAAGATTTCGCAGTCCTTTGGCAGGATCACGGCCCCCGCCACCACCGGGCCGGCCAAAGGCCCCCTGCCCACTTCGTCAATACCGCAGATCAAACCGCAGTCGGCATACATTTTCTCATACTCCCTCAGCCGGTCAATACGCGCTCTCTCCAATTCCAGCGCCTTGATTTTCTTTCCCGCCTGCTCCACGAGCTTTATAACGCCGCTTCGGGCGTCATTTTCGTATTTTGCGATAAAAGAAGGCAGCATCCACTCATCCGCCGCCTTCCACTCTTCCCTGATCTCTCCGATTGTTTTCTCCTGCATTTTACATTCGCCCTTTTTCCGATTGTTTTCTCCTGCATTTTACGTTCGACTTTTTCCGACCGATTGTTTTCTCCTGCATTTTACACTTGTCCTTTTTCCAATTATTTTCTCCTGCACCGTAACGTTCGTCTTTTAATCATGCTTCACAGGCCGCTCGAGCGTGATTCTGCCCAATTTCCCGCCGCGAAATTCCTCGATCAGCAGCGCGGCGGCCTTGCCGTAATCCGGTTCGCCGCCCCGCCCGATACAGCCCCGGTTTGCGGCGATCGCCCCCAATATTTCGGCCTCGGTCTTTGTCTCGTCGACAGGCCCGCCCTCTATGGCGTAACGACCGTCTATCGTACCCGGATAATCCTGTTTCAACTTTTGAATCAATTCTAGGGCAAGCTCGTCGATATTTATGATTTCATCATTCATCGCGCCAATCCAGGCGAGATGAAGCCCCACCGTCTGATCTTCAAACTTAGGCCACAAGATTCCCGGCGTATCCAAAAGCTCTACATTCTTATTGAGGCGAATCCACTGCTTCCCCTTGGTGACGCCCGGCTTATTGCCTGTTTTTGCGCAGGCGCGCCCCGCAAAGGAGTTGATAAACGTCGACTTTCCGACATTGGGAATCCCCACAACCATCGCGCGCACCGGACGGTTTTTAATTCCCCGCTTCCTGTCGCGCTCAATCTTTTCTTTGCACACTTCCATGATGACATTGGTAACCGCCTTCATGCCGGCCCGGTTTCTCGCGTCCAGCTCCACGACGGCAGAGCCCCGGTCCGCAAAATAAGCCTTCCAGCCGCCGCTTACCGCGTCGTCCGCCAAATCTGCCTTATTCATCAAAATCAGGCGGTATTTGTTTTTCCCGAGCTCGTCGATATCAGGGTTTCTGCTGCTAAGCGGCGCCCTGGCGTCCACCAGCTCGATCACCAGATCTACTAACTTTATGTCCTCCTGCATCTGACGCTTTGCCTTTGTCATATGCCCCGGATACCATTGAAACTGCATCGTCGTCTCCCTTCGTCATTCGATAAATCCCCACAGGCCCCATGGCGCGCAGCGAAACCATGCTTTTCCCACAATATATTCTTTCTTGATATTGCCGATATTGGCATAACGGCTGTCCTCGCTGTTATTGCGGTTATCGCCCAGCACAAAATACTCATTTTCGCCCAGCACGATCTCCTCCGCCGCGAGCCCTGCATCCTCCACGGGCGCCGCCTCAAATGAGTCCTCATACACTTCCCCGTTTACATACACGAGCCCGTTTTTGATCTGCACCACGTCCCTGGGCGTGGCGATCACGCGTTTGACATAGAAATGGGATTTTTCATTGCCGTTGGGCAAAAACACGATCACGTCTCCCGCTTTGGGGTCTGTCACTTTGTACAAAAAACGGTTGACCAAAATCTCATCGCCGCCGTTTAACGTCGCCGCCATCGACTGGCCCACCACGCTGGTGCGCAGCCCCAAAAAATAGACGCAGGTAAACGCCACCATAATGGTGATCAGTATTTCGACCGTCCAGACAATTACTTCCCGGATAATAGCAAAATTTACTTTTTTCTTTCTTCTGGCAAAACTAAGCCCACTTCCACGATTTCTACGCAAAACAAATCCTCTCTCATTGACAAAGAGGCTGCTGCACAATCCGTACAGCAGCCCCACACTTCGGCATATCTTATCTTACCAATTCTTTTACTTTCGCCCTCTTACCTACGCGATCTCTCAAATAGTACAATTTTGCACGTCTTACTTTACCCATGCGCACCACTTCCACTTTCTCTACATTCGGAGAATGTAACGGCCATGTCTTCTCGACGCCGACACCGTTGGAAATCTTTCTGACGGTAAATGTCGCGCGGTTGCTGCCGCCCTGTTTCTTAATCACAGTTCCCTCGAAGACCTGGATTCTCTCATGGGTTCCCTCTTTGATCTTACCGTAAACCTTAACGGTATCACCCACGCGAAACTGCGGCACTTCAGCCTTTAACTGCTCTGTCTCAATGTTTTTGATAATTTCATTTGCGTTCATTTGATAACCTCCTGCAATCTGGATGTTCTTAATACGTCATTTCGTAACAGAGGACCATCTATTCACTCACAACTGTTTTAATATAACACGAAAAAAGCAAAAAGTAAAGGACATTTTCACTTTTTCCCGGCGATCCAAAATGTGAAATATAATACTTACGTTGTTTCCATACCTTTTCAGGGGATAAAATGTCCTCGGGATATTTTGCAATTATTTTTTACGAGAGGAAATATGGGATGAAGTCCGTCAGATTAAAAAGGATAACCGGCACAATCTGCTTTATTTTATTGTTTTGCTTCGTGTTCCACTGCGTCGCTCATTTTATGGAGCGAAAAGACAGCATGGAACAATTCTCGGAATTTTGGTCGGACCCGGCCGGCTATGACGTTTGGTTTTTGGGCAACAGCCATATGTACCGCGGCGTTTTGCCGATGGAGCTGTGGAAAGAAAATGAAATCCGCTCTTACGTCCTCGCTTCGAGCGGCTGCCGTCCGTCGCAGATGTACTGGACGCTCGTCAATGCCTTAGATTATGCCAAACCAAGTGTCCTGGTGGTCGACTGCTACCATATCCAGCACGATCTCAAGATACAGGAAGCAGGGGACGGCAGACAGCAGATGCACAACGGCTTCGATGCGATTCCGCTCTCCGCGAACAAAATCCGTGCCGTCATGGATTTGTTTGATACGACAGAAGAACGCTTGGAATATCTGTTCCCGTTTTCCGTCTACCACAACCGCTGGGAAGAAATCGAACGAGGCGACTTTTCCCCGAACTATACCGTGCAAAAAGGCTGCAAGATTTCTACGGTCGTAAAGGATTTGAGCGGTTATAAGCTGATTGATGAATCAGATATGATAGCGGAGGAAACAATCGGATATCTCTATATGCGAAAAATCATTGAGCTGTGCCAGGCAAACGACATTGCGGTGATATTGGAAGCGCTCCCCTGCTGCAAGGGCAAAGAAATCCAGCGGGCGCTAAACGGCGTTGCGCGTCTCTCCACAGAATACGGCGTCCCGTTTTTAAATATGTCCTACGACGACACACTGCGGATTGATTATCAGACCGATTTTAAGGATGTCGGGCATCTAAATCTAAGCGGTCAGCGGAAAACGTCAAAATACATCGGCCAATATCTGAACGACCACTTTCAATTTTCAAAAAACAGCCTGCCCGAGCGCGAAATCGCAAAATGGGATAACGATTATCTGGCCTATACCGAGAAAAAAGCCGCCTGGCTGCGGGGACAGACGCGCCTTAGCGCCTATTTGATGTGGTTGGGAGATGAAGGCTTTACATGCGAAATTTATCAAAAAGAAGGAACCTCCCCCACGCCTGCCGTGAGTAAATTATTGGACGCCGTTTCAGAAAAACAGTTCATCGGAAAAGAAGAAGCCGCCGCGCAAATCGGCGGGAATTTTGACGGAGATTACGCGTTTATTGTCAGACATGCCGCAACCGGGGAGCTTGTAGATACGGCCATATTTGAACTTGAGAAACGCAAGTAAAAACACCGCAGCCCGCGAATCAGCAAGGCGCCATACATGCACATTCCGTATAGGTAATCTTCCGCTAGCGCAAACAGCTCTAACAAAAAACATAAGAGGATAACACATATGCTTTTTAATTCCATCCATTTTCTCATCTTTTTCCCGATTGTCGTATTTTTGTACTTTCTCATCCCCTCCAAAGCGAGGTATCTGTGGCTGTTGGCCGCCAGCTATTATTTTTATATGTGCTGGAACGTGACCTATGTACTGCTCCTGCTGTTTTCGACAGGCGTTACCTATCTGAGCGGGTGGGCCATCGAGTATGCCGGCAACAGGCCCTGGGACGGCCGAAAGATACAAACCTATAAAAAAATATTTGTGGCCGGCAGCTTCTTTTTAAATCTGTCGCTGCTCTTTTTGTTTAAATATTTTGACTTTGCAATCGAGAATATCAACCGGATACTGGCGCGCTGCAATCTTGCCCTGCTCAGCCCGTCGTTCGACGTGATACTCCCGGTCGGCATATCCTTTTACATATTTCAGGCTTTAAGCTATACGATGGACGTCTACCGCGGGGAAATCCATGCGGAAAAGAATTTTCTCAAATATGCACTGTTTGTCTCATTCTTTCCGCAATTGGTGGCAGGGCCGATTGAGCGCTCCAAAAACCTGCTGACCCAGATTCAAAAGGAGCATCCTTTTGATTTTGAGCGCATGCGCGCGGGCCTATTCATCATGGTCTGGGGCTACTTCCAGAAGCTTGTGCTGGCCGACCGCATCGCGGTCATCGTCGATACCGTATACAATCATCCCATGGATTACCGGGGCTGCCACTTTATCCTGGCAAGCGCGCTGTTCGCCATTCAGATCTATTGCGATTTTTCCGGGTATTCGATGATTGCCATCGGGGCGGCGGAGATTATGGGCTTTCATCTGATGGACAATTTTGACTGCCCCTACCTGGCAAAAACCGTGGAAGAATTCTGGAGGCGGTGGCATATTTCTCTGACTTCTTGGTTCCGCGACTATCTTTATATTCCGCTGGGCGGAAACCGCAGGGGAAAACTCCGCAAATATCTCAACGTCATGGTCGTCTTTTTGGTAAGCGGGCTGTGGCATGGGGCACAGTGGACCTTCGTGATCTGGGGCGGGCTAAACGGACTCTTCCAGGTGATTGGCAGCGCGACCAAAGGCGCGCGCGAAAAGATAGCCGGCAGACTCGGACTGCACACGGAAAGTATCGGGCACAGATGCCTGAAGGTGGTCTGTACGTTTATTTTGGTGGACCTTACCTGGGTTTTTTTCCGCGCCAACAGCGTAGACGACGCTCTCTATATTTTGCGCAGTATGTTTACCGCACCGAATCCCTGGATATTTTTTGACGGCTCCCTGTATGAGCTTGGCCTCAGCCAGAGGCAGTTTGGGCTGCTGTTGTTTTCGATCGGCATCTTAATCGCGGGCGACGTTTTGCGCTATCGAGGGGTCAAAGTGACGGAAGTGATCTTTCGGCAGGATTTGTGGTGCCGCTGGCTGATTTATATTGCCGCGGTGATGTTTATCCTGGTGTTTGGCGTCTGGGGTGTGGGGTACGACGCGCAGGCGTTTGTCTATTTCCAGTTCTGATAAGACATACCTCTTAAGGCCATGCCCGCGCGGCCTACCCCTTCCTCGCCCAGCACTTGACCGCAAACGGGACACACAGTAAGCCAAGCAGCACCGGCACGATAAGGAGCAGCCAGGGGGACCAGATATAGGTACCGAACAGATGAAATGTATTCGTTCGGAAAATATCTGTGCCGCTTCCGACCAGCGGCAGCAAATCCAACGCCTTTTGCAATCCCATCGGCAGATACGAAGAGATCATCATCGGCCCGTATACCACGAACAGTGAGAGCAGCAGCGCCAGTATATGGTTTCTAACAGCCGCTGAGATCAACATGACAACCCCCGCGTATCCGATCACGCCAAGCAAGGTAAAACCATATTCATAGAGCTCCGCCCCAAGCATATTAATGGGCGCTACCGCAATCAGCTTTATGGTCTGTATCGGCATATCCCAACCGGAAAACCCGAGAAAAAATAGTTGTGCCGTCAACATTCCTCCCGCCAGCAGGGTAAAAAATTCCAGCGTAAACGCAAAACCGACCATTATTTTTGTCCGGGCGGCCTGCCGCCAGCCATTTCTCGTCGCCAGTATCATGCCGCCCGTATTACTGTGCCATTCCCCGGCAAACAGAGGCGACAAAACAATGGCGAGAAACAGCGCCATCACCATGCCCAAATCGGCTAGTATACTTCCAAGAAGCTGAGACCAGCTCTCCACCCATTGATAGCGAAACGGTTTTTGCACTTTCGATTCCATTTTCAGCAAATATTCCTGTTCTCCGCCCGTCTGTCCGCTGATTTTTAGGAAATCTTCGACCGCCTGCTGCCTTCTCTCATAAAACCCGGTCAATTGATCCGCATCCACATATGTGATCATCGTCTCATATCTCGCGCTGTCTTTTAGCTCCGGCCACAAGGTTTCCAGCCAGTTGTCTATGATCCCCCGGTCCATCCACTCCCGTTCTCTGTCTTTTCCCTCAGCTTTTAGTCTCTGGTAGTCTCGCACCATCCTCTGTATCGTTTCATCGGTCAGCTCGCCGAAAGTGCGCGCATATGCCTGGCTCTCTTTTATCATGTCATATCCGTCAAAATGATTTCCAAACGAGCTCGTAGCATCGTCGTTGCTGCCAAAGCTAAACCATTGAAATGTCAGTATATTCCCGACTATCACGACATAAAAAAAGCACAGCAAAACGCAGATTTTCACGCCGTTTCTTTTCCATAATTTATTATGTTCTGCTAAAAATAAATTCATAATTCACCGCAATTCCCTTCCATGTCAAAGTATCAGTCCCTATTCATCGTTGTTCTTCTCCGTTTCAAAATATCAGTCTATATTTATCGCGCTCCCTCCTCCGTTCCAAAATAATAGAGATATAAATCCTCCAAGGAAGCCTCGCAGGGCACAGCCCCCTCCGCCGGCTTATCATCGGATAAAATACGAAGTGCAATTTTATTTTCTTCATGGCGCAGGTTTGCCACCGCCATCTTGGCCTGCCAGCTTCTGGCCTCTTCGGGTGACACGACCAGCTCCCACACTTTTCCTTTCACCTTCCGAGTCAGCTCTTCCACCGTTCCCTTCGAGAGCAGCTTTCCTTTCTTCATGAGGAGCACCTCATCCGCGATCGCTTCGATATCCGAGACAATATGCGTAGACAAAATTACGATTCTATCCCCGGCATAATCGGCGATCAGATTGCGGAAACGAATCCGCTCTTTGGGGTCCAATCCGGCTGTCGGTTCATCAAGCACCAATATTCTGGGCTGATTGAGCAGCGCCTGTGCGATCCCGACCCTCTGCTTCATACCGCCGGAGTAGGTCTTTATTTTTTTGCCGGCCACATCCCCAAGGCCGATTAGCCCGAGTAATTCTCTCACACGCGTGCGGGCGCTCTTATGGGGGATTCCCTTTAGCGCCGCAAAATAGAGCAAAAACTCCTGTGCGGTGTAATTGGGATAGTAGCCGAAATCCTGCGGCAGGTACCCCAAGAGATTTCTGTATTCCGCCCCCATCGCCGTCACCTCTTTCCCGTCTAAAAGTACCTCCCCAGAGGTCGGCTCCAAGATAGCGCACAGCATGCGCATCAGCGTCGTCTTTCCCGCTCCGTTGGCCCCCAAAAGTCCATATACGCCCGGCTTTAGAGAAGCGTTGACGCAGTCCACCGCAATTTTATGCCCATAATGCTTTGTCAAACGATCAAGCGATAATTCCATACATTTTACCTTCCTTTCTCATTTTTATGATGTATCCGATTTCTTTTCCATAAAACACGGCAAATAATAAAAATGCGGCAACCCAAAATCCAGTCGCGGATGTCTCGTAAAGCCATGGCAAAAATTGTACGGCTGCCCCCAGGAAGGAGCTAAAGGCCAGCATCACCGCAATGCAAATGGATATCGCGTCTTTTTTGCACGACCTCACGATGCCAAGCATCGCCGCCATACATGCCAGATAAGGAACCAGGCAATATAAAATCATACCACTGATTTCCCGGCAGGAATTATGCAGGTAAATTTCCAGACATAGCAGAACCGTAATGCACACTAAATCCGCGGCCCCCGCCAAAATTAACTTTGCCAGTATGATCTGTGCGCCGGAGGCTCTCGTCGCCGCCTCCATCTCGCTCACTCTGTGGTATCGCCCCCGAAAAACAGCCGGCATCGCCGCAAGAACCAAAAACGGCATTACCACAGGCAGAATCCCCGGCCAATCTGACAGTTTTGAAACGGTCAGGCAGATGAATAAAAGCACGGCCGCATGTACGCCAGCCATTGACAGCCCTTCCAGACGAAAAATGTCCGCCAGATATTGAAAAAAACCCGTCCGCTCTTCGGCTGGCTTCGCCCGGCTTTGCACTATCCCGCAGCACGCCTGTATCGTCTCCTCCAACCGCCGCGGCGCTACCTCTTGTCCGAGCGATAACCTCAGCTCATATTCCAAATCTCGTTTCCTCATACTAACCTCCATGATTCCGCTGCCCAAAACAGCGCTATTGACCGTGACAGGACGCCCGCATGATCTTTAATGCCGTTCTCACCCTGCTCTGTGCGGTACGCATATTTTCCCCCGTCACTTTTGCAATCTCCGCATAGCTTAACTGCCCTCCAAACCTAAGGATTACCGCTTCTTTTTGCTCAGGAGATAAGAATTGCAGCAAATGCCCGATCAGCGCGTTATCCTCCACCTGCCGCATTTCATCACGGCCATTGGCAAGATCTGCTTCCTCCTCCAACGAAAGGAACGACATTTTTCTGCTCTCGTCAATGCATAAGTGGCTGGCAATCGAATAAAGATAAGCCTTAAATTTCTTCTTTCCCTCATACTGCCACAGATTGCGAAAGAGCTTAAAAAAGGTTTCCTGCGTCAAGTCTTCCGCTTTCTCTGCGTTGCTGCAATGCCACCTGCAATAGCGCAGAATGGAACCATAATAGCGACGAATCAATGCATCCGCGGCCCCTTCGTCTCCGTCTCTGATCTGCTCAATCAATTCATCATCACTCACCTGACGGCACCCTCCTCTCTCATAGCTCTATATATGAAAACGAATCAAATCTCTGAAATGATTAAAATAATTTATAAAATTTGTAATCTGTCAGAGATACCGCGCTGGCATATCTATAAAATAAGAAAACAGCTGGCCATTGCTGACCAACTGCTCTATCCTGCCCAAAGTATGTTCATCCCGATTCTGCGTATCGGCGAGGCTGCAAGCCCGCGAATAGCCCGCAAACCGCCACCACGGTCAGCAGTATGCACAAAACGTTTCTGTTTCAAGCTTGTCCTCCTTTTGGCTCCACTAAGCGAATTTCTCCGATGCGCATCAAGTGCGCGGCGGATTTGCACATATCAAAAATAGTCAAAAGCGCCACGCCGACGCCCGTCAGCGCCTCCATCTCCACATTTTTCCTGCCGACGCAGGAGACGCTGCAATTTGCCCATATGGCATAATCTTTTTCCGACATACGAAATGTCAGTTTACAGTTCGTCAGTACGCTCGTATGACACATGGGAATCAACCCACCGGTATTTTTGGCCGCCATAATGCCCGCCACCTGCGCAGCGCCCAGCACTTCACCCATTTTCGCGGAATGTGTCTCGAGCGCAAAAAACACCTCGTCGCCGACGTAGATTTTGCCCTCCGCCGACGCGCTGTAATAGGTGTCTTCTTTTTCGTGCAGGTCTGCCATATTGACCGTTATAATCCCGTCGCCCTGGCTCAAATCTTCCATGCGTATCTCTTTCATCTCATCCTCCTGTCAGCAATCCAACGGCGACGACGCGCATCGCCGCAATCCTCCTCCATGCCCTGGCAAACATATCGCTGCATTGATATCTGCGCCATACTCTACCAGCCTCAGTTGTCTTACCCTCTCCAGCTCGCTCACTAACTTGCGCCATACTCTACCAGCCCCAGTTGTCTTACCCTCTCCAGCTCGCTCACTAACTTGCGCTCTTTTTCCGCACTCATAGGCACAAGCGGCAGCCGCAGTACATTCTCGCACAATCCCAGATGATGCAGCGCCGCCTTTACCGGAATCGGGCTGACCTCGGAAAAGAGCTGTTCAATGAGCGGCAGGCACATAAGCTGCAATGTTCTCGCGCGCTCCCTGTCCCCCTCCAGATATTCGGCCGCCATCTCGTGTACCGTTTTTGGCATGACATTGGCGAGAACCGAAATAACACCGATGCCGCCAAGCGATAAGACCGGAAGAATCTGATCATCGTTGCCCGAATAGAGGTCGAGCACTCCCTCGCCCAGCGCCGCGAGCCTGGCCGTCTGCGCGATCGAGGAGCCGGCCTCCTTGATTGCAATCACATTCTTCGCGTCTTTTGCGATGCGCACCGCTGTCTCCGGCAAAAGATTGACGCCGGTGCGGGAGGGCACATTGTACATAATGACCGGCAGCTTCACAGCCCCGGCAATCGCCTGATAATGTTGATACAATCCCTCCTGTGTCGCTTTGTTATAGTAGGGCGTCACCACGAGCAGGCCGTCCGCGCCAAGGCGCTCGGCCGCCCGCGACTGCTCTGCCGCTGTCGCGGTGCAGTTGCCTCCGGTCCCCGCGATCACGGGAATCCGATGATCTGCCGTCTCCACCGCAAGCGAAATACACGCTTCCCTCTCTCTTCCTGTCATCGTCGCCGGTTCGCCGGTCGTCCCACAGACGATCAGAGCATCGGTTCCCTCCTTTATCTGGCGTAACAGCATCTGCTCGAACGCGCAAAAATCGACTTCTCCGTCTGCCCGAAACGGGGTGATAAGCGCAGTCCCACAGCCGCGAAACAAAGACATAAACTACTACCTCCCGCGTTCTTTTAATATCTCATCAATCAGCTCTCTCTCATCCATATGGTGTTTTTCCCCTCTGATTTCCTGGTAATCCTCGTGGCCTTTTCCTGCCAGCACGATCACGTCGCCCGGCTTTGCATGGTCGATACAGTAGGCGATGGCCTCTTTTCGGTCGGAAATGGTGACATAGGCGCCGTCCGCCCGCCTGACCCCCTCTAAGATATCGCGAATAATGTCCATCGGCTCCTCATAGCGCGGATTGTCGGAAGTCACGACGGTTAAATCCGCCAGCCTGGAGGACACCTCTCCCATCTCGTAACGCCTGGACTTGGCTCTGTTGCCGCCGCAGCCAAAAAGGCATACCAGCCGTTTCGGATGATATTCCCGCAGGGTTTTAAGCAGGCTTTCGAGCGCCATGGCATTGTGGGCATAGTCGATCATCAGGGTATACTCTCCCGGCACCGGAATCAATTCTATCCTTCCCTTGACCGCAACATGCAAAAGCGCCTGCCGTATGTTTTCTTCGGCTATCCCAAAATGGCGGCACAGCGCGATCGCTGCCAGTGAATTGTAGACGCTGAAACTGCCCGGCGCATTGACCGTGACCTCCATATCCAGCAGGCCGCTGAGATGATAGCGGACGCCCAGAATACCCGGTTCGTGCGTCAGCACCGCCCCGTCAGCGCGCAGATCGGCCGTTTCGCAATAGCCGTAGGTCTCCACGTTACAGGTGTGCCCTTTTAAGATTCCATTCAGATGTTCACTGTCGGCGTTTAAGATGCCCTGGCGGCACTGGCAAAACAGCAGACTTTTGGCATGCATGTAATCGTCAAAATCCTTGTGTTCATTGGGCCCGATGTGGTCGGGCTCTAAGTTGGTAAAAACGCCGTAGTCAAAGGTAAAACCGGAAACGCGGTGCAGCATCAGCCCCTGCGAGGAGACCTCCATCACCACCGCCTCCATGCCGGCTTCCACCATTTTGGCGAACGTCTCCTGCACAATGTAGGATTCCGGCGTGGTGTTTTGCGCCGGAATTGTGACATCGCCGATAATCGTCTCAATCGTGCCGATCAAACCGGTGCGGATGCCCGACGCCTCCAGGATGGCTTTCATCATATAAGTCGTCGTTGTCTTGCCTTTTGTCCCGGTGACGCCGACTGTTTTTAGTTTGTCGGCCGGATAACCAAAGTATGCGGCCGACATACAGGCCAGGGCATAGCGGGTGTCCTCCACCCTTACCACGGTCACCTGTCCCGGAAGCTCGATCGGCTTCTCCACAATAACCGCAGCCGCGCCTTTTGCCACCACGTCGGGGATATACGCGTGGGCATCCCGCACACTGCCGGAAATACAGACAAACACACTCCCCGGCTCTACTTTTCTGGAATCATAGACCAGGGTTGATATCTCTTCGTCAAGCGAACCGTCCAACAACGTATAGTCCAGTTTATCCATCAATTGCTTTAATTTCATCACTGTTTTTCCCACTCTCCTTCAAATACGGTGACCGCAGGCCCTGTCATATAAACATGGTTGGATTTGCGGTCATACTCGATTTCAAGATCGCCGCCGAGCAGATGCACCAGAACGGAAGCCTCGGTAAGCCCGTTGACGATCGCGGCCACAACGCTCGCGCAGGTTCCCGTGCCGCAGGCCAGGGTCTCGCCGGTACCGCGCTCCCACACGCGCATATTCATTTCATTACGGTTTAGGATTTCCACGAATTCTGTATTGATTCTTTTCGGAAAACGTTTGTTGTGTTCAAATGCAGGCCCGATCTGTTCCAGATTGATCGTTTTGACGCTCGGCACAAACACGACGGCGTGGGGATTGCCCATGGAGACACAGGTCACCTTCCAGACCTTGCCGAGCACGAGAAGCGGCTCGTTCACCACGCGCTCCTTGTCACTGAGCACCGGTATATCCGCCGCGGTGAGCACCGGTTCCCCCATATCCACCCGCACACGGTCGACCCGGCCGTTTGCCACAAGCAAGTGCAGCGACTTTATGCCTGCGCCGGTCTCGATCGTGAGATCGGTTTGATCGGTCATGCCATGCTCATAGACATACTTGGCCACACAGCGGATACCGTTTCCGCACATTTCCGCCTCGGAACCGTCCGCATTGTAAATGCGCATCCGAAAATCCGCCTCCTCTGACTTCCCGATCGTCACAAGTCCGTCCGCTCCGATTCCGAAATGGCGGTCGCTGACGGCGATGGCCACCTCCCCCGGCTGATCGATCTGCTCCTCCATCAGATTTACATAAATATAATCGTTACCGCACCCCTGCATTTTCGTAAACTTCATACACGCTCCTCCTGTTTTTCCGTTCCGCCGCTCACTTTCGAGCCCTTTCCCGGAAAGTAATTTTCGTTTTCCACCTCACACTACTATTATAGCAGACACTTTTCAAAATGTATCGCAATTTTATGTCAAAAACATTGCAAATAGTGCTTTCCTGTGTTATGATTCTTCCTACTACAAGCAATCCGAAAGGCGGCGCGATGTCCGAATATCAAAAAACCGGTTATCTGAGAGAAAATTTCAAAATTTTTCATATCAAAGATCAGACGCAGCGGGAATTTCGCTACCACTATCACAATTTTCACAAAATCCTGGTCATGCTCGGCGGTAATGTCACCTACTATGTGGAGGGAAACGCCTATCGCCTGCTGCCTGACGATATCGTGCTGATTCCCGCCGGAGAGATTCACCGCCCGCAAATCCATGATAAGACTCCGTATGAACGCATCATACTCTATATTTCCCCGGACTATCTGGAAACATTCCGCACCAGGGACTTTGACCTGCTGCAATGTTTTCCTCCCGCCGCACACACCGCTTCCGGCCCAAGCGCTCCGGTCGGACAACAGAAAAAGTCCCATGTCCTGCGCTTTCGCACAGGGCACGGGACTGCTTTAAAAAATATCCTCTCTGCACTGGACGGCGCCCGCAAAGACGCGGACTTCGCGGGCGCGCTCTTACAGGAGGCTCTTTTTGTTCAGTTTATGATTCAGTTAAACCGCGCCGCCCTACACCGGAATTTTGACTTCATCCCCAATTCTCCGTCCGATGATAAGATCTTTTCGATCTTGTCCTATCTGAACGCACACTTAAAAGAACCGTTTTCCGTTGACCATGTCGCCGGCCACTTCTATTTGAACCGCTATTATCTGATGCACATGTTCAAACAACAGACCGGCTGCACGCTCCACGGCTACGTGGAGCTCAAGCGCTTAGAGCTGGCAAGACAGATGATTTTCTCCGGTACACCCGTTGCCAAGGCATGTGAGGAGAGCGGCTTTCCCAACTACTCGACGTTCTCCAGAAGCTACAAAAAAAAGTACGGGGTATCTCCCAGGGAAGATTTAAAAAGCCACAGCGAAACAATCCTCTAAAAGCAAAAGATGCTTCTTCTTGCCAAAATGCAAGCACCAGAACCAATCGCTTTATGACAGAGCGGCGCTCACTGCCGCTCTGTCATAAAGTTCATCAGCGTCGGGATAAACTGCTTTTTGCGCGAGACTATGCCCTCGAGCAGCATCCCTGTCGCGTCTTCCCTGACGCCAAACGCCCCGGCAACCGTATTGCCCGCATCCGCTCCGTCGCAGATCACGACAGAGGATTCCTCCAATATATCCGTCAGCAGCACATAAACCATATCCAGCTTCTTATCGCCGAGCACCTGCCGCAAATACGGCCGCAGCTGCTGCGCGACATTGTCGAGCTCCTCCCGGCTCATAGCGCCGACCTGCGCCACGCCAAAATCGGAATCGTCCGTGTGAAAGATTTTAAAATCCTGATAAAAAATCTCCTCCGCCGTCTTCCCCTTGAAATCACTGCCAGCCCGAAACATATTTCTGGCGTGCTCCTCAATATCAATATGGGCAATCACGGCCAGCTTTTTCGCCACCGCTTTATCCAAAGGCGTGCAGGTGGGAGAGCGAAACATCAGCGTATCCGAGACAATGGCCGAGAGCATAAGCCCTGCAATCCTCTGCGGAATCTGGACTCCTTTCTCCTGATACATCTGATAAATGATCGTCGAGGTGCACCCCAACGGCTGATTTCGGAAATAGACCGGGGAGATCGTCTCTAAACTTCCCAGCCTGTGATGGTCGATAATCTCTAAGATATCGGCCTCCCCGATGCCGTCGACTGCCTGTGACTTTTCGTTGTGATCAACCAATATCACCTGCTTTTTCTGCATATTCATCAGATTGCGGCGGGAGATCATGCCCTCGTAATTTCCGTTTTCACCAAGTACCGGAAAGTCGCGGTGGCGAATCTTTGACATCGTATCGCGCACATCATCCACATAATCGTCGATATCAAATGTGATCAGGTTCTGTCTGGTCATAAACTGTTTGATCGGCATACTCTGATTGATGAGGCGCGCCACTGAAAAAGTGTCAAACGGCGTCGTGATAATCACACAGTCTTTCTTCTCGGCCGCCGCCTTCACCTCGTCCTCGACCTTCAGTCCGCCGCCGATGACGATGCAGCTGGCATTGGAATGAATCGCTTGCAGCTGTGCCTCCTTTCGGTCCCCCAGAATCACGAGATCGTCTCTCTCAATATAATCCGCCATATAGGCAGGATTTGATGTGGCAACCGCCACCTTGCCCTTCACAAAATAGGCATGCTCGTTCCCGACAAGCACCGAACCCTCGAGCGTCTCCGCAATCGTCTTAAACTGCGTGCGCGAATTGGCTAACTCCCGGTTATCAAACACATCCATGTAGGAGGTCGCAATATCCTTGGTTACGATCACACCCTCGAGCTTTCCAAACCGATTGGTGACCGGAAGCGTCACGACATCGAGCTTTTTCATCAGCTCCCAGGCCCGCTTTAGAGAGATCTGGCTGCTGACGCCCTCGGTTTTTCGTATACTGATATCCTTGATCTGCGCTCCGACATATGTGATAAGCTCGGGCTCCTCCACCTCAAAAAAATCCAGCACATACCGGGTTTCCTCGTTGACAGCGCCAGCCCGCTTCGCCACATACTCATGCTGTTTCGCCTGATTTTTTAAATATGCATAGGAAATGGCGGCACATATAGAATCCGTGTCTGGATTCTTATGCCCCACCACCCATATCTTCTTCGTCTCTGCCGCCATATTAGAATATCCCTACCACTACCAATACAAACGCTATCAACACTACAAAATCCAGGATGGAGAACCATGACAACAGCTTGACATATTTCTTCACACTGCCCACATCCTGCTCCATATTGTCCATCTTCTCAATCTTGGAGTCAAACTCCGTAAACAAATCCTGTATGTTGCGGTAACACTTTACATTTTCCGAATGGACTTTGTCAGACAGCTCCGTCTTGATCGACTCAAACTGCGGCATATTCGTCTCCAGCAGCGTCTTAACCTCTGCGATCTGCCCTTCGGAAAGCTTCTTGTTGGCAATCGCCTGCTCCTCAAGCGACTGCTTGATCGTAGCGAGCTGACTGTCAAACAGCTTCTTGTTCTCTTCTGTCTGCTCCTCCAAAAACTTGCGGTTGACCGCAATCTGCTCCTCGAACAGTTTTTTATTTTCCTGTGTCTGCTCCTCAAAAAAACGCCTGTTTGCGGCAATCTGTTCTTCGTTCAGGCGGCGGCTCTCCGCAAGCTGCGCCTCGTTGGCAGCCTTAGCGCCCTCCACCTGCCTAGAGATATTGTTCTCAATATCCGCCATTTTATCCGTGACGCTCTCCGCCAGTATATCCACCTTGCGCGTGAAGTCAGATAAAAGCCCGTCCGCCGCCTCCTGACGCTCCGACAACTCCTGTTCCAAGGCATTTGCCCGAACCTCGCGCTCGCTGACAATACTCTCCAGCTCCTGCGCTTTGTTCTCCTTAGAGGCCATCAGCTCCTGCAGCTTTTTTGCCCGCTCCCGAAACTCGTCAATCTGGCTCAATAAAAAATCCGCTTCCTTATCCACTGCTGTGCTTGTCCTTTCCTCTCTTGCCGCCGCGCCTGCCACGCGATTGGCCTGCTGCCTTTGCCTTGCATATGCAGGGCTCGGCTGCTCTGCCCTGGCCGGCCTTGCGTACTCCGGCATAGATTCCGGTTCTTCTACCCTGGTCGGCCTTGCGTACTCCGGCGTCGCCTCCGGTTCTTCTGCTTTTGCACGCCTTGCGTACTCCGGCGTTGCCTCCGGTTCTTCTGCTTTTGCACGCCTTGCATATTCCGGCATAGATTCCGGTTCTTCTACCCTGGTCGGCCTTGCGTACTCCGGCGTCG